>NZ_JBBLYU010000005.1 GCF_037911135.1 Phaeobacter sp. A36a-5a | reverse complement strand
CTCTGCTCCTCGATCTCTGTAGTGCGGCCTTATTCACCAAGCGGACGCTTTTTCTACCTAGAAACTCGTTTACGCCGAATTTGCAAAAAACGCAAAACCTATTATCGTAGGAATAAGCGTCCTGTCCCCGTGGGGACGTCGACAGGAATAGGCGGCATTACCCTTTGTTTATCGGGCGATTGCGATTCGGTCGGGCTCCTGCGCCGCTGACGGGTTTTCTGGATACTCGACCCTGATATAGGGGGACGCGCCCAGAGCTGCCCCTGCATATTGGGGGACATTTTTCGATCAATAGGGGACAGCCTACCTGTCACCCAATACCATGAATACCTATTTTTGATTCAAAAATGGAATTGGAACAGCCCCTCGGGCAACAGCGCTCTTGACAGAATCGTATCGCTGGACGCAAATCAGATAAACCAACCAAAGAACGTTGAGTTCGGATCGAAAGGACCCAGAGTTGCGACGCAGCGCAACCCACGGGCCACCCGGTCCGACAATGAACCCAACAGGATCTCGTGGCAAACATGAGACGACAGAGGCAGCCATCCACCATCGGATGGAGACAAGAGGGCAGCCATGCTTGCCAGCAAACCCGTCGGGCGTCAGGCCGCGGCACTGAAATACGATATCCTCACCGCAATGGGGACCTATGCCCTATCTCTGGAGAAGGGGCCGCAGCGACTGGTTCTGCGGTTCATGACGCTGATGACCGCGCGCTACAACTGGCAACGCAATGAGCTGGCAGTCGGCCAGCGCGAGATTGCCCGCATGTGGTCCGTCGACGAACGCACGGTGAAACGCGAGATGGCCAAGCTGCGCGCACTCGGCTGGTTGGTGGTGAAACGGCAGGGCGCGCGGGGGCGGGTAACGGAATACGGTTTTGATCTGGAGCGGATCCTAGACGACACCCGCAGCTGCTGGGCCGCTGTCGGACCAGATTTCGATCACCGGATGCGTGGCAGCGATGAGCCGGAGAAAAACGTGGTGCCGCTGATGACCGGCACAACCGCGCCCGCACCTGATATCAGCGACGGCAGCGAGTGGAGCCTCGCGAAGGCGGTGTTGCACCAGGAGGACCCGGCCATTTACGCTGCCTGGATCCAGGCGCTGACGCGGGAGAGCAGGGCAGGGGGCCGTCTGATCCTACGCGCGCCAAGCCGGTTTCACGGAAATTACGTCACCTCACATCTGCAGGAGCGGCTGCTGGCGGCCTGTTACGATATCGATGGGGATGTGGAGCAGCTGACCATCCTGTCCTAGGTGCCTGTGAACCGGACCGGCAGGCACATGGAAAAGCCCCCAAGGCGGCACCTGGGGGCTCTTTGATCTTGCTGGGCGGGTGATTATTGCCGCTGCGGGATCCGGTCCTCAAACCGTTTGAAGGCGAGGGTGATCAGCCCGGCAATCACCATGTAGACAAGCGCCAGTAGCAGCAGCGGCTCATAGACGATAAACGTGTCAGACCGCACCCGCGAGGAAACCGCGTAGATGTCCAGAACCGTGATCGTGGCCACCAACGGTGTCGCCTTCAGCTGAAGGATGGTTTCGCCCCCAAGCGTTGGCAGGACGTTGCGCACCGCCTGGGGCAGCCAGATCCGGCGGAACATGGTGCCGCGTGGCATACCGTAGGCCTTGGCGGCCTCCAGCTGGCCCTTGGCAACGCCTGAGAAGGCCCCGCGCATCACCTCGCCCTCATAGCCTGCATAAGACAGGGTCAGGGCAAGCACCGCATATGGCCAGGCTTGCCGCAGATAGGGCCACAGCTCGCTGGACCGGATCCACGGGAACTGCGGGAACAGCGATCCCAGCCCATAATAGAGCAGCCATATCTGCAACAGCAGCGGCGTGCCGCGAATGACGGTGCAAAAAACCCGTGCGGGAACCGACAGATACCAGGGGCCAACCGCCTGGGCGAGGCCAAGCGGTACCGCCAGCGCAAATCCGAGGATACTGGTTACCACCAGGATCCAGATCGTCGTCCAGAGCCCTTGGAGCGCGAGCGGCGCATAGGCTGGAATCCAGTCCCAGCGCAGGGAAACCGCGCACCAGACAATCAGGCCTGCGAATAGCGCCATGAGGACAAGCCGGTGAGGCTGCATCAGAGGTTTCAGCACACTCATTGGCGGGTCTCCCGCAGGGAGGGCTGCCCACGTCTGGCCCAACGTTCAATCCAGTTGAAAATCACGCCAGAGCAGAGGGTTACCATCAGGTAAAGCGCCCCAGCCGCGAGGAAGAAGGTGAAATAGGCCCGCGTACTGCTGGCGGCCTGCCGGGTTTCCAAGGTCAGCTCGGCAAAGCCAACGATGGCCAGCAGGGCGGTATCCTTGGTCGCGATCAGCCACAGGTTGGCCAGCCCCGGCGTTGCAAAACTCATCATGGCCGGGATGGTAACCCGGCGCATGGTCATGAAAGCAGGCATGCCATATGACCGGGCGGCCTCAATCTGGCCCGGCGGTACCGCCTTGATGGCGCCGCGCAGGACTTCGGTCGCATAGGCACCCTGCACAATGCCAAGCACCCAGATGCCTGCCACAACGCCGCTGATTTCGACCCGGCCATAGCCGAGGCCGGCGGCCAGCCTGTTGATCAGATCGGTGCCGACATAATAGAGGATCAGGATCAGCACCAGTTCGGGAACGGCGCGGATCACGGTGGTGTAAATGGCGAGCAGATCCCGCAGGATCGGCCCGCCATAGAGTTTTCCATAGGCCCCGAAAAGCCCGATAATCAGCCCCATGCCAAATGCGCCAAAAGCGATCTGAAGCGAATTGGCGAGGCCCCGTAACAGGTTGCCCCCCCATCCCGGCGGCGAGAGCGACAACAGCTGCGCGCTCTCGGCCAGACCAAACAGGTCGAGGAGTCCGGTCACGTTATGTCCTTACTCGGAGTAGATGCTGGTCGTGAAATACTTCGAGGTGATATCGGCATGGGTGCCATCGGCCAGGATAGCGGCGATCCCCTTGTTCAGGGCTGCCAGAACATCGGCGTCGCCTTTGCGCACGCCCGCGCCGACGCCTTTGCCGAGGATCGCCTCGTCATTGGCCACCGCGCCCTTGATCTCACAGCAGCTGCCCGCGTCCGAGCCGACAAAATCGGCCATGGCGATGCTATCGGCCTGGGTGGCGTCGATACGGCCGGCAAACAGATCCTGATTGGCCTCGTCCTGGGTCTGGTAGACGCGCAGTTCGGAATCTTTGAAGTATTCCTGCGCATAGGTCTGGTGAATTGTAGAGGCCTGAATGCCGATCACCTTGCCCGCCAGCGAGTCCGGGGTCGGCTCGATGTCCATGGATTTGTCGGCGACAATCACCGCCGGGGTGTTGTAGTAGGGGTCGGAGAAATCAATTGTTTTCAACCGCTCTTCGGTGATCGACATGGAGGCCATGATGGCGTCGATCTGCTGGCCGGTGAGGGAGGGTATGATGCCATCCCAGGCAACCGGCGTGATCACGCAGTCCAGTTCGGCGGCAGCGCAGACGGCATTGATAATGTCGATTTCCCAGCCCACCCACTGGCCGGATGAATCCAGCGAGGCAAAAGGCGGATAGGGTTCTGCGGCGACACCGATCTTCACCGGTTCGGCCTGGGCAATTGCCCCGCTAGCCGCCAGCAGAGTCGCAGCAAGAGCTGTGCGTTTGAGGTTTGATTTCATGGACATGACTGTCTCCCTGTTTTGTTATTTGTTTGTTCGAATGGCGAAATCATCCGACTGAGCTGAGGAACTGTTTGAGCCGCTCCGACTTTGGATTGCCGAAGACTTCGGCCGGCGGGCCCTGCTCTTCGATGCGGCCCTCAAAGAGATAGACAACATGGTTGGCAACCTCGCGGGCGAACTTCATCTCATGGGTGACCAGCAGCATGGTGCGCCCTTCGGCCGCCAGATCGCGGATGACCGTCAGCACTTCGCCCACCAATTCGGGGTCCAATGCGGATGTCGGCTCGTCAAACAGCATCACGCTGGGATCCACGGCAAGGGCGCGGGCGATGGCGGCGCGCTGCTGCTGGCCGCCGGACAGAAAAGCGGGAAAGGCATCCGCCTTGTCACCAAGCCCGACGCGGGCGAGCAGCTCATGGGCGCGGGTGATGGCCTGCGACCGGGGCACTTTCAGCACATGAACCGGCACTTCGATCACGTTTTCCAGCAGTGTGCGATGGGTCCACAGGTTGAACTGCTGAAAGACCATCGCCAGCCGGGTGCGGATACGTTCGATCTGGCGGCGGTCGGCGGGGCTTCCATCGGGGCGCATGGCGATGGTTTCGCCCGCGATGACGATTTCGCCGGAATTGGGGGTTTCCAGAAAATTGATACAGCGCAGCATAGTGGATTTGCCGGACCCGCTGCCGCCGATAATTGCCACCACATCGCCCTGTCGGGCGGTCAGGGAGACACCCTTCAAGACCTCCAGAGACCCAAAGGATTTGTGCAGGTCGCTCACCCGGATCGCCTCGGTCCGTTCCGCGGCCCGGATGTTCGCGGCACCGGCCTCCGACGCGGGGACTGGGGCTGTTGAATGCGGGGCAGGGCCAGCGGCAGCCGGATCGGGCATTTTCTATTGTCCTCATATTTCGGCTTGTAGTAAGGCTGACTTGGCGTAATTATGCAAGTGTATAATTACTGAATCCCAGCAACCACTCAGCCCTTGGAGAGCCCGTGTCAGGTGAACGCCGGAAGTTTAAGCGTGCGACCGCGGAGGAGCGCAAGGACGCGCTGATTGCCGCAACGCTGGAGCTGGTGGCCGAAAAAGGCGTGCGCGGTGCCACCGTGCGCGACATAGCCGAGCGGGCGAATGTGACCCAGGGGCTGATCCGACACTATTTCTCCTCCAAGGAAGAGCTGATGACCGCGGCCTATGAACACCATATGGTCACCATCAGCGATCTCACCTATGCGCCGATCGCCGGGATCGAAGGCGACGCCCGGTCGCGTTTGGCGGGGTTCGTCGTGTCCTCACTGCGCCCGCCCGTTGTCGAGCCGACCGCCGTGGCGCTTTGGGCGGGGTTTTTGAACAAGGTGCAGCAGGATCCCGACATGCGGCAGATCCACCAGCGCACCTATGATTATTTCCGCGACAAGCTGGGCGAGCTGATCGCCGCCGCACTGGACGAGGCAGGGCGGCCGGTGGATACGGCGCGGCTGCATCATCTTGCGGTGGCCTGCAACGCGGTGATCGACGGGCTATGGATGGAGGGCGGTGCCTTGCCGGAGGCCTTTGACGAGGGGGAATTGCCTGCCATCGGATTGGAATCCGTCAGCGCAATTCTGGGACTGAATTTGCAGCATAAGGCGGAAGAGCCATGAGAATGACCGATGTGACCAAGCGGCTTGCGGGGCTTGGCGGGGCCAAATGGGCTGTGCATCTGACCGCGCGGGAGATGATCGCCGCGGGGGCCGATATCATCGAAATGACGATCGGCGAACCTGACGTGCCACCCCCGGATGTGCTGATGCGTACCGCCAGCACTGCGATGGTGTCTGGCCGGACCGGTTATTCGGACGGTCGTGGTGAAGCCAACCTGCGCCAGGCGCTCGCTGCGCGTTATAGCGCCAGCACGGGGCGGCCTATAGGGCCGGACAACGTCCTGTGTTTTCCCGGCACGCAGACCGCGCTTTATGCGGTGCTGATGGGTGTGGCCCAGCACGGGGACGAGGTTCTGGTCGGCGATCCGATGTATGCCACCTACGAAGGAGTAATCCGGGCAAGCGGTGCCGATATGGTGCCCGTAGCGCTTCGGGCCGAGCATGGTTTTCGGATGCAGGCCGATGATATCGCCGAGAAAATCACGCCGCGCAGTCGCGCTATTCTGCTGACGACACCGCATAATCCGACCGGGTCAATTCTGACTGTTGAGGACCTTGATGCGATTGGACGACTGGCCGAGGCGCATGATCTATGGATCATCTCTGATGAGGTCTACGAACAGCTGGTGTTTGAAGCGGCGGAGTTTGTCTCGCCGCTGGCGCGGGCGGCCTTCTCGGAGCGGGTGATCGTTGTCTCCTCGATTTCCAAATCCCATGCCGCACCCGGATTCCGCAGTGGCTGGTGCATTGCCAGTAAAGCCTTCTGCGACGGCTTGCTGCCGCTGTCGGAAACAATGCTGTTTGGTAACCAGCCCTTCATCGCGGATATGACCGAGCAGGCCGTGCGCGACGGATCACCGGTGGCGGCGGGGATGCGCAGGCGATTTGCCATACGTGCGGCGAAACTGGCAGAGCGGCTGCACCGCGACACGGCATTGCAGGTTCACAGCCCGCAGGCAGGTATGTTTGCGATGATTGACGTCTCGGCCACCGGTATGGATGGCGATGCCTATGCGCAGGATCTGCTCAGACGGGGTGGGGTTGCGGTGATGCCGGGATCCTCTTTTGGTGACAGTCTGCGGAGCTGGGTCCGGGTGGCGTTGACGATTGAGGATGAGGCATTTGACCGCGCGCTGACGCGGATCGTCGATCATGCCAGCCAGCGATCGGCGGAGGTGGCATGAGCAGGCCCGCCCAAGACGCGGCACCGCACACCGTCGGCGAAGCGCTGGTTGAGGCGCTGGCAACACGGGGCGTGCGCCATGTTTTCGGCATTCCCGGTGTGCATACGGTAGAGCTTTACCGTGGGCTGGCGCTCTCGGACCTGCGCCATATCACACCGCGTCACGAGCAGGGGGCCGGGTTCATGGCCGATGGCTATGCGCGGGTTTCCGGCCGACCGGGTGTGGCCTTTGTGATCACCGGACCGGGGCTGACCAATACGCTGACGCCGATGGCGCAGGCGCGGGCGGATTCGGTGCCGATGCTGGTGATATCCGGGGTCAACGCGAGCGGCTCTCTCGGTCAGGGGCTGGGCCATCTGCACGAGCTGCCGGATCAACATGCGCTGGCGCAGCTGGTTGCGCTGAGGTCCGAGCATGTGGCGGCGCCGGAGGGTCTGGCGCGGGCGCTCGATCAGGTTTTTGCACCGGTTGACGGCAGCGCGTTGTCACGCCCGGGTCCGACCCATCTGCAGGTTCCGCTGGATGTTGCAGGGGCGGCGGCGGTCCAAACCGGCCAGTCGTCGGCAACTGATGTGAACAGGGCAGGGCCGTCCGCCGCGGATCTGGCCGCAATCAAGCAGCGCCTGTCGACAGCACAGCGCCCGGTGATCCTGGCAGGCGGAGGCGCGCGGTTCTGCGCCGATCAGTTGCGCCAGCTGGCGCAGCATCTGGGCGCGCCGGTGATCCAGACCGTTAATGCGCGTGGGGTGCTGTTTGATCATCCGCTGTCGGTGCCCGCAAGCCCCAGCCTCGCCTCGGTGCGGGGGCTGATCGAGACGGCGGATTTGGTGTTGGCGCTGGGAACCGAGCTGGGGCCGACCGATTACGATATGTATGCCACCGGAGTGATGCCACAGATGCCGGGGTTGATCCGGGTTGATCTCTGCGCTGAGCAGCTGGCCCGACACCCGGCTGAGCTGGCGATCCATGCGGATGTGGCGGACGTTTTTTCTGCGGTTCTCGCCGATCTGCCGTCAGTTGCCAGCCCCTCCGGCGACTGGGGCCTCACACAGGCGGGTCTGACCCGCGCGGCAGCCTGGGAGGAAATCGGCGAGGGTTACCGCGCGCAGGTCGAGGTGCTGAATGCGCTGCGCGCAGCAGTTCCGGGGGCAATCATCGTTGGCGATTCTGCGCAACCGATCTATGCGGGCAATCTCTACTACGATCATGACCGCCCAGGGGGCTGGTTCAATGCGGCCACCGGCTATGGTGCGCTTGGTTATGGCATTCCGGCCGCGATCGGCGCCGCCGTTGCGGCACCGCAGACGCCGGTTATCTGTATCGTCGGCGATGGTGGCGCGCAGTTTTCCCTGCCCGAGATCATGACAGCCGTGGATGAAGCCTTGCCGATCACGTTCATCGTCTGGAACAACCACGGCTATCAGGAAATTGCCCGGTCAATGCAGGAGGTGGGCGTGGCTGTGGTGGGCTGTGATCCGACACCGCCGGATTTCGCTGCGGCGGCGCGGTCCTTCGGGATCTTGCATCGGGCGGTTTCCGCCGATCCGCAAGAGGTTGCCGCGGCCATCAAAGACCGCGCCGCGCAGGCAGGCCCCAGCATCATTGAGATCATCACGCCCAAATACGTGCCGACACAGGCTACAAAGGACTGAGACATGACAAACCCAACATATGAATTCTCCCGCGCCATCACCCGCCGTCCCGCGTCCAGTATCACCGACGGCCTGCGGGCCGAGGATATAGGCACGCCCGATCTGGACCGGATGCTGGCCGCTCATGCCGATTATGTTGCCGCACTGAAAAGCACGGGCGCCGAGGTGATCGAGCTGCCGCCGCTTGAGGCCTTTCCCGATGCGGTGTTTGTCGAGGACACCGCCCTCTGCCTGCCCAAGGGCGCGGTTCTGATGCGCCCCGGCGCGCCGTCGCGTCTGGGGGAGGTGGCCGAGATGGCACCGACCCTGCGGCAATGCTACAGCGAGCTGCGCGAAATCAACGGTCCCGGCTTTATCGAAGGCGGCGACATTCTTGTGACGGACCGCGAAATCCTTGTCGGTCGTTCAGCGCGGACCGATGCGGTCGGCGTGGCGGAACTGGCAGAGATCGTGTCTGACTGGGGCCACTGCCTGCGCGAGGTTTTCACGCCAGAGGGCGTGCTGCATTTCAAGACCGACTGTTCGCTGATGGATGGTGAGACCATCCTTGCCACCAAACGGCTGGACGCATCGGGCTGTTTTGAAGGCTACCGCGTGCTGCATGTCGCCGAGGGCGAAGAGGCTGCGGCCAATGCCATCCGCTACAACAACCTAGTGATCATGGCGGCAGGTTTCCCGCGCACCGCCGAGATGCTGGATCGCGAAGGCTATGAGGTTGTTCAGATCAGCAATACCGAGTGCGCCAAGCTGGATGGCGGCATGTCCTGCCTGTCGCTGCGCTTCTGAACTGGCCCAAAGAGTGGATCTCTCCCGGTTTCGGGAGGTATCTGGCCAGATGAGGTTGAAACCTGGCGCCGCCGCCCCTTATGAAAGGCAATCGGGCAGACAAAGACCATTGAGGCGGCGGTATGAGCGGGACAGAACGGATTTGCGTGATCGGGCTTGGCTATGTCGGTCTGCCGCTGGCGGTGGAATTTGGCCGATCGCGCCCGGTAGTGGGCTTTGACATCAGCGACGACCGGATTGCGGCGCTGCGCTCAGGGCAGGACAATACCCGCGAGATAAGCGCCGAGGCGCTGGCGGCTGCGTCGCATCTGACATTGACCAGCGACCCGGCAGAGATTGCCGATTGCACGATCTTTATCGTCACCGTTCCAACACCGATCGACAGCAGCCGTCGCCCGGATCTGACGCCATTGCTGCGGGCGTCAGAAACGGTTGGTGGCGTGCTCAAACCCGGCGATCTGGTGATCTATGAATCCACGGTCTATCCCGGCGCCACCGAGGAGGACTGCGTCCCGGTTCTGGAGCGCGTGTCCGGGCTGACATTCAATCGCGATTTCTTTGCAGGCTACAGCCCCGAGCGGATCAATCCCGGCGATAAGACGCGGCGTCTGCCGGATATCGTCAAGGTGACCTCCGGCTCAACGCCTGAAATTGCGGCGCGTGTCGATGCGCTCTACCGTGAGATCGTGACGGCGGGCACCCACCAGGCCGAGAGCATCCGCGTCGCCGAAGCGGCCAAGGTGATCGAGAACAGCCAGCGCGATATCAACATCGCTCTGATCAATGAGCTGGCCAAGATTTTCAACCGCATGGATATTGATACCGAAGCAGTGCTGCGTGCTGCCGGAACCAAGTGGAACTTCCTTAACTTTCGTCCGGGTCTGGTCGGGGGCCATTGTATTGGGGTCGACCCCTATTACCTGACCCACAAGGCAGAGCAGCTGGGCTATCACCCCGAGATCCTGTTGGCAGGGCGGCGGCTGAATGACGGCATGGGAGCCTATGTGGCGAGCCAGATGGTCAAATCCATGCTGAAACGCAAGATGGCCATTGCCGATGCGCGGGTCCTTGTGATGGGGTTGACCTTCAAGGAAAACTGCCCCGATCTGCGCAATACACGGGTTATTGATGTGGTGCGCTGCCTTGAGGAATACGGTCTGATGGTGGATGTGCATGACCCCCATGCCGATCCAGATGAGGCGCGGCAGGAATACGGCGTCAATCTGGTGACAACTCCGCAGCCAGGGGCCTATGACGGTTTGGTTCTGGCGGTGGCCCATCAGGAATTCCGCGATATGGGGGCCGCGCAGATCCGGGCCTTGGGTCGGGACCATGCGCTGCTGTACGATCTGAAGTATGTGCTGACGCCGGACCAGTCCGACCTGCGGCTCTGACCGGCCGATCAGGCTCTGAAGCGGGCTATTTCGGGACCTTTGGCAATTTTCCGCCGCGCCAATAGGCGCCGGTGTCTTCCCGCAGGGTCTCGTAGGTGCGGAACCTGTCCTGCGCCGCCTCTCCTCCGGCATCGACCAGATGGGTCAGCAGACAATCAAGCACTGCCATCGCGCCGCCATAGCCACCAAAAGGATGCAGCGTATTGTCGGCCACCAGCAGCAGGTGGTCGGGCTGCAATCCGGGCGCGATTACCTCGCTATCTGAGATGAGGATCAGCGTCGCGCCTTTGTTGCGGGCCTGTCTCAGCGCCTGCAGCGTCTCCGATGAATATGGCGCGAAGGTCATGGCAATCAGGCAGTCCCCGGCGCCGATATCCATCAGCTCGTCCACGGCGGTGCCCATGTGGCGGGGCACCAGATCAAGCCCCGGCAAGGCCATTCGTCCGACGTAGTGGAAGTAATAGGCCAATGCGTAACTGGCGCGGGTTGCAGTAACATAGCATCGTCGCGCCGAGGTCAGCGCCGCAACGATGGCCGCAGTGTGCCCGGGGGTCATCAGGCGCAGCGAGCGGGCGACGATGTTCACCTCATTGCGGGCGATGCGGCCATGGCGGGTGGTTTCGGGGGCCTGTTCCAGCCGATCGAGCCAGCCAAGGCCCAATCCGCCCTCACGCTCGGTTGTCAGCGCGGCCCGAAAGGGGGCGCGCAACGCCTCGAAACTGTCGAATCCAAGATGTGCGGCCAATCGCACCAGAGAATTCGCGCTGACCCCTGCCTTGGTCGCCGAGACACGGATCGGATCAAGACCAAAGTCGCCGGGGGTGTCGATGATGTATTTCGCCGCCGCCGAGAGGGCGGGTGGCAGGCTGTCGATTTCGGTCTTCAGCTGGTCGAGCAGGCGATGGGTCTGTCGGGGATCAAGATGCGGGTCCATGGCCCCAGTTCAGACCGTTTGCGCGAAAAGATGCAAGATGGAACATATGTTCTTCCCCTGCCTTTGAGACCGGAAGGGTCAGGCAGGGGCAAAAACGGATGGTGGATCAGGCCGAGACCTGTTGCAGATCCGGCGTCTCGCTCGGGGTGATCGAGCCGTCCTCGCCAACCATGATCAGCTCACCATGGGACAGCTGGTCGAGCCCTTTGCAGGCCACCAGCATCAGGATGTTCTTTTCCCGCGCGACAATCGCCATATGGCTAAGCCAGCCGCCCACCTCGCTGAGGACAGCGCCGGAGCGCTGGACATAAGGAAGCCAGGCCGGGTTGATCATGCGACATGCCAGGATGTCGCCGTCCTGAAACCCGTCAAAGACCTCCGGGCCGATGGCGGTTTCGTCTTCAACCCAGAATACGCGGGCCTCCACGGTGCCGCTGCCGGCGACACAGGTGCCGCCCAGATGCCCATCAGCGGACCCTGCCTGCACGCCGAGCGAGAGCAGCTCGCAGTCACGCAGGGTGAGGCTGACATCGGTTGGCGCCGAGGCCTTGCGCAGATCTTCGACGTGTTTGCGGCTGGCGGCGCGGTCTTTCAGCAGCTCAGGTCGGGTCCAGTCGCCGGTCATGATCTCTTCCATGGTCAGGTAGAAGATCAGATCCTCCAGCTCGGTGTCGATCCCCAGGGCCAGCAACGCCCGGCGCAGCTCCGCCAGAACCCGCAGTGCCTCGTGTTTGGCCTGTTCCTTGAGGTCCTGATAGGCGATCGCAAGCTCTAGCGTGTCGCGCAGATCTTCCGGCAGGTTTGCCGGAGTGGCCACGGTGCCGCTGATCGGCTCAACCGAACTGTCGAGCAGGGAGGCCAGCAGGCCGGGTGCTTCGCTATAGCGGGGTGCCGACAGTTCGTAATCAAAGATCGAGCGATGCCCCATTAGCAACTGCGCATGGGTTTCTGCATTGGCACCGATACAGGAGGCCAGCAGGCTGGACGGGGCGTGGGGCAGTTCGGCGTGCATCAGATGGGCGCGCAGGGCCGGATCGCCTGCGGCGGCGGCGCTGGCTTCGCCCATGGTAAAGCCTGCGACAATATTCACCTTCTCCGCCTCGACATAGATGTCGGTGACAAAGAGATCGCGCAGGGTCGCAATTGCCTCGAGCTGTTTCTGGCGGGGCAGGGCGGTGTAGTCCACAGCCTGCCAGAACGCCAGCTGATCGGTGAGCTGGGGCAGCACCTCCTCGCGCATGTGGGTGATCATCGGGCGGGCCTGCCTGCGCAGCTGCTTGGCCTTGGCGGCGGTCAGTTTCAGCGTCATCTGCTCTTTTAGGCCGACATCGACGTAGGTCTTGCCAAAGAGGTTCACCAGATGACCCGCCCGGCCTTCCGGCAGGTTATAGGGGACGCTCAAGGCGCGGCAGGCCAGATCGACGCTGCCGCCCGGCGCCCAGAGGCTGCCCATCAGCGAGAAAGACAGCGGGGTTGGGCGCGGCAGCACTTCGGACATCTCATCCTGTTCCAGCAGCGGCTTATCCGGATCCACCCCGGCGTAATGGTCCAGCAGATCGCGCCATTCCTGAAGCCGGATCCGCTCAGCTTCGGTTCCAAGCGACAGGGTGGTAATGTCGCGGCTTTGCACGATCTGGAACTGGCCGTTTGCATAGGCCCATTCCACATCCTGCGGGCAGCCAAAGGTCTCCTCGATCTGGCGGCCAAGCGCCAGCAGCGGCGCCATGTCCAGCGTCTGGTCCTGATCTTCCGCCGCAGGCAAGCCCGAATAGCGGCCAAAGCGCAAGGACGTCGGGGTGACGCGGCCAGAGACCAGATCCTCGCCGCAGCCTTCGACCCATTCGATCATGCACATGCCGGGGGCCATCGGATCCTGGGTGAAGAGAACGCCGGCGTAGTCTGCCTGCACCATCTCCTGCACTACAATGTTGCCCTGATCGGTGCTGTCGCCCTCGCCCGAATAGCTGGCGGCGCGCTCGGACGAGAAGCTGGTCACAACTTCATCCAAGGCGGCGCGCATGGTCTCCGCGGTGACGTCCAGCACGGATTCGAACACTCCAGCAAAACTCTGGTCAGCGCCATCTTCGTTGCTGGCCGAGGAGCGCACGGCGACCGGCTTGCCGCCAGCCAGCCGATAAACATATGCGGCATATGCGTCTTTTCGGGCGTCGGGCATCTCGCGATAATCGTGAATTGCATCGGAGCGCAAGACTACGCCGCCCGGCACCGGTAGCCCTGCGTTTTTGAGAATGGACAGGCGCAGCGCCTTATTGCCGGCGTGCTCCAGCTCCTCGGTGTAGCCCATTGGGATCACACCGCGCGGCAGTTTGGCGAGGCGGCGCTTGTGGGCGCGCAGCGACAGCGCCTCAGCCAGTTTGCGGTGCATGCCGGTGACATAGGCGCGCTGCATCAGCAAGAGCGTCAGGCTGAAGCAGAGATAGGCATTGGCGGCGCCCGAGAGGCTGAACACCATGGCAAATAGCGCAGGCATGCCCAGCACCATCCACAGGGTTTTCTGGCGCGGGGTCTTGGCCACGGCCCAGAGCAGATAGACGGCGGCGAGCGCGCAGAACAGCACCGGCATGATGAACAGAGGATCGGGCGCTCCGAGATCCGCCATCCACAGGAACGGGGTCTGAAGGCTGACGCTGGCCTCTTGCGCGGCGGAGACGCCCAGCATCATCACCGGCAGGAACAGCAGCGCGGTGAGGTTCTTCATCGGCGTCAGGCCCTTGTCCTTGTAGAACGCCTGCACCGCGCGCGCCTTGCGCACCGGGTCATGGGCCAGTTCTTCCTTCAGCGCCTTCATCTCATCGGCGGTCTCACTGGTGGTGATCTGGTCGCGTTCAGATTTCAACGCCACTGGCAGGATCATGATCCGGGTGATCAGGGAGAGGGCGAGCAGACCCAGCAGGATATGGCTGCGCTCATGCACCCAGAGCAGCGCGGCGGCCAGCGCCGAGATCGCCTTGTCCCAGAGGCCGCTTTGCTGATCGGCAAGCCAGGCCTGCACATGAGGCTTCGGCTTGGGGGCGACAAAATACTCCCATGGCAGGGTGTAGCGGCCACGGAAATCGAACCCCTTCTGCGACAGCTCCAGCCCCAAAACCTGGCTCATGAAACAGCTGCGACGGTCGTAGCAGGCCGCCAGCGTTGGTTTGGTCGGATCAAGTTCACTGATGCGCTGCATCAGATCGGCGGTTGTCATCTTGCGGATCGGAATGTTCACCGCGCCGGGAAGGTGGCCCGCCTCAAAATCCCCGGGGTAGCGGGTATCGACGATCTGCAGGTCCTCGGTGTTCATCAACTCGGTGAAATCCGCAGTGCTGAGCAGCACATCACGACCGGGATATTCCGGAATGGCACGCAGGTCAGAGAGGGATTTCACGTCCTTGTCAGAGAACGCGCGCCCTTCGACAATCCATTTCTCGATTCCGCCGGCGATGAAGCTGCAGTCGATGCCCATCGCCGCCAGCTTGGCGCAGGTTTCCGAGCTGCGGTTGCCGTTATGGCAGAACAGCACGACCTTCTGGCCGGGTTTGACCGGCTGGCTCTCGACGAAGTCCGGAAAACGGATATGGGTCGCGCCGGGCAGGGTGCCCATGGCATTTTCGCCGGTTTCGCGGATGTCGTAGAACAATGTGTTGCCATCCTCCAACGCGGCGGCGGCGTCGGCTGTCGACATCGCAAGCGGATGATCTGACTGGCGCGAAAAACTTGTCTCTTTCAGCGCCGCGTCCTTGATCTTGGTTCCGTCAAACTGCGCCGGCCGCATGAGGGTTGCCTGCAGGCGCGCCTGCTCCGCCACCCGCTGGCTGCTGAACTGCCAGTAATTCATAAGGGCCAGTGTCAGCGCCGCCAGCACCAGACCGGTGATCAATCGGACCGGATAACGTGTTGCCACCGCAGTGCTCTTCGGCTTCAGACCAAGCTTCGCCGCAACCACCGCGCCGAGACCCGACATCATCGCGATCGCCACGGCCAGCACCTGCGACAGGGATGATACCGATCCGATCACCAGTTCCGGTGAGGGAATGGCCCAGGCAGCAGCGGGGGCGAAGCCGGAAAAAAGGGCGGCCGCAAGCAATAGGCGGGGAACGGGTCTGCGGGAAATTATGTGGTTTTTGATCACGGGAGGTCCTGCCGGGCTTCTGCCCGATCTTCAAATTTATGATGAATTTTATAAAAGAGCGCTGAAATCGTTACTGAAACGTTAATATTCATGCCACGCTCTGAGGCGAGCCGTAAAATTATTTATACTATTTCAGGGCCACTTAACCAAATTTTCTCACTATTCAGGGTAAACAGATGCGCGAGACCACCGATCGGGCAGCGCCTGGATTCAGACTGGAGACGATGATGCAAACCGCTTCGAAACATCATAATAAGCCAGCCGGCATGGGCCGCCTGTGGTTGGTATTCTGTGTCTGTCTGATGGCGCTGCTGGCGCCGATGACAGCACGCGCCGAAATAACCCTGACGTTTGGGACCTATGCCGCGGATAAACCGACGGTAACGGTTAAGAAATACCGCCCCTTCCTGACGTTCCTGTCGAACCGTCTGGGCGAGGTGCTGGGCGAAAAAGTTGTCATTCGGATGACAGTTGCCAAGGAATATCAAGAGGGTATCGACCAACTCGCCAATGGCGAGGTGGATTTCGCGCGTTTCGGTCCGGCCTCTTATGTGCATGTGATGAAACAGAACCCCGACATCAGGATCGTTGCCATGGAATCCAAGAAGGGGCGCAAGCGTTTTAAGGGTGTGATCGTCGTGCATCGCGACAGCACCATCACTCACCTGTCGGATCTTGCAGGGCTCAGCTTTGCCTTCGGGGATGAGCTGTCGACGATCGGGCGCTACCTCGCCCAAAGCCAGCTGCTTGAGGCCGGGATCGACAGCGGTGATCTGCATACCTATGAGTACCTCGGCCGCCACGATCTGGTGGGGGAGGCGGTTGGCGCCGGAAAATTCACGGCAGGTGCCCTGAAAGAGAGCACCTACAAGAAACTGATCGCCAAAGGGGTGCCGATTCGGATCTTGGCGAGCTTTGATAATGTGACAAAACCCTGGCTTGCATCCTCGACCCTCTCGGAGGAGGTGCTGCTGGCCATGCGGGAGATCATGCTGTCGTCAGAAAATGAAGAGATCGTGCGCCGAGTGTCCAAAAACGGCTTTCTTCAGGGGGCCGACTCCGACTACGACCTGATCCGCGATGCGATGGAGCAGAGCCAGGCATTTTAGCGTCGTCACCGAGGTCTCCCATGAAACGTACGGGCATACTCTTTCAGATCGTCTTGTCATTGTCGCTGGCTGCCCTGCTGGTGGCGGTGGCGATCGGCGATGTTGCGCGCCGCTACGAGACCCGCAACCTGCAGGACCAATTGAAAGAGCAGGCTGAGCTGACCATCTCGTTGCTGAGCGGGCTGATGCTTGAATCGATCATCGTCGAAGATGTGCCGGTGCTGGAAACCGGATTGACCGAGGCGATTACCCGCAATCCCAAACTCCTGAAGATCCAGATCCAGGATAGCGCGGGTACTCCGATCGCGGAGGCGGGCCGTACGGATCAGGTGGGGCCGGATGACTTTGTGATGTATGACCGCCCGATCACGCTCGACGGGTTCGATTTTGGCAATATGGTTGTTCACTGGTCTACCCGTGAGGGGCAGGCAATGGTTCAGCACAAGGTCAGCCAGACCATCATGTGGACGGTGGTGGCCGTGGCAGTGCTGTCCATTCTGGTGCTGATACTGGTGAGCGTGCTGGCATTGCGCCCATTGCAGATCATTCACCAGCGCATGTCGGATGCGATCGCCGGTTTGTCGAACCGGCAGGCCCGGCTGCCCTGGTTTGCCTCGCGCGAGTTTCGGGCCTTGGATTTCTCTGTCGGTGTGCTTGAGGATACCTTTGAAGAGCGGGACGAGCGTGAGTACGCATTGGATGAGGCGCGGAAATCGGCTGATATCGCCAACCGGGCCAAATCCGAATTCCTGGCCAATATGTCCCATGAAATCCGCACTCCGATGAATGGCGTCATCGGCATGGCGGAACTGATCCTGGAGACGGATCTGGACGAAGACCAGACCATGTATGCCGAGACGATTGCCAAGTCTGGCTCGGCGCTGCTGACGATCATCAACGACATTCTGAATTTTTCGAAGATCGAGGCGGGCAAGATGGAGCTGGACCGCGCGCCCTTTAACTTGCAGACCGCAATTGAGGACGTCGTGACACTGTTGTCGCCCAAAGCCGCGGAGAAGAATGTCGAGGTGACACTTCGCTATGATCCGAACCTGCCGGAATGTTACGACGGCGACGTTGGTCGTATCCGCCAGATCCTGACCAATGTGGCGGGTAACGCGGTGAAGTTCACCGGCAGCGGCTATGTCTATATCGAGGTCTCAGGCGAGTCTGAGGATGGCTACACGGATCTGCGTATTTCGGTCACCGATACCGGCACCGGCATACCGGAGGACCGGCTGGACCTGATTTTCAATGCCTTTGAGCAGGCCGACGGAGCCGCGACCCGCAATTATGAGGGCACCGGACTGGGCCTTGCGATATCCACGCGCTTGCTTGCGCTGATGGGCGGGCGGATCTCTGTACGGTCGGAACTGGGCAAGGGCTCGGTGTTCACCATTGAGCTGCCACTGCGGATCCGGCCCAACCAGCCGAAGCCTGCTCAGGATGAGCGGGATTTCAAGGGGCTGCGGGCACTGGTTGTTGATGATCTGGAACTCAACAGGATTATTCTGACTGAGCGGTTGGCGACCTGGGGGGTGAAAAGCATCGCCGCCGGATCGGCCCATCAGGCGCTGGAGATTCTGCTGGATGCACGTCACGACGGTGTGCGTTTCGACGTCATTCTTCAAGATTTCCAGATGCCCGGGATGGATGGGAAAGAGTTGGCAGAGCGGATCCGAGATATCCCGGAATATCGCGATCTGCCGATCGTTATCCTGTCCTCGGTTGAAAATACGCTGGACCGGGCCGCACGCGAACATCTGGGTCGCTGCGAAGTTGCGCTGAAGCCACTGCGTGCAGCGCAACTCCAGTCGGTTATGAGTCGGGTGCTCGAGATACCCGCCGATGCACCTCAGGACACGGTTCAGCCACCGGTCGCGGATGATATGGAGGCCATACCGCAGGTGAAACTGCTGCTGGCGGAGGACAATCGAACCAACCAGCTCGTCGTATCACGCATGTTGAAGGCGGCTCCCATCGAAGTCTTGATCGCCGCGAATGGTGAGGAGGCGGTGACCATGTTTGCGGAACACCAGCCGGATATCGTGCTGATGGATATGATGATGCCGGTCAAAGACGGGATAGATGCGACGGCTGAAATCCGTCAGCTCGAACGAGAGCAGGGGATGCGCCGCTGTCCGGTCGTCGCGTTGACGGCAAATGCCCTGCAGTCCCACCGCGAGGAATGCCTTGCCGCAGGCATGGATGACTTCCTGAGCAAACCGATCAACAAGAAGGCCCTGCTTGGAGCGGTAAGCAAATGGGTGGAATGCGGCCCGTTGCTGAAGACCGGAACCTGACGCCACCTGATGGCACCGGGCGCCAGCCGACAGAACCGCCGCGATCAGGCAATAACCCCCTGGTTGACGGCGACCGATTGCTGATCCGGCCTGCGGTGTTTGCTGATGAGGGTTTCCTGGCGCATATTCCTGGTGCTGCGGTGTTGCCTCAGGCTCGGCTGAAGAGCTGCTTGAGGCTCGACAGGGCAAACAGGCTCGCGGCGAGGCAGACAATTGTCGGCCCGGTGGGCGTGTCGAACATGAACGCCAGTTGCAATCCGCCCAACGCCGAGATCGCGCCCGTGATGGCTGCAATCACCGTCATGCGTTCCGGTGTCGCGGCAAACGGGCGCGCGGTGGCGGCCGGGATGATCAGCATGGCTGCAATAAGCAGAACGCCGACAACCTTGATCGCTACGGCGACCACAACCGCCAGCGCCAGGGTCAGCACCAGTTGTTCGCGGCGCGGATCAATGCCTGCGGCGTAGGCCAGATCCGGGTTCAAGGTCGCGGTCAGCAGGGCGGACCAACGCCACCACAACAGGGCCACAACAAGGATTGCGCCGCCCCAGATGATCATGAGATCCTGACCATTGACCGCAAGGATATCGCCGAAGAGATAGGCCATCAGATCCAGCCGTACACCATGCAGGAAAGAGACGGCCACAAGACCAAATGCCAGCGATGAATGAGCGAGCACCCCGAGCAGCGTGTCAACGGCATAGCCCCGACCGCTGAGGGTTGAGACAACCGTCGCCATGATCAGGGCCATGGCAAGGACGCCGACAAAAATCGACGTGTCGAAGCTGAGCGCAATTGCGATGCCGAGGATGGAGGCGTGGGCCGTGGCATCACCAAAATACGCCATCCGTCGCCAGACCACGAAACAGCCCAAAGGGGCCGCCGCAAGGGCAACACCGACGCCTGCAAAAGCGGCGCGGATCAGAAAGCTGTCGAAGATTGTCATGACTGTTGTCTCACCAGATCGGGCGTTGCAGGTTGCGGGTCATGCGCGTGATCATGACCGCAGCTGTGATCATGGGAATGATTGTGTTCGTGCCGGTATAGCGCCAGAGCGCCTTGGGTCCCGGTGCCGAACAGCGCCCGGTATTCCGGGGCGGAGGCGACATGCGCAGGCGCGCCTTCGCAACAGATATGACCGTTGAGGCAAATCACCCGGTCCGACGCGGCCATAACCACGTGCAATTCGTGACTGACCATCAGAATGGCGCAGCCCAGATCGCGGCGCAGCTGTTCAATCTGCTGGTAGAAGGCGGCTGATCCGGGCTGGTCCAGCCCCTGCGTGGCCTCATCAAGGATCAACAGCTGTGGATCGCACAGCAGGGCGCGCGCCAGCAGAACTCGCTGGAACTGACCTCCCGAAAGACCGGTCATCTGGCGTTTCATCAGCTGCCCGGCGCCCGCTTGCTCTAGCGCTGTTCGTGCTGCGGCGTCGGTCACGGGGCTGGGCAGGCTCAGGAAGCGGCGCACTGTCAGCGGGAGCGTCGGGTCGATATGCAGTTTTTGCGGCACATAGCCGATCCGAAGTCCCGGCGCCTTTGACACGGTGCCACGGGTGGGACTCAGCGCGCCAATGATGGTGCGCAAAAAGGTCGATTTGCCGGAGCCATTGGGGCCGACGATCGTGACAATCTCTCCGGGGTTAATGGCAAAGTCGACGTTGTGCAGCACGGGGTTGGCATTGTGGCGTACGGTGACGCCGTCCAGATTGACCAGTGTCATTGCGCGTCGTCCTGCTGGCATTTGGGGCACAGGCCCTCGGCCTCCATCACCGTCCGTTCGATCAGGAATCCTGCCTCGCGGGCGGCAGTTCCCAGACGACCGTTGGTGGTTTGCGAGGGGGCTTCGGCAACCGCGTTGCAGGTGCGGCAGATCATGAAGACCGGCGCGTGATCGTCGCCGGGATGGCTACAGGCCACAAAGGCGTTGAGTCGTTCGATCTTGTGCACAAAGCCGTTCTTCACCAGAAAATCCAAGGCGCGATAGGCGATTGGTGGCTGTGATCCAAGCCCTTCGTCGCGCAGGATGTCGAGCAGATCATAGGCGCCCATGGCGCGATGGGCCTGGAGCAGGATTTCCAGCACGCGGCGGCGTACCGGGGTGAATTGCAGGCCATGTGCACGGCAATGGGCATCTGCAACGGCGATACCGTCGTTTATGCAATGGCTGTGGTCGTGCGCATGAAATCCGATGGGGTCCATCTGAGGCTCCGTTGGGCGGTCTCTCTTTCGGGGTTGATATGTTATGTTATGACGTTTATCAACTGCCGTAATGTTATACAATTACATGAGGCCATCATGGGACATCTCCGCTATCTTGCAATTGCCGCAACTGTCTGTACCACAGCGACGACAGCTCTAGCCGAGGTTCCGACGGTCGCGGCTGATATCACGCCAGTCCATGGCCTCGTCTCGCGGGTGATGCAGGGGGTTGGCGCCCCTGAGCTTGTGGTGCCGCCTGGCGCTTCGCCGCATAGCCACGCGATGCGCCCCTCCGAAGCGCGGGCATTGGATCAGGCGAATCTGGTGTTCTGGGTTGGCCCGAGGCTGACCCCATGGTTGGAGGGGCCTATCGCGACGCTGGCCTCTGACGCCACGGTTATCTCCCTGCTTGAGGCTGACACAACGCGGCAGCTGACGGTGCGTGACACAGTTCAGTTCGGGCGCGGTGATCACGATGAGCACGCAGAAGAACACTCCGATGACCATCATGAGGGGCATGGGGATGACCACAATGATGCCCATCACGATGAGGAGGGGCACGACGATCACGGCCACAGGCACGAGCCGGGAAGCCTGGATCCGCATGCCTGGTTGATGGCGGAGAACGGCAGCGCCTGGTTGCAGGTCATCGCCGAGGCCCTGGCTGACGCCGATCCCGACAATGAAGCGCTATACCTGCGGAACGCCGCAGAGGGGCAGGCTGAAATTGCGGCGGCGACCGCTGAAATCTCCGCCAAACTGACCCCGGTTGCGGGCAAGCCGTTTGTGGTTTTTCACGATGCTTATCAGTATTTTGAAACCGGGTTCGGTGTTCAGGCCGCCGGTGCGATCTCGCTCAGCGATGCCTCTGATCCAAGCCCGGCGCGGATCGCGGAGATTCGCGCGACGGTCCAAGAGATGAAAGTGCAATGTGTGCTGTCAGAGCCGCAGTTTAACCCGGGCCTGGTCGCGACGGTTCTGGACGGTACGGAGGCGCGCACAGCTGTTGTTGATCCACTGGGTGTAACGCTGGATCTTGGCCCGGATTTCTATCCGAAGCTTCTGACATCTGTCGGGGCGGCCATCGCCAGCTGCTATTGATCAACAGCTGGCGATCTTGAGCCCGAGCGTTCGGCCAACAGATGGATCAGCGTGGCCCCTGTTTCGTAATAGGCGCCACGCAAACCTGCGAAGGGCAACCGGTGATGGTGGCTCAATGGGACTGGCAGCTGGGATGGGTCTTCACCAATCAGCGCGTCTGCCATGCGTCTGCCAAAGAGCGTGCCGGGACCGATGCCCCGGCCCGAATATCCAAAACAGGCAAACCCTTGACCAAGATCTATAATCTTGGGGATGTGCTCCGTTGTCATGGCGATTCTGCCTGCCCATTGCGTCTCGAGCGGGTAGTCTGCAAGAGCAGGGAACATGCCCGCCAGTTTGCGCCGCAACCAGTTGCTGTGCACACGGCCGGCTGGGTGTGAGAGTTCCCCCATGCCGCCGATGATCAGCCTCCCCGCACGGTCGCGGCGCCAGGAAGACATGATCAGACCCGTGTCCCAGCAGCCTTCGCCCTGCGGCAGGATCTCGTTGGCCAAATCATCGGGCAGCGGCGCTGTTGCCGCCTGAAAATAGCTGACCGGAATAGACGCCGGTGCTGCGTAGCCCGCGATGGGTTGCGGATAGGCATTGGTCGCCATGATCAGATGTCTGGCGCGCACCGTGCCACCGGGCGTCGCGACGAGCCAGCCAGTGGCGTGACGGTCAAGAGACACGACCGGAGACTGGGCGTGCAGACGGGCCCCCTGGGCCATCGCGGCGCGGGCCAATCCGATGGCATAGGCCAGCGGTTGAATCGTGCCGGCACGGGGGTCGAACAACGCGCCATGGACCGCGTCGCTGCCGACCCGAGCAATTGCTTCGCTGCGCGACAGCAACCTGACCGGAGCGCCAATCGCAGCCAGCTGCCGGTGGCGATTGTGAAGATCCTTCAACCCAGAGGGCGCATGGGCGCAATGCAATGTTCCACTACGGACCGGTTCACAGTCGATCTGATGGGTCTTGATCAGATCAAAGACAGCTGCGGGCGCTGCTGCCAGCAGCTCCGAAAGCCGCGCGCCAGCCACATGTCCCAGTGCGGCGTTGATCTCTTCTGGCGGCAGCCAGAGACCGGCGTTGACCAGCCCGACATTCCGCCCGGATCCGCCTGCGCCAAAGCTATCGGCCTCCAGCAGGCAGACATCAGCACCCATCTCTGCCGCGCGCAAAGCGGCGGAGCATCCGGTGTAGCCGCCGCCGATGACAACGAGATCGGCCGAAACCTCGCCGGTCAAAACGGGGGCCGAGAGCACCTCGCGGGTGGTTTCCTGCCAGAGGCTGCGACCCGGCTCGTGCGTCATGACCGACGGCCTTCGACCTCGGGAGACGTCGTCTCGATTGTCTGGTGTTGCATTTGCGCCTCCCTCCTTGGCGTGACGGGTGTCGGACACCGTTTGCTGATGGCCTGTCACCCTTCGGGCATATCGCAGCGACTGGCCTCTGCCGAGAGAAATCAGCAGAGCGCACACGGTTTACCGTGAGATTTCATTCGGCATATGTTTGCCCCTGTGCGCACCGCCCACGTCCTCGGGTGCGACGGACACGGATTTAACGATAGCATGGCACTGTGTCCCAACCGCGAGGTTCAGCGCAACGGCAGATCGTCGGGTGACCCGCGCCAACAGGGCGCCGGCGGGCGTCTGCAATGATATCATAATACCCGGTCCCCCGCCGCTGCGCAGGGCGGTGATCCGACCCGGAAGAATGTTCAGCGCAGACAGGCCGATGGGGCGCTCACGCGAGAGGATCACCTCGTGTGCCGATATTCGCACACGCACGGTTTGACCCGGCGGATGTGGCACCTGCGGCAGGAACAGCGCAATGCCACCGGCATTCAGTTGGCTCAGCCCATCTGGATGGTGCTGCTCAACGACGGCCTGAAGGATAGCGCCCGCGCCGCGCACGCCGGTCGGCATGATGGCCGGATCAGCGAGGACAACATCGGCAGGACCAACGCGACTGCATTTTCCATCCTGCAGGGCGACCACTGTCGTTGCCAGGCGGGCAACCTCGGCAACGGAATGAGTCACATAGAGTATCGGCACCGAGAATTCGTCGCGCAGCCGCTCAAGATAGGGCAGGATCTCTGCCTTTCGCGCCTCGTCCAACGCGGCAAGAGGCTCATCTGCCAGTATCATGTCCGGTGCGGCCAGCAATGCACGGCCGATGGCCACGCGCTGTTTCTCGCCCCCGGAGAGATGTGTCGGGTGGCGTTTCAGCAGCCCGCCCAGCCCTAGCATGTCAACCACGGTGTCAAATGGCGCTGCCTTACGGTTCTTGCCGATAAACCGTTGACCGTAAGAGAGGTTTTTTGCCACCGTCATATGCGGGAAGAGCCGGGCATCCTGAAAGATATAACCGATGCGGCGCCGATGAGGCGGGATGTTGATGTCGGCACCGGTGTCCAGAACAATGCGATCCTTTACGCGGATCTTGCCAGTGGCCGGTTTCAAAAGACCTGCGACCGCGTTGGTGACGGTGGTTTTCCCGGCGCCTGAGCGGCCAAACAGGACGGTCACCCCGGCCGGCGCTGCAAAATCGACATCAACGGCAAGTTGCCCCAGTTGATGGGTGAGCTTGACCTCTAGCATGTGGCGCCCCGCACACGTTTTGCCACCCGTCGCGCCAGCCATTCGGAGGCCAGCAAAGCTGCCATGGCGATGACAACGGAGACGATCACCAGACGCAGCGCGGCATTTTCACCGCCAGGAACCTGCAGGAAGGCGTAGATCGCCGAGGGAATGGTCCGCGTCTGGCCGGGGATGTTGGAGACGAAGGTGATCGTTGCTCCAAACTCGCCCATCGCCTTGGCAAAGCCAAGCACAGCACCCGCAAGCACGCCGGGCAGGATCAGGGGCAGCGTGATGGTCACGAAAACCCAGAACCGCGATGCGCCAAGCGTTGCAGCGGCCTGTTCCAATCTTGGATCTACGGCCTCCAGCGAAAGGCGCATGGCGCGCACCATCAGCGGGAATCCCATGATCGCGGCGGCGAGCGCAGCGCCGGTCCAGCGAAAGGCAAATGTGATCCCGACCGCATTCAAGGCCGTGCCGACCGGGCTGGGGCCGCTGAACACAATCAACAGAATGTAGCCGGTCACCACCGGTGGCAGGATCAGAGGCAGATGGACCACCCCGTTCAGCAGGGCCTTGCCCCGAAACTGCCCGCGCGCCAGCGCCAGCGCCACCATCAGCCCCAGAGGAAGCGACAGCAGGGTTGCCCAGAACGACACTTTCAAGGACAGGGCGACCGCCTGCCATTCCTCGGGACCAAGCCACTGCATGTCGAAGGATCACTCCACTAGAACGGTGAAACCTTGCCCGACAAAGATGTCTTTCGCAATCGGGCTGCTTAAGAAGTTGAGGAAATCCATGGCCTTCTGCCCATTGTGGGTTGCCGCGGCAGGGTAGACTATCGGCCCGTGGCTGTCTGCCGGGAACCGGTCAACGACGGTAACGTCGCTCACTCCGACAATGTCGGAGCCGTAGACGATGCCAAGCCCGGCCGCTCCACGGCGGACAAGCGCCAGGGCTGCCCGAACATTGTCTGTCTGGGCAATATGTGGGTGCAATTGATCCCAGAGCCCGAGGTGCTGCAGCGCGGATTTGCCGTAGATGCCTGCTGGCACCGCATCAACCAACGCCATCGCCAGCGGGCGATCCTGGACCTGTTCCAGAAGCCCTGACCCGTCGTTCAGTGACAGCGCGTCACTCTTTTGTTGTGCGGCGGCGGGTGCAATCAGGAGCAGAGAGTTGCCGAGCAGATCGAACCGGGTATCCGCAGCAATCAGGTCTTGGCTCTGGGCCCAGTCCATCCAGGCTGCGTTGGCAGAAATGAAGACATCCGCCGGTGCACTATATTGCAGCTGCCGGGCCAGAAGGGAGGACCCGGCCAGGGACAGATCAACGGCGATGCCGGTTTGCTCCTCATAGACCTGCGATATCTGCTCCAACGCGGTTTTGAGACTGGCTGCGCCAAAGATGGTCAACCGATCGGCCAATGCTGCCCGGGGCAGCACGAAGGTGAGGGCAAGGGCAAGGCAAGCAACGCACCGAATTATCCACGATCCCAGACCCTTGGGCAGGGTGAACTGCTGGTTGTGTTGCACGGTAGATCCTGTCGTCGGATGACACATTGGATCATAGCGGCTCATCCGGGCAGGCTGCAAGGCGCAAGAGGGTTGGTAAAGCCTCAACCCATGACCAGAAAGAAGGGCCCGAAACTAGCGGACCCTTCCTGAAATTTCTGGCGATTGCGGACACGGGACACAGGCGTGTTGCCCGTCCCTTTCTGCCTTAGAACAGCGTCACTGCGCCAACATCTGCCGCAGGCTTGGCAGCCGGTGCCGGACGTGCCGCGACCCGTTCCTGTTCGCCCAGACGCCGATCATCCTTCACCTGTGTCTGCTGTGCAGCACCCGAAACAGCGTGGAAGCGGACCCGTCGTGCCGAGGTTCCACCGACGCTGGAGGAGACAACAGCGATGCCCTCATCCCTCAGAAAGCGCTGGACAAAATCCGCATTTGAGGCCCCGATATCGGAGAGGTTGGCCGACATCTTGGCGCCGCCAAAGACCTTTGCCTTCAGGTTTTCGCGGCGAGCGCCCTTTTTCATGATGCCGTTGATCAGCAGTTCCATCGCGTGGATCCCATAGCGGGCATTGACGCTATCGCTGGCCGTCGAGGAGGCCAGCAGGAAATGGTTCATGCCGCCGACGCCCACTTGGTCATCGTAGATACATGCCGCGATACAGGACCCAAGCACGGTAGAGAAGACCACGGTTGGTGATGTCGATACGCGATACTCGCCCTGTAGGACGGTCACCGTGGTGGAGTTAGCAAATACGCTCAAGGTGATTTCCTTCCCAGTTATCTGTCAGGTCTTGCAAGCCTGAATCAATGTTCCGGCCATTCGCGCAAGCGAGACCTGTTGCTGCGCGGCGCCCATTTCCCAGGCGACACGTGGCATCCCGTAGACGACGCTGCTTTTTTCGTCCTGAGCAAAGGTTTTCGCCCCAGCTTTGCGCAGTTCAAGCAGCCCTTGCGCCCCATCTTGGCCCATACCGGTTAAGATTGTCGCAACAACGCTCTTTGCCATCGGGACTGCAGACATAAAAAGCGCATCAACCGACGGCATGTGACCCGAAATCGGCGGGCCTTCCTTGAAGCGTGTGCGATAGGGTTTGCGAGGGGTGAGCCCCATGTGGCGGGGCTGCCCTGCGGCCACATATACATGGCCGGGCGACAAGTTCATATTGTCATCCGCAGACAGCACCTTTGCCGGACAGATGCGATCCAGAAGCGAGACCAGCCCGCGCCCAAAATTCTTGCCGGTGTGCTGAACAATCAATGTTGGCGGACAGTTCAGGGGAAATCCGACCAATACGCTGCGCAGGGCTTCGACACCGCCGGTGGATGAACCGATGAGGATGATCTTGTCGCTGCCGGGGCCTGCGGCAGCGGCAGTGCCCTTTTGCATGGGAGAGGCCTGATCCCGTCGCGGGGCCTTGACCATCATGTCGAAGTAGCGGGCAAAATCACGCGGATTGTCGGATTTTGTGAGTTCGAAGATCCCGGCACCCACATCGAGCAGAGGGGATGAGCTGCGCGCCGGCGTCGATGTCTGGCTGTCCATCACAGATACCCAACGGATATCCAGCGCAGAGAACAGGGCCAGCATCATTTCGAATTCGGGCAGTTTGGTGAACCCATCTTCGACAAAGGCGAATGTGGGTTGCCCGGCTTCCGCCTGATTATAGGCCATCATCAGATTATTGGCCAAGAGCACTTGGAGGCCAGGATAGGTGGCCTCCATGTGGTGTTGTATGGTCTGCGCAAAACGCCGGTCCGTGGTGATGATCAATAGGCTCTGTGACAATGCTCATTCCGCTTGTTGCGTTCGGACAAGGGCCGAAGTGTTTCAGATGTAGGGGCGCCCGGTCCAACTACGGTCCGGGCGCCTTCCGCAGGATCAGAAATCCTGCCAGATGTCCCTGGCCGCGTTGCCATTGGTGCTGGCAGCTGCCGGTGCCGGTTGCGGTGTGACCGCCTCCATATCCCAGTCGTCGCCATGGGCGCTGGGGGCAGAGGGCGCCTCGTCAGGAGCTTCGTCAAACGCCATGGTTTGCGGCTTCTGCATCGCTCCGGTCTGGCCTTCAGTCGATTTTGGCATGGGGGCTGTATTGCCGCGCGATTGAGCTGCGCCCGCCGCGACCCGGAAATGGGCGACCAGCTGGGCCAGCTTGGTGGCATCGGCATTGAGCATATGCCCGGCGGCAGTGGCCTCTTCGACCATGGCGGCGTTCTGCTGGGTGACCTGGTCAAGCTGGGTCACGCCGGTGTTGATCTCATGCAGACCGGTCGACTGTTCGCTGGCACCGGTTGCGATGCCCGAAACCAGTTTCGAGATATGACCGACCCGCTCCACGATGCTTTGCAGCGCGTCGCCGGTTTTGCCCACCAGATCAACGCCCCGCTCCACCTGCTTGGTGCTGTCGCCGATCAGCGTCTTGATCTCCATCGCCGCATCCGAGGACCGCTGCGCCAGGGCGCGCACCTCGCTGGCGACCACGGCAAAGCCCTTGCCCGCCTCGCCGGCCCGCGCGGCCTCGACACCGGCGTTCAGCGCCAGAAGGTTGGTCTGGAAGGCGATGTCGTCAATCACCCCGATGATCTGCGAAATATGGGTCGAGGACTGCTCGATCTCGGTCATTGCGGAGACGGCGCTCTGCACCACGGTGCCACTTGTTTCGGCCTCCTGTTTGGCTTCCTGCATGATGCTTTCGACACTGCGGGCGCCTTCGGCGGCGGATTTCACGCTGGCCGTCATCTCGTCCAGGGCGGCGGCGGTTTCTTCCAGCGTGGCGGCCTGGCTTTCGGTGCGGTTGGACAGGTCGTCGGAGGCCTGGCTGATCTCATTGGCGCCGTTGCGGATGCTTTCGGCGGTGTCGATCACCTGGGTCACAGTGGCGCTCAGCGTTTCCGCGGTGCGGTTGAAATTCTCCCGCAGCTTCTCGTGATGCGCCGGGAACGGATCGCTGATCGGCTGGGAGAAATCGCCACCGGCAAGACGCACCAGGCCGGAGCTCAGCTGTTCGACGACGATTTCCTGTTGCCGCTGCAGTTCCGCGCGCTCCAGTTCCGCCGAGCGAGCCTGTTTCAGATCATCCTGCAGGCTGATCAACTGCTTGCCGATATCGCCGATTTCATCGTTTTGATTCGCTTCCGGGATCGGTGATTCGAGATTCCCGGAGGCAACCTCTTCGATTCGACCGCAGATCCGGTTGATCGGCTTGGTGATTGAGCGCGCAAACAGCCAGCCGAATACAGACATACCTGCGGCACAGGCCAGCGAGATCAACAGCAGACGATTGCGATCGCGGTTTACGGGGGCAAACAGCTCTGCGCGGTCCTGTTCGGCCACGATCGCCCAGTTGGCCTGCGGCAGGCCTACGGGCTCAGAGTAGGCGACTACAGCACTGCCGGTCACACCAGTTGTGTTGGCATAGAAGCCTGAATTGCCAGCGAGGGCGTCAGACAGGTGCTCGGCTGTGTCCAGTTCGTCAAGAACCTTGCGATGGTCGTCATGGCGCGATTTGGTGCGGACTTTCATATCCTGACCGACGATGAACACATTCAGCGTTTCGGTCATCTCGCTTGCCGGGTTTACGATATTCGTCAGCATCTCGACGGGCACTTGCAACGCCAGGACACCCTGAAGTTTTCCTGCACCATCGAACACTGGAGTCGCAACAAATGCGGCCGGATCGCCGTTGCTGGGCGCATAGCCTTCGAGATCGGCAAAGATCACGGTTCCCGCCGATGCCTTGATGGCCGAGCGGAATGCCTTGCCCAGACCTGATGCGGCATAGGCGCCATCAACCAGATTAGAGGCATAGTCCGCTTCCTTCGTCACGGAATAAACGATGTCGCCTGCCGGGTTGATCAAGAAGACGTCGTAATACCCCTTGTTCTGCAGAACGGCAGTCAGTGATGGATGAAAACGGGCATGGTGCATGTGATAAGGCGAATCGCCGACCCCCCGGTTAAGGAGGTGTTTTTCGCCGGCTTTGTTCGGGTTGGCGTCAACATAGGCGTTCCGCAGAACCTTCTGTGCGTCACCTTCGATCCCGTCCCAGGTCATCGTGAACCACTCCAGCGCGGTGGCCGTCGACGGAATGGTGGCCAAGGTCGACGCATCCGCCTCGATACCCTCCATCAGCGCACGCAGGGCAACACGGCGATCCTCTGTCATCGCGTGGAATTGTTGTTCGGCGTGTTTTATCGCCGCATTTTGCAGCGCAACCGAGCTGATCGTGACGAAAGCCGCCGTTATCAGCACACCGAACCCCACAATGAAGAGGGGCAACTTATACGCCAGACGCAAGGTGGGAATAATTTTCATCGGACACTCCATTCACAGGCACAAGAAGAGGATGGTGGCCTCTGCTTTCCCTTCTTGATGCCTGCTAGGAGTTAATTTCGAGCTTACGAGCGGTTGGTTTTTCACGGCAATTTCCCGGTAAAACTCCACAGCCGGGGCACCGCCGGAGTCCGTATAATTATATTACCCTACGCTGCTGCTGTTTTTGTGGCGGTACGCCAGGCGGAAAAATTCAGACGATTTGCAGCCGGTAAAATTTTGCGAAATTGCAGTTGGTTTTTACCGCCAAATCCTCGCTAATTCCGGGCCCCGGGGCGCCGGTCCGGCAATCAAATATTAAGGCCCGGCGTCTACTCCTACCGTATCGACTTGAAACCTGTCGCCGAATACGGGGGTGCGAATCGCTGACCATGACGACGGAAACGCAAAAACACATCTTGGACCTGCCCAATGCTTTCTCGGATCTTGATCCGCTGATTTCATTCTTGCGCGGGGCGCGCACTCAGGCAGTGGAGATTGATTGCAGCAGTGTGGCGGTCATGCCGTCACGCTGCCTGCAGCTTCTGCTGAGCGCAGAACAGCAATGGCGATCGGAGGGGCTGGGGTTCTCAGTCTCTAAGATCACTGAAGGGTGCCGGAAATCGCTCACTCTTTTGGGGCTCGAGCCCAACCGATTTGAAGACGAGGAAACAGCATGAAGACGAAAGTTCTGGCAATCGACGATTCCCGCACGATCCGGAATCTCCTGGCCGCCGCTCTTGAAGAGGCCGGTTTTGAATACCATTGCGCGGTGGATGGCCGCGAAGGTGTGGACATGTATGCCGACGTGGCTCCGGATGTGGTGATTACCGACATCAACATGCCAAACCTCGACGGGTTCGGCGTCATTGAAGAGCTGCGCGGGGAAGGCATCAATTCCAAGGTTCCAATCCTGGTCCTGACCACCGAGAGCGCGCCCGAACTGAAGGCCCGCGCCCGCGGTGCCGGCGCGACCGGATGGATCACCAAGCCATTCGACGACGCATCCCTGATTTTCGCGCTGAAACGCGTCACCGGGGCCGCAGCCTAAGATGGCCGGGTCGATACAGGACACATTCTTCGAGGAGTGCGAAGAGCTCCTCGAAGCAATGGATGAGGGTTTGACCGCTATCGAAGGAGGCGATCATGACCCTGAGGTGGTCAATGCTGTCTTCCGGGCGGTTCATTCGATCAAAGGGGGGGCGGGCGCATTTGGCTTGGATGAGCTGGTGGCCTTTGCCCATAAATTCGAAACCGTCTTTGACGAAGTGCGGGCCAACCGGCTTGGTCTTGATACCAAGCTGATCCAGCTGTTGCTGCGCTCCAGCGATCATCTCTCTGATCTCGTTTCGACCGCGCGCGATGGTGGCAGCACCGATGAGGCCCATCACGATGTGCTCATCGCGGCTCTCGAGGAATATATCGATGAGGATGAAGAAGAGGTGGTTTTCCAGCCCATGGGGTTGGGCGGTGCCTTTGAGATGTCGCCAATCGAGGTGGAGAAAGAGCGGGTTTACTCGATCCGTTTCCATCCATTGAAAGACATGTACGGGACCGGTAACGAGCCTTACTTCCTGTTCCAGACGCTAGCTGATCTGGGCACGCTGGAGGTGACGCTTGACGAGAGCGAGTTGCCAGGTTTCGATGCTCTGGATACCGACGAGAGCTATCTTATCTGGGCCTTGACGCTCACCACAACAGAGCCAAAGTCTGCAATCGAGTCTGTGTTTGAGTTTGTCGAAGGGCTGTGCGAGCTGTCCATCGAATCCGACATGGATGAAGAAGACGAGGCCAATGCTCTGGCTGCACTGGAGGCTGCATTTGGTGCCGCTCCAGAGGAAGGCGGTGATCAGGTGGCTGCCCCTTTTGAACCGCCGGTCTCAGCTCCAGAACCGGAGGCTGTGGCGGCCCCGGTGGCCGCGAAAGCGGCTGCGCCAAAAGCTGAGGCCGCGAAGTCCGAGCAGCGTGGGCCAAATCCAACGCTGCGGGTCGACCTGGAACGCGTCGATCGTCTGATCAACGCCGTCGGCGAATTGATCATCAACCATTCGATGTTGGCACAGCAAATTGCCAACCTTGATGTTGCGGATCTGCGGGATGTCGAGACCGAACTGGAGGGCTTTAAAAATCTTGCCCGCGATATCCAGGAAGGTGTCATGTCTATTCGCGCGCAACCCGTCAAACCGCTGTTTCAGCGTATGGCGCGGATTGTTCGTGAGGCCTCAGCCGCAACTGGAAAAACAGCTAAGCTGATCACCGAGGGTGAGAATACCGAGGTCGACAAGACGGTCATCGAGCGTCTCTCCGATCCGTTGACCCATATCTTGCGGAACGCGGTCGATCACGGTGTCGAAAAGCCCGACGATCGCGAAGCTGCGGGTAAAAGCCGCAGCGGCGAGATCCGTCTGTCAGCGTCTCACCGGTCCGGTAGTGTCTGTATCGAGATCAAGGACGATGGTGCCGGCGTTAATCGCCCGCGGGTGAAGCAGATCGCGATCGACAAAGGTCTCATTCCAGAGAATGCGGACCTGACCGACAGCGAGATCGACAACCTGTTGTTCTTGCCTGGTTTCTCCACAGCCAAAGAGATTTCCAATCTCTCCGGGCGTGGTGTTGGCATGGATGTGGTCAAAAACGCTGTCACAGCTTTGGGCGGGCGGATCAATATTGCCTCTACCCCGGGCAAGGGGTCGGTCTTCACCATCATTCTGCCCCTGACACTTGCAGTCATGGATGGAATGGTTGTTTCGGTCGCCGACCAAACGATGGTTGTCCCGATCACGTCCATTGTCGAAACAATGCGCGGCAGTGATGACATGGTCAACAATCTGGGGGCCGATGGCACGCTGCTGTCGATCAGGGGTAACTTCGTCCCTGTTTGCGATGTGGGCGGGGCGCTTGGATTGTCCAAGGCCGACCAGGATCAGCCACCGGGCGTCTATCTTCTGGTAGAAACGGAGACTGGTCAGCGCAGTGCCTTGGCCGTGGACGATATTCACGATCAACGCCAGGTGGTCATCAAAAGCCTCGATGGCGTTTGCGGGAATATTCCCGGCGTCGCCGCTGCCACCATTCTTGGTGACGGTAAGATCGCTATGATCCTTGATCCTGAAAGTATTCTTGCGGCTTCGCCTTCTGCAGCCGCTTTCGACACAGAGCGGAGAATAAGCAATGCAATCGCAAGCTGAAGCCAAATATGAAGATTCAGAAGTCAAACACGCCCAGCACAGCGAATTTGTCAGTTTCACCGTTGCTGGTCAGGCGTTCTGTCTGAAAATCACGCAGATCCGGGAAATCCGTCGCTGGTCTCCGGTGACGATCCTGCCTCATGCGCCCGCAGATGTCTTGGGCGTGATGAACCTACGCGGCGCGGTGATCCCGATCTACGATCTGTCCGCGCGATTTGGGCTGCAGCAGACCGAAGCGAGCGAGCGAAACGTCGTGATCGTTGTCTCGGTGCACGGCAAGCCGGTTGGTCTGCTGGCAGAGTCAGTATCGGAGATCATCTCGATCAACCCGGATGATATCCAGGACACCCCGCCGGTGGATAGTCGCAACACGATGGACTACATCCAAGGGATTATTTCGCACGATGAAACCATGGTGCGGATCATCAATCTGGATGCGGTCATCACTGTACCGGAACAGGTGATCTCGTGACCATTGCCAATCCCATTGATTCTCGTGCGGATGGTTTCACCCTGTCTGATCAGGATTTCGAAGCCATCGCCGATTTCGCGCACAAGCACTTTGGGCTGGCCATGTCCAGCAGCAAGAAACCCTTGGTTTCTTCTCGCTTGGCGCGGCGGTTGCGCAAGCTCAACTATACCGATTTCAAATCCTACCTGAAGGAGTTGAACGGACCAAATGCGGATGTGGAGCGCAGCGAGCTGCTGTCTCTGCTGACGACAAATGTGACGCAGTTCTTTCGAGAGCCGCATCACTTTGACACTTTGCGCGACGACGTGCTGCCGCCGCTCCTGGAAAAGGCGCGTCGCGGAGATAGGGTGCGAATTTGGTCGGCAGGGTGTTCGAACGGGCAGGAACCCTACACCATCGCGATGGTGCTAAAGGAACTGTGCCCGGATGTTGAGAAACTGGATGTCAAAATCCTTGGCACCGATATCGATCCTGTTGTTGTCCGCAAGGCGTCGTCGGCACGCTACTCTGCTGAAGAGCTGTCGCAGATCCCGCAGAAATACAGCGGCTACTATAAGATCGAAGGGCAAGATGGTGCGATCCGCGAAGATCTGCGTGCCCTGCTGACATTTGGTGTGCTCAACCTGATCGAACCCTTTCCGTTCAAAGGAAAGTTTGACGCCATCTTCTGTCGAAACGTGGCCATCTACTTTGATACCCCGACCCAGCAAAAGGTCTGGCACGCCTTTCAGCGCAGTCTCAATCCGGGCGGCTATCTGTTTATCGGCCACTCGGAACGTATGTCCGGCCCTGCGGCATCGGCGCTGCAGACCGTCGGGATCACCACTTACTTAAACTCTCCTGCCGGTGGGAACACCTGAGCAGTCCGGCAAAAAAAGAGAAAATGAGGAACTAAAAATGAGCTTGAAAGACTCTCTGCGTGTGATGGTCGTTGACGATATGTCTACCAGCCGAGGCATCCTGACCCAATGTCTGGACGAGCTTGGCGTGAGTAACTACATGGTTGAAAACAACGGGCAATCTGCGTTTCAGAAGCTCGTGACCAATCCGGTTCACCTGGTGCTGTCCGACTACAACATGCCGGGCATGGATGGGCTTGGCCTGCTGAAAGCGCTGCGTGAGCACCGCGTGACGCAACGTGTAGGCTTTATCCTCGTCACGGGCAAACCGACACCGGAGATCGTTGAAGTCGGTCGTCGCCTGGCGATGAATAACATCATTCGCAAGCCGTTCACCGTTGCCACGATGAAGCAGGCAATCGAGCAAGTGGTTGGCCGCCTATGAACATGCAGTCGACACCACCGCCAAAGGGTCACACGGTGAGTGATCTTTGCGATGTGTCACGCGCGGAAATGCAGCGGTTGCAAACCCAGGTGCAGGCGCTTGAAGATACGGTGCTTACAATCTTTGAGCGTGGGACGCCTCCAACCCGCGAAGAGCGGCAATCTCTGCAAGATTTCGATCTTGTCGTGCAGACGCTTGCGGCCCTGGGAAAGTTCTATGCGGAACTACAGAAGCTTGCGAAGGAAACCGGCGGTATCAATCTCAACGATAGCAGCGCCGTGGTGACATTGCACAAACTGCGTGACCGGCTCCGCGATCCGGCCAGCGCATCTCAGAAGTGAGACCCTCTGCACCGCCCATCGGGCGGTGCAGTCATATCTTGGGTCGTGCGCATGTCTGGTCGCTGGCGTATCTGCCGCATGTTTCGGCTGGTGTTATGTCAGGCGGTGGCGTAGCGCGGGCAGGCGCGTCAGGATCAACCCGTCCAGCATCAGCAGCGCCAGAAGAGCCAGCCCCGCCATCGGAAAGGCAATGCATACTGCAATTCCGACCAGTCCTGCGCCTTTCCAGAGAGGCAGCTCCTTGGGCATCGGCGGGGCGGAGAGGCGGCCTGATTTGGCAGGACGACGCTTCCACCAGAGCACCACGGCACTGGCACATAGAAACAGGATTGAGAGGCAAACCAGCGTATTTGCCAGAACGCTCCACAGTCCCAACGTGCCCATATGGAGGGCAATCCCGACGGCCATCGCCTTTCCGGGCCAAGAATAATCGGCAAATCGGACATCCGCCAGAATCTTACCGGTGTAGCGGTCGACATGGACAGTCCGGTCAGAGGTGGGGTTGATACTGTCGGTGCTCATGGAATCGCGGCTTAGGGTCCAGACACCGGTATCGCCGCGTGCAATGCTGAGCTGATATCGTCCGCCAAATCCGATATGGCGCGCCAGGGCGTCAATGCTGTCGATGTCGACAGTTGCACCGATAACACCGCTGATGCCCGCAGTTCCCCCTGAAGCTGGCATCGGCGTCTGCTCAAGTGCCCAGGGAACCTCGCGGCGGGTGTGGTCCATGCTGGCATGGGTATCGCCGGACAGGGGGACGTTGTCCCATTTCTCCGCCGGAAACTGGCTCCAGGCCTGAACCAGTTTCCCACCCCAGATTCCGGCCCAGGCAAGGCCTGAAACCAGAAACAGTGCAAGAAAAAGCGAAATCCAGAAACCGACCACCCCGTGCAGAGATCTCCACGTCGTCCGGCCGCGTCCCCGGCTCGGCAGCAATGCGTGGCGCCAGCCCAGATTTCGGTGCCACCACATGTATAGGCCGGTCGCGATCAGCAGCATGGTCAGAGAGGCAGCGGTTTCCAGGATGCGGTCGCCAGTGACGCCGAGCATCAGATCGCTATGCAGACTGTCGGCGAAATCATACCATCCGCTGCGGCGCGGGAAGGTTTCGATGACCGTGGCCGTATAGGGGTCAACCGCAACCATCACTGCGTCACCGTCGTGATCGATGCGAAAGAGCGCGGCGAGGTCGGCCCCTCGGGGGGCCACATATGTTTTCAAGATGCCATCAGGCAGGATTGCCTGCGCGGCATCGGCCTGCGCCGAAAGTGGCAGGGCGTGGGCTTGGACAGTGACGGGGGTACGTTCGCCATCGCGCCCGTCGACCCAGGCGATCCACAGCATGGCCAGCCCGGTTAGCGCGAGTGTTGCGAGAAACGGAATGACGAACAGACCGGTGTAGAAATGCCACCGCCAGGCAGCAAAATAGAGTTTCTGCGTGCGGCCCTGCGGCTGCACGGGGGAATGGGGCAGGGTCATAGGTTGGCTCCAGGCCTTTTTTGGCTGCCGGTGTGGCAGCGCATAGTTTGCAATTGACGTCAGAGAAGGAAGGTCAATGGCGCTGGAGGGGCCCGGGTGCGATGTGCCGGACCACGCGGGCGGTCGCGGCGCAGCGGTTTGACGACGGCTGCGCGTGTTCTCGGACGCTGTACCAAGCTCAGGCCGGGCGTTTCTGGATGGCTCGGCATCAGGGCCGCAGCGGTCAGTCGGCAGGCCTCACATTTTGCACGAGCACCGTGATCTGGGTCCGTGCTGTCACCACAGAGATCGCTTAATGTGCCGCCTGCGGCGACAAAGGCGGCATAGTCGGGCGAGTCAACGGCGCGGTCATAGCGATGTGCAAATCCGGTGCCGACCATGGCCAGCACCAGTGCTAGCATCATGGCCAGCCGTGGCAGGATATGTACCGCGAATCGCATGTGCAGTGTGTTACTTCGACTGCGACGTGATGGCGAGTGATTCTGCTGTATTACCTAAGCTTTTGTGAGCAAAATCATTGCACTAGGTTGGTACAGTCCCGACGATGGTGTCGCGCTAGGTGTCCGTCGCCGGTCGTCGGGTGGAGACCAGGGCCCGTCCGAAGAGCAATGCGAAGCCGAAGAAGGCGATGCACCACGCGATTGCCGAGATCAGATAGAGCTCATGCGCTATATCGGACCCGCTGTTCGCCACAAGCCGCGCGAAGGTGGCTATGATGATCGCCAACAGGAGCAGTCGGGTGCCTGCTCCTGCGACCAGTGGGCGGCCGGTATGTCCGAGCGTGGCGCGGATCATGACGGCCAGCGTCATTATGCCAATAGCCCCGGCCATCCACAGATGCTGGGCGGATGCGGGATCCAGCGGCAGCCGCAGCAGCCGGATCGAGGCCATCAGGAGGGCGCCGATGGGGATCATTGCATAAGCCAGGTGCAGAATGCCCAGCAGTGGCTCCGCTCCTGTGTGATGTCCCTGCCAGCGGACCAGTCGCAGCATCTGCGCAACACCAAAGATGGCCAGCGCCGCTGCGGCTGCGATGTGATCTGGTACAGCAACCCATATGGCCAAGGTCGGCAGGCTGAGTGCCAATGCGATTTTGTCCAGAGATTGCATTGGATCCGCAGGGCGCACATCAGCCCCCTGTTTGACCAACCAGTTCCGGGTGAAACTGGGGATGATACGTCCGCCGATCAGGCAGATCATTCCAATCGCGTTGGCCAGTCCCAGACGCAGCCCCAACCCCTGTGCGGGATAGCCGCCCGCAGCCGTTTCCAGATGCAGCAGAAGCAGCGCCAATGCGTGTATAGCCAGCAATAGAAGGATGACGAGGTTGCGCCAGTTCTTTCCTGCGATGATCTCGCGCAGGACCACGGCGCCAAGCATGAGTGGAAAACTCACATCGACCAGAGTGAGGGTCCAGACCGGAAGAAATGCGCCACATAGCGTCACGAGACGTCCCGCCATCCACAACAGAACCAGTGCCAGCAGCGGTCCTCCGGTGAGCGGAGCGCGACCGGTCCAGTTTGGCACGGCGGTAAGCAGAAAGCCCGCGAGAACGGCGCTGAGGAAACCAAAGAGAAAAGACTTCGCGTGCCAGGATACAGGATCAAGCCTGAGCGGTAGGGTCAGCGTTCCGCCGAGCAGCCCGATCCAGGCGATCATCGCCAGTCCTGCCCAAAGCGTCGCAAGCAGGAAAAACGGCCGGAAACCATAGGAGAGTATCGGCGGGGTGCGCAATGTCGTTGTGGAATTTCCGGCATCTGCCTTGGTGGTCACGGCCATGGGTCAGCTCCGCTGGTATTCGGGTAACAGGTTCAGGATTGCGGCACTTCGGCGCTGTCCATAAGGTGTCGGATATGTCCGGCAAAGGCGTAGGTGGCGGGCAGGGCGATTACCGCACCTATGATGATCGACGGGGATATGCCCAGAACGGGCAGACCCAGCCAGCTGGTGATCAGAGCAGCGAAATATACGTTCAGTGCCATCGCACCGGCGCCAAACGGGTAGAGTGTGACGGTTATGCGCAAGCGCGACCAACCGGCTCGCGCAGTCATCGCCGCATCACCAGCATGTGCACCGCCGCAAGCGCCATAACCAAGGCGATGCAGGCCAGTACAAACCAGAATTCGGCAGTTGCCGATTGCGCGTGCGGAACAGGCCGGTCAAAGCCCTTGGCCATGGCGGGCGAAGCGACGGTCGCGGCGCAGGATAGGATGAGCAAGATACGGCGCATGTCAGGTCTCCTGTGTGAGTGTTCGGTAAATGTCGGGCAGCGCGCGGGTCAGCCGTGTGGGATCCGACAGCAGTGAAAACCCGCCGCGTCCGAAAATTCGGGCAAACCAGTCCTGACCGTCTTCGTCGATGATGATGCCGTGCAGGCGCTGGCCTGCGCGCCGGGCTGTCCGAACGGCCATGCGGCTGTCTTCGATGCCATGCTGGCCTTCGTAATGGTCCAGATCGTTGGGTTTGCCATCGGTGAGGATAATCAGCAGCTTACGGCTGGACGGCTCCGTTGCCAACTGCGCGCTGACGTGGCGGATTGCGGCGCCAAGCCGTGTATAATGGCCCGGTTGCAACGCGCCGATATTGGCGGTGACGTCCTCAGACATCGGCGTGTCGAACCCCTTGCAGCGGGTCAGGAAAACGCGATCGCGGCGGAGCGAGGAGAACCCCCAGATCGCCAATCGGTCGCCGCCCACGTCGATCCCGAACGCAAGCGCCGCCATGGCATTGCGCGCAATCTCAATCACGCTGCTGTCCGCAATTGCGGCCTCGGTGGAACGCGATGTGTCGATCAGAAAGGCGACCGATAAATCCCGCTGTTGCTGGCGTGTGTTCTGCCAGAGCCGGTCACTGCCGCGCCCTGTTGCGGCCAGCTCGGCCCGGGCGCTGATCACCGCATCGAGATCCAGCTCGGCGCCGTCGATCTGGCGCGGTTGCAGGATCCGGCGTGGACGCAGGGCCTCGAACTGGCGACGGACGCTGCGGATCTGGCGCGGATCGGGGCGGAAGGGACGTGTGGTTTCAGGCTGCGCTGCGGCCTCCAGCACGCGGCAATGATCCGCCATCTCGCTTTGGCTACGATGGTTCCATTCGGGATAGGTGAATTCAGCGCTCAACCGTTCGTGTTCGGCATCTGCGGGCGACAGGTCCAAATGCAGTCGAAGCCGCGAGGCAAGGCGGCGGTCGTGTTTGGTCAGAATTATCAGATCCTGATCCTCGGCGGCTTTCTGGGCATTGTCCGGATCGTCGTCATCAACGCTTCGGTTGATGTTCATGGACTCGACCCAGGACAGGATTGATTCAAATCGGTGCAGGATGAAGCTGTCCTGGCGACGGGCCTGCTCCTGGTCTGCACGCACGCCGAGCTTGCGTTGGCTCATGGTGGCGGCGGCCAGTGGCGTCCTTTGGTCATCAGGATCGGCCGCAGCCGAGGCGGAACTCTCGGGGGAGGAATAGCGCAGCCAGATCGGCACCGGAGCGAAGGGCATGTATCTTTGGGACCTGCTGCTGTCTGTCGAGGGAGTGAATTCGCCCCAGTCGGTCGCCATGGCCCAAGGATCCAACGACAGGGCGGCGACGATCTGCTCTGCCACTGCGCGTTCGGCCGTATGCAACGGTCGTGATTGGCGCTGTGTCACACATAAAGTGGCCATCCGGAGATAAGCGGGCCGCAGGCCCGGACAATGTTCGGCAGCCCGCCTGCTGGCGGCAATGTTGGCCCGAATCCGGGCCATGTCCAGCGCTTGCGCAGGCATGTCGGCGCGCGGGTGCAGTTCTGCTGGATCGGTTGCCGCCGCCAGCGCAACAAGCCAGAAATAGGCGGCCCGGTTCAGATCGTAGCTGGGAAAGCAGGCGATCACCGGCGGCAGGGCCAGCCGCGTGCCGTCATAGCAGGGGATATATTCACGCAGCCGGTCAGCGGCGATCCGATGGCCGAAGGAGCGACGATGCTGCGCGACGGTAGCGGGGGTTTCGACCAATTCCACAGAGGCAGTTCCCCCCAAGGCGCGAAACAGGACGGCAAGGCTGCGCCGCAGGTCCTGCAACCGGCAGGCCGCAGCAGATAGAATTTCACCATCCGTTGCGACCTCACCGGCGAGATTGCTGGCCATATCGTGCCAGAGGTTGCCAACAGTTTCCTCCGGCTCCATCAGGTCGAGCAATTTCATGGCGCTACCCGTAGATCGTGGCGATCAGATCGCGCAGCGCTTGTTTGATATCCTCTTCATCGGTGAGGGGCTCGATGATCGCGGCGTCCAGTGCCGCTTCTATCGCCATGCCGCTTTGGATCAGGCTGGCGGTGTAGATCAGCAGCCGGGTCGAGACACCTTCCTCAAGATCCATGCCCGACAGCGACCGGATGTGCCCGGCCAGCCGGACCAGAGGCTGAACACGGGACGGATCCAGGCCGCTTTCCTGCGCAACGATGGCGATTTCCGCCTGCGGGTGCGGGAAGTCGAAGCTGGCTGAGAGAAAGCGCTGACGTGTTGAGGGTTTGAGACGCTTTAGCACGTTCTGGTAGCCCGGATTGTAGGAGGCGACCAGCATGAAGCCTGGCGGCGCCACCAGCTCTTCTCCGGTGCGGTCGATCATCAGCCTGCGGCGGTTGTCTGTCAGAGGGTGCAGCACAACTGTCACATCCTTGCGCGCCTCGACGACCTCATCGAGATAGCAGATCCCGCCTTCTCGGACAGCCCGGGTCAGTGGTCCGTCGACCCATTGGGTGTCGCCGCCCTTCAGCAGGTAGCGGCCAATCAGGTCGGCGGCCGAGAGGTCATCGTGGCAGGCCACAGTGTATAGCGGACGGCCGAGCCGGGCGGCCATATGTTCGACGAAACGTGTTTTGCCGCAGCCGGTTGGCCCCTTTAGCAGAAGGGGGAGACCCTGGCTGTATGCGGTTTCGAACAGGGTGCATTCTACTGCAATTTCAGAGTAGTGCGGGATCGCGCAGGGGGTTTGCATATTCATGGCTATTCTCCTGCGATGGTGCTGGTCTCATGGACCGGGCCCGGTGCGATCAGCTCGTCCCGACGCACCACGAGCAGCGCATAGATGAACAGGAGAGCGCCAATCACAACGGCGGCCCCGGCGCCAAACCGCATCAGGTAGAAAATCGCCAAACTATCCTGAACATCCATGTAGTAGTCGCCAATGACGCGCTGCATATGGGTCTGGATGGTGCCAGCAAAGGTGAGGACGAAGGTCATGAAGGCCATGCCGCCGGTCATCAGCCAGAAGCTCGCCATGTTCAGGACTTGGTTATAGGGTGCCCGCCCACGCAGCATCGGCATGGCATAGGTGAAGACCGCGAGATTCAGCGCCACATAGGCCCCGTAGAAGGACAGATGCCCATGTGCAGCAGTGATCTGAGTGCCGTGGCTGTAGAAGTTGACACCATGCAGGGTATGAAGGAACCCCCAGACACCGGCGCCAAAGAACGCCACGGTGCTCGATCCCAGCGACCACAGAAGCGCGGCCTTGTTGGGGTGGTTCTTGCGCCCCTTCCAGACCATCACAAAGGCAAAGGACATCATCAGGAAGAAGGGGATCACCTCAAAGGTGGAGAAGATCGAGCCGATCCACTGCCAGTAGCCGGGCAGGCCAATCCAGTAGAAGTGATGTCCGGTGCCGAGAATGCCCGAGAACAGCGCGGTGGCAACGATGACATAGAGCCATTTTTCGACCACCTCACGATCCACGCCCGTCAGCTTGAGCAGCAGGAAGGCCAGAATCGCCGCCATAACCAGTTCCCAGGTCGCTTCGACCCAGAGATGGACGACGAACCACCAGTACATTTTGTCGAGGGACAGGTTCTCGGGGTTGATAAACGCAAAGACCCAGAGCAGCGACAGCAGCCACAGGCCCATCAGGAGCACGTTGGTAATTGCGGTTTTCTTGCCCGCCAGTACGGTCATCGACACATTGAACAGGAAGATCAGCGCGGCCACGAGGATGCCGAATTTCACCCAGAGCGGTTGCTCCAGAAATTCGCGCCCTCCGTGGATGCCCACCAGATAAGAGCCAACAGCGCCAAGTGTGCCGATCATCAGGATGGCAAGTTGCAGATAGGCAAGTTTGACCGAGAAGATCTCCCGTTCGGATTCCTCAGGGATCAGGAAATAGGCAGCGCCAAAGAACCCAAGCAACAGCCAGACGATCAGCGCGTTGGTGTGGATCATGCGAATGATGTTGAACGGCAGAAGCTCGGACAGGAAATTGGGGGCGACATAGATCCAGCCTGCCAATAGCCCGCCGATCACCTGAATTCCGAACAGCGCCAGAGCGCAGATGAAATAGGCCTGAGCGACCTTCTGAGATTGATATTTCATTGTGTCTCTCCCTTAGCCCGCGTCATTGGGCGGCCAGCCCTGAGTGTCGGTCTGATCGGCCCATCGCAGAAATTCGGCCAGGCCCCGGATCTCTTCGTCGGTGAGTTGGAAATACGGCATCTGACGGCGACCCTCGACACCGCTGGGCTGGCTCTCCATCCAGTTCTTCAGTGTCTCGAAGGCCTCTTCCGGTTCGTCCTGAACGCCCCAGCGGGTCATGACATTGCCGACTTCGGGGGCAAAATAGGCACCTTCGCCGTGCAGCGTGTGACAGTTGATGCAGGAGTGACGCTCCCAGACACGTTTGCCGAGGCTGACCTCTTCGGTCAGGGGCATTCCTGCGGTCGAGGTGGTCACGACGTAGCGGTGGCTGTGCACGGTCATGCCAATAAACACGACGACGAAGAAGATTGACCCTCCGTAGAACACATTGCGCGCCCGCGACTTGGTCAGAAATTCAGCCATGGCTTGGCCCTTTCCGGCAGTTGCTGATCATCCGGTGATAGCGCGCGGCGCAGCGGCAAAGGTTGCGCAAGCGCAAGGTTCGGCGCGATTGCGGCTGTTAGCGTGATATCGAAGAGAGGACAGGCTTGTGAAATTGCCACCAAAACTGGATGACCCTGACCTGCCGCTTGACGTGCTGCTGACCACCTGGCCGGAAACACTGCGGGTTTTCATGGATCATGGCATGTTGTGCGTCGGCTGCATGGTCAGCCCATTTCATTCGGTTGCAGAGGCCTGCGCCGAATATCACCTTAACGAGGATATGTTTCGCCTCGAACTGGCTGAGGCAGTTCGCTTGGCTCGCGGCGACCGGGGTTAAGTCGGTTCCTGCGGCCAGCGATGACGCTAGGCAGGCAAGCCGACCCGCCGCGCGATCAGGGATCGCTGAGCAGCATCAGTCGATGCGGATCACAGATTGTGATCTTCTTGCGTTTACTGCTGACCATGCCGTCTTTTTCCCAGGCACTCAGCAGGCGGCTGACCGTGTGCAGCGTGGTGCCGGTCAGTTCAGATACATCCTGGCGGGTGATCGGAAATCCGATCTCGATGCCCTCGGCCACCTTGACACCGGATTGATTGATCAGCCGCAGCAGCGCACGGGCGATGCGCTGTTCGACATGCTGGGTCGACATTTCCATGATGCGGGTGTTCATCTCACCCACCCGGGCGCCGACAGTTTTATATGTCTCAGTTGCAAAGCCCGGGTAGTCAGCGGTGAAGCTGTTCCACAGCGAGGTCGGCCATGACAGGATCAGCGCCTCACTGGCGGTCAAAGCCGTTGCAGGGTAGCGGTCCTGTCCCAATGCCTTGGCGATACCGAAGAGCTGCCCGGATGGGATGTGGAGAGAGGTGACCTGATCGCCGTCGCTGGTGATCCTGACGACGCGGATGGTGCCGTCCAGAAGCAGGTAGAAGCGATCAGCAGGCGCCCCTTCTTCAAAGATGGTCTCTCCGGGTCCGAGGCCGCGGCTGCTTGCCTGATCAAGAATTCTGCGGATCTGGATATCCTCCAGCTGCGAGAAGGGCGGCAGCGGTCGAAGCAGGCTTTCATGTAGGTGGCGCACGGCATCTCCGAACAAGGAACTGGTTCATCCTATCGCGATATCGCGGTGATGGTCACCCATGTCTTTAGTCTGTTGCCGCTCTCGCAGCCAAAAAGCCGCGCCGTCTTTGCGCTGCCGCAAAGTTCTGTCGGGTGTGACGAGCTAGATTAATCGCGACACCAAGACCTGCGGGATGCGCTGTCTTCCGGCTGCATCGGCGCAGGAAAGGACGCCTCCGCCCCTGAGCGGCCGGAGACCCCTATTCCACTCACAACGCCCGCCGATTTTGGGCTGATCGAATGATAAGGAGAGTGACAATGACCAAACGCTTCAATCCCGGACTTGCACCCACAAGCCGTCGCAACGTTTTGCGTGGGACAGTTCTGGCGAGTGCTGCGGCCCTGACCGGCGGACTGGCATCCGCGGCGAATGGTGCAGCTCGTCGGGCCGCTGTTCCGCCACTGCGCGGCGCGGCGCCACGGTTCATTCAGGCCGAAGCACAGGCTCAGGCCGAGGCGGCGCCGGTTGATCTCTCCGGCTATACCCGCGTCAAACAGGAACTGGTTGCACCTCCCTTTGCCCCCAAGCACGAGCAGGTCGCAACCGGTGGTCCGAAAATCGTCGAGATCGAGTTGATCACAGAAGAACGACTGATGGTTGTGGATGAGGATACCGGCGCCGAAATCTGGGCGTTGACCTACAACGGGTCGGTCCCCGGTCCGCTGATTATCGTGCATGAAGGCGACTACGTCGAACTCACTTTGCGCAATCCGACCGATAGCCAGATGGAGCACAATATCGACTTCCATGCCTCGACAGGGGCGTTGGGCGGAGGCGGTCTGACCCATGTCTTCCCCGGCGAAGAAACCGTCTTGCGCTGGAAGGCAACCAAGGCCGGCTGCTTCACCTATCACTGTGCGCCGGGCGGCGCGATGATCCCCTATCATGTCACGCATGGTATGAATGGTGCCATTATGGTGCTGCCGCGCGATGGTCTGAAAGACGGTGAGGGTAACCCGCTGCGCTATGACAGTATCGCCTATATCGGCGAGCAGGATTACTATCTGCCGATGGATGAAAACGGCGATTACCGGACCTACGATTTGGCCGGTGACGACTACGCCGACAGTATCGAAGCGATGCGCACTCTGGTGCCGACCCATTCCGTGTTCAATGGTGCGGTTGGCGCGCTGACGGGTGAAAACGCCCTGCGGGCCAAAGTCGGTGAGACCGTTCTGATGATCCACAATCAGGCCAATCGCGACTCGCGTCCGCACCTGATTGGTGGGCATGGTAACTATGTGTGGGAAACAGGGTCGTTCACAGATGCGCCGCTGACTGGCATCGAGAGCTGGTTCGTGCGCGGCGGAAGTGCCATGGCGGCGATGTATACCTTCGAACAACCCGGCGTTTATGCCTATGTGAACCACAATCTGATCGAGGCGGTTCTACTGGGCGCCACAGCGCATTTTGTGGTCGATGGGGCCTGGAACAATGCGCTGATGGAACAGGTGGTTGCTCCCCGTAGCTTTGAAACCTGAACGGCTGCGCCACCAGCGCTTGCAGAAGGAAAGCCCACATGACTGCCGCCATTTCGCACGATATCGGGAACCGGATAGCCCTGCTGGGTCTTGGCCTGGCTGTGGCGGCAGCGCTGATCTGGGCGCTTGGACAATATCTCCCTCGCGGGCCCATCGGGTCGGCGGGGGAGAGTGTCCATCCAGAGCTGGTTCTGGCCGCCATGGAGCCAGATGCTGGGCGCGGACTTTATGTCATGAGACATGAAGTCACCGTCGCCGAGTGGAACCGCTGTCACGCAGATGGGATGTGCAGCCTAAAGCTGCGCACTCGCGCCAATAAGGATGCAAAGACAATGCCTGCAACGGGAGTGAGCCATGTTGATGTGAGCCAGTATCTGGCGTGGATCAATGCGCGCAGTGATGGCGGCTATCGCCTGCCAAGTGTTGCGGAATGGGCCTATCTCGCGGAGCCGGTACTCCCAGCCGAGCCTGAACCGATCTTTAGCGATCCCGATCTTAGCTGGGCTTCGGCCTATCTCCTTGGTGAGCAGCGCAGCCGGACGCTGCGCCCCCAGGGCAGTTATGCAACTTCGCCTGATGGTGTTGTCGATCTGGATGGCAATGTATGGGAATGGACGCAGGACTGCTATGCCGGCGAGTCCGGGGCCAGCCTCGATCGTTGCCCGGCGTATTTCGTTGCGGGCGAGCATCTGGCGGCAGTTCCGTTTCTTGTCCGCGATCCCGCTCGTGGGGGCTGTGCAGTAGGGTCACCCCCGGCGCATCTGGGCGTGAGACTTGTCCGTGATACGCCCATCTGAGGTTATTCTGCCCTAACTGCCGCAGTGATGAATCCTTGCAGGTTTGCGCGCATACGCCGGATCGGAACCCTGTCCAGGACACTGCGATAGGCGCTGCCTTCGATCAGATCGACAATCATCTGCGCCGTGCCTTCCGGATCGAGATCGCGGCGCATGTCATCTGTGGACATGCCGCGTTCGATTACCTTGGCGAGGGCTGCAATCAGCGCGTTTCGATTGTCCAGAAACAACCGAGCGATATCGGGTTTGCGGATGGCCTCGCTGGTGATCTCCAGACCCAGAATAACGTTTTCAGGCACTGCGAGATATTTGGCATAGGATTTTACAAAACTGTCGAGCAGTTTAAGCGGCGGGCGCGCTTGGGTGAGCGCGTCGATAAACGGCGAGAGTTCCTGTCGTTCCAGCGCAGCGATTTCGACCAGCACATCATGTTTGCCGGGGAAATGATTATAGAGATTACCGAGGCTGACGCCGGCGCGCGTCGCGATATCGCGGACACCGGTCTGGTGATAGCCGGTTTCGAGAAAACATCTGACTGCCGCCTCAAGGATCTGCTGCCGCCGTTTGGCGGTGGTCTCGGTCCGGGTGAGTTTGGGCTTGCCGTCTGACATCAGTGTCCTGAGGTGAATGCTCTGTCGCGCAGCTGTGCGGGTCTGCGGTCTGCGGTCTGCGGAGAGATGTAGCCCCCGCGCAACAGGCTGACAAGGTCGAGGCCCTAAGGGGTGTATTGCCGCCGCGCGGTTTGGCTGGGCGAATGCCCGAACCGTCCCTTGTAGTCGCGCGCAAAACGGCCCAGGTGGGAAAACCCGTTGGAAAATGCAACGGTGGTGACGTCGGGTGTGTCGCGCTGCGCCATCAGGTGATAGTGGGCCGCATCCAGTCGCGCGTTGCGCAGTACCCGCATCGGGCTCTGCCCAAAAGCGCGGCGAAAGCCCTTTTGAAGGGTGCGGACATTCATGCCCGCATGTTCCGCAATGTCGGTCAGCTGTATTGGGTTGCTGAGATTGACGTGGATGAAGCCCATCGCCGCGCGAACGCCGGGTGGCACGGAACCGTGGTCAGCCCGTTCAATGATGTGGGAGATATTGCTGGGCAGCCGCGTCAATAGCTCTCGCGCCAGATCCTGTTCCACCCGGATATCCGAACCACGCAAACGCCCTTGGAACAAAATGCCGACTTCTGCCGCCTGAACGCAGGCACAGACCATCTGCCGCAGCCGCCGCCCGCCAGGAGCAAGCAGATCGACGCGGCTGGCAAAACGGATTGGCCCCGGCAGTTCTGCTCCGATCAGCTGCCGCGCAACCGTTTCAAGGTAATTCCGGTCGATCTGAAGCAGCAGCTTGCGGCAATCGGCGCTCCATCGCATCAAAGCGTCCCGATCGGGATTGAGCACCGTTGCTGTGGTTGCGTCGGCCAGGATCTCGGCGCCGCGATGCCGGACGCTGGCCTGGCCGCAAAGCGGGATCTGCAACAGGTAGAACGAGTCCAACATACCGGGGTCAATAGTCACATCGGCGCCGTAGTGCAGGTAATTGATCGAGCAGTGGCGCCCGGCTGCGTGATTATGGCGGACCGCGAGATCCTGATGCCGTTTGGCGAAATCCAGCCGGTGATCGCAGAATTTCTGCCCCACCCGGTGGCGTGCCTCGTCCAGATCCCCGGTGCGCAGCAGCGGATGATTGCTCAAATGCTCAACTGTGTCCGGGTTGGCTGGGATGGCCATCTTGCCTCCAGATCAGAGGACTGCAGCTTAGATTGCCCCGGAGATATTTCAAGCCTCAACCATCCAGCCATCAATTGGGTTCGTTTTCTGGATAATCGAATGTGCAACGCTGGTGCAGTCTGGCGGTCTCAGATCAATTTCAGGGAGGAGACGTCATGGAAAAAGGGATCACCAAGGCAAAAGACGGTATTCGCGGCATGTCCTGGACAGTTGTCGGGCAGACCTATGTGCCCAAGTTGCTCAGCACCGATGCCTTCATATGGGATGCGGTTCTGCCGGCCGACACCTTTGTACCGCCGCATATCCATCCAACCCAGGATGAATGGATCAGTGTCCTGTCGGGGGAGCTTGAGGTGGAATTTTCGGGCGATGTGCATAAGGCGGGGCCGGGGGATACAGTGCGTATGCCCAAGGGCGAAGCACATGCGATATTCAACCGTTCCGGTGCTGAGGCGCATTGTATTTTCGGCGTCGCGCCCGCGCGCAAACTGTTCGACCTGTTCATTGAGCTGGACGGTGTGACCGACCCGGAGCAGCTGGTGCGTCTCTCTGCGCTGCATGAGGTCGATTTTCTGCCACCCCCGGCCGACGCATGAGCAATCCGGAGCGCGGGTGGGGCGGTGCCACCGTCCAACTCCGTTCCGGCAGGAAACACACCGGCCTGCGGGGAGGCAGGTGAGGGACAGAACGGTTCATCGCAGATTGGATCGAGAGGGGAGAACAGGACATGACAACACGCAAAACAGTTGCGGTTATTGGCGGCGGTGTCAGTGGTCTGGCTGCGGCCAAAGCCTTTGATGAACGCGGCCACAGGGTGATCGGTTATGAACGCAGCCATGATTTCGGCGGTGTCTGGGAGCTGTCGCGGTCATACCCGGATGTGCAGACACAGTCGCCGAAGGATCTATATTGCTACACCGATCATCCGATGCCCGCAGATTACCCGGAATGGCCGAAAGGTCCGCAGGTTCATGCCTATCTGCATTCTTACGCGCAGAAACACCGGCTGGCGCGACTGTTCCGGCTCAACACTTCCGTTACGGCGATGGAGCGGCGTCAGGATGGGCAGCCCGGCTGGACCCTGACCCTGGAGGCCGCCGGGAAGAGCTGGCAACAGGATTTCGATTTTGTTGCGGTCTGTACGGGTCAGTTTTCGGAAAAGAACATCATCACCCATCCCGGTCAGGACGCATTCATCGCCCGTGGCGGACAGGTGATACATTCATCTGATTATACGGATCCCGGCCTGATTGCGGGCAAACATGTGGTGGTGCTGGGCGGCTCTAAATCGGCCACCGATATTGCTGTCAATGCGGCCAAGAGTGGGGCGAGATCTGTTCGGCTGGTCTATCGGGAGAATGTCTGGCGGGTGCCCTATTATGTCGGCGGCATCAACTTCAAGAAGCTGCTATATATGCGGGCGCAGGAGCAGCAGTTCAATCAATGGGGTAAGTCGCCTTTTCAACGCGGTATCGCCGCGCTGTTGAAGCCTCTGGTCTGGGCCAATTTTCGCGGTTTGGAGACCATGCTGAAGCTGCAACTGGGTCTGAAGAAGCACAATATGGTCCCCACCACGCCGATTGAAAAAGAGGTGTCCTGCTCGGTCCCGATTGTGACTCCAGGTCTGTTTGAGGCGTTGAACGATGGCAGTATCAAGCCCGTTATCGGCACGTTTGAGAGCTATCAGGAGGAAGGTTTGCGGCTGAGCACCGGCGAGGTGGTGCCATGTGATGTGGCGGTGCTGGCGGTTGGCTGGAAGCTGGGTGTGCCCTATCTGGCGCAGGAGTATCGTGACAAGCTGATCGAAGACGATGGACAGTATCGCGTTTATCGCCTGTCGGTGAACCCGGATCTGCCCGATATGGGGTTTGTTGGTTTCAACTCCAGCTTTTGCACGGTCCTGTCGGCCGAGATGATTGCCAATTGGCTGGTTCGCTATGTCGATGGCAAACTGGCTCACCAGCCCAGCCGGGCGGAGATGGAGCAGAATATCGAGATGATGCTGGACTGGCGCCGCCGGGAGCGACCTGCGGCGCAGGTCTATGGCGGTCTGTGCTCAGCACCGTTTCATTTCAAACACTTCGACGAGCTTTTGGCCGACATGGGAGCACAACAGCGCAAGCGCAAGAATCCCTTGGTCGAGCAATTCTCGCCCCCGGATGCGGCGGCTTATGGGCAGTTTCTGGCCTCGGCCCCGCAGTATCAGGCCGGCTAACGCTGCCAGATCGGGAAATAGGCTGGCGTCCAGGGCGGCGCTCACGGCTGCGTCCTGGACGCCGGGTTTCACAGCGCCTAAGCCTGCACGCCGCCCAGTCGGGCGCTGGTGTCTTCGCCCGTGTCGCCGCCTGCCATTCGCGCAAAGGCGGCGCGCCAGCCTGCGGCGAGATCAGCGAGATCGGCCAGGCTGGCGGCCTCTCCGGCTGTGATCTTGCGAGTCAGCCTCGCATGGGTCACGCGGTGTACGGTCCATTCGGGATGGCGCCGTTCGATAAGCCTGATCTCGTCGTGCGTCTGTACCGCCCCCGGCTCAAGGACGCGGTAGTACCATCCGGTGCGTCCGGTCTTCTGGAACAGGTAGGGCATCCGCTTGTTCTGAGTATAGAGACCGAGTTTCCAGCAGGGCTGTCTGCCCTGGCTGATCTGAACGACAGCACTTCCCAGTCGCAGGATGTCTCCGATGCAGAGGGTGTCCTCAGTCAGCCCGTAACTGGCGATGTTTTCGCCAAAAGCTGCCGGAACCGCTGTCGGAGGCAGCTCGGCCTCGTCCTGCCACAGGCGGTAGTGCTCGCTGGCGTAGTGGTGGATTGCCTTGTCCGCTCCACCATGCACCGTCAGATCGGCCTGCGAGTCGCCGGTGAAGCCGTTGATGTCGATCATCTGAGATCCGGCGACTGGGGACTTGTGAATGGCGGTTGGCGGTTTGTCGGCCCATGGGCTGTGGACAGCGCCATGAAAAATGCCCGCGATCGGGGCGGATAGGTCAGGTCGTGTCATCTGAAAGCGCCTTATGTTCAACACATATTAAATCTCGATCGCCGGGCTGCAGCGGTAGCTGCAACAGGGTGCAATACCCATCGGCAGGGCCTGCGTCGTGATAGGCGCAGGTCCTGCACAGGCCAAAGGGGCGCCCGCCACGGGCTTCCAAAGCCGCACGCAGGGTCGCGCTGAGCGCCTCTTCCAACGCGGCGGTTTCCGCGTCCTGCATTGCGGTCAATGCGCCGCCGATGACCGAAGGCGCTTCGGCTAGTGCCTGCCCCTCAGCTGTCACGCCGTAAGAAATCGAACGCTGATCGCCAGTTTTTGGCTCTTCGCGCACGAACCCTTTTCGGGCGAGTGTCTTGAGCGTTTGCGACATGGTGCCGCGTGTGGTGCCCAGATAATCGGCCACATGCGAGGGCGCCCGTGAGTAGCGATTGGCGCGCGCGAGGTAGTCCAGCGCCGCTGTTTGGGCCGGATTCAGGCTGTCAGACCATCCCCCGGCGGCGTCGAGACGGGCCAGACGATTGATGAGCGCGCGGATGCGGTGGTGTGATGTCATGAATAATTGGTATCGACTCGAAATCAAAACTGCAATAACTCTTATTTGGTAGCGAGTCGCTACTAACTAAGATGGAGACGAAAATGACACGATTTCTAGTGACGGCTGCGATCCTGGGCCTCGGTGCGGCGGGCGCGATCGGCGCGACCGGCGCGTTCGCCGATGGCGATCATGCGGTGCATCAGCAGGGCGCTATTATCTCGGCATCCGATGCGGGGAAGACGGCATCCTTTGATATTCTTGCGGCTCATGCGCACCGCAAAGGGAACACTGTCACCTTCCACATGACGACAAATGGCAGCGCTGGCGCGGATACGCCCGAAGCAGTCGGTTCGGTCGGCGGGGCTGAGGTTTTCTCCTATGTTTGGCCGATCTCGCTTGACCCGGCTGCCGTCGGGTTTGAGGCAGGCAGCGGAATACTCGCGCTGGCTGCAACCAGTCACCCGGACTTTGACGACACGCCATTGGTGGATGAAAACAACGACGGCGATACCGGCAACGACGGTCTCCTGTGGCACAGTCATTGGGTGGTTCTGACCCCGACCGAAGCCTGCGGGCCGGGCGCGTTGGCGGTGCGTGACATTCCAGAAGGCGCCACCCCGCAGCTGCCGGCCACCTGGCCGGGGCTTCCGATCTATCTGGATAGCCCGGGATTTACGCCCCTGTTCAACGGGCCGGAAGTGACTGTGACGGTCGGATTTCGCAGCGATGTGACTCTGGTTGATGTGGCGTATGATGGTGTTACGTCGGCCCTGCGCGTCAATGCAAATGTGCATGCGCCGTTGCTCTGCGTGGTGGATGTTTTCGATATTGCGTCGGGCGACCTGAGCCTGCCGGGAAAAATCAACTGAACGCAAATGGCGCGGCACATGTGCCGCGCTACCTCATGCCTATGAACTATCGGTGCGGGGATCGTGATTTGAGGCGTTTCAATAGATTTCGGAACGGTTGCCCCGGCCGATGTTGGATCGGCAGGGGCCGGAGGTGATGAATACGATCTCTCACCAACGCATTTGGATTTGCCATTCAATTCGAAAACCACTCATATTCAGGTGAACTGACTTAATCCCTGGTCCCAAGAATGGCGGCGCATCATGTCCAGACGACACTACGACCTGCCGCCGCTAACCACATTGGCGGCCTTTGAAACCGCAGCCCGGCACCTGAGCTTCAAAAATGCGGCGCAGGAACTGTCTGTGACACCCGGAGCGGTCAGCCACCAGATCAAGGCTCTCGAAGGCGAGCTGGGTGTGGCGTTGTTCCAGCGGAAACATCGCGGTGTCGAGCTGACGCGCGAAGGTCAGGCGCTGTTTGAGACTTTGGCCACATCGTTCCGGCAGATCTCGCGGCAATTGTCTAAGACCCGTCAGATGGGCGAGGAAGATGCCGTGACCGTCGGATCGACGACGGCGGTCGCAGCCCTTTGGCTGTCGCCGGTGATCATCCGATTTTGGCGTGATCATCCGGATTTGAACATTCACCAGATCACTCAGGATCGACCATTTCACGACACGCGGGAGTTCGATTTCTTTATCAGGTATGGGCGTGATCCCGACGCTACGCTGGCCCATACGGCGATCTATCGGGATCAACTTGTCCCGGTTGCCCGGCCGGATATCGCCGAAGGACTGGCGGGCTCATCGCTACAGGATCTGGCAGCGCAGCGGCTGATCCATCTGCACAACGTCAGTCAGAGCTGGACCACCTGGGCCGACTGGTTCCACGAGTTGGGTCATCGGGGCGACATTTCGGTTGGCACCCGCGTGACAAGCTATTCAGTGGCGTTGCAAATTGCCCGTAAGGGGGCGGGCGTAGCGCTTGGCTGGAAGCGGCTTATCCAGCCAATGCTCGACAGCAAGAAGCTTGCCATTGTCGGCAATCAGAGCGTTCCGGCACCGCAAGAGTTCTATCTGGTGGGTCTGCCGGATGATGAACTGTCGCCGAATGCCCGCAAGTTGAAAGCCTGGATCCTGTCGGAGGCAAGCCGCAGTTCGGTTTAGTCAGGCTCATTCATGAATGAGGTTTTCCCCTATTGAGCGGAATTGATCCGATCCTCCAATAGGGAAAAGCTCACGCCATGGAGAGTTCGATGAACACGCATACCCCCCTGTCGTCCGTGCTGACCGAGGTAAACACGGCAAACGGCCTGCCAAATGAACACTATGTTGACCCCCGCGTCTTCGATGAGGAAAAGCGCGCGGTTCTTTTTGCCAATTGGTCAGGAATTGGGTTTGGCAAGGATATTCCGGAACCAGGCGATGCCAAACCGGTCGACTTTCTTGGTATGCCGCTGCTGCTGGTGCGCGACCGAAACGGTGACATCGGCGTGTTTCAAAACACCTGCCGCCACCGGGGTATGATCCTGGTGGACAAGCCACAGAAGATCCGCGGGGCCATACGTTGCCCCTATCACAGCTGGTGCTACGGGCTCGACGGGGCATTGCGTGCGACCCCACATATCGGTGGTCCCGGGCAGAGTACCCATGTCGATGTCGACATCGGCAAGCTTGGCCTGATCCGCGTCCGGGCGCATATCTGGCGAGACGTGATTTTTGTGAATGTCGATGGAGAGGCGCCCGAGTTCGCCGAAGCCCATGCCGCATTGCTGGAACGCTGGCGCGAATTTGAGACACCGATTTACCACGGTGGCGAAGGGTCATCGCTGAAGCTGGAGGTGGCAACCAACTGGAAGCTGGCGGTCGAAAACTACTGCGAGAGCTATCATCTGCCGTGGGTTCACCCCGGGCTTAACAGCTATTCGCGGTTGGAAGACCACTACAACATTGAAGAGCGGGGAAAATACTCGGGTCAGGGCACGCTGGTCTATCGCCAACTGACCGACGAAGCCGGTGCGAAACTGCCGGATTTCGACGGGCTGAGTGATCAATGGGATGAGGGTGCGGAATATGTCGCGGTCTATCCCAACGTTCTGTTGGGGGTGCAGCGTGACCATAGTTTCGCGATTGTTCTGGAGCCGAAGGACTGCGGGCATACGGTCGAGCATATCGAGCTATACTATGCCAGAAGCGAGCGGGACACGCCGGAACTTGATGGTTTGCGTGCCTCTAATGCGCAGCTGTGGAAGACCGTCTTCGAGGAAGATATCTTTGTGGTGGAGGGCATGCAGAAGGGGCGTCATGGCGTGTTGTTCGATGGCGGCCGTTTCTCTCCGGTGATGGATGGGCCAACTCATAACTTCCATCACTGGGTGGCGACCGAGGTTCAGAAAGGTCGTGCAAAATGAGCGAGTTCCTGAGCCATGGAACGCGATGAGCTTGATCGCGCCCTGTTGCAGGCGCATGCCGCAGATGATGGCGCGGCTCTCGTGCGGCTCTATTCACTCGCCGCCGATTATGCAGAGGCGGCCGACGATATAGACAGGGCCTGTTTTTTCCTCACGCATGCCTTTGTCTTTGCTCTGGAACTCGGCGCGCCCGAAGCCGATCCGCTGAATGCGCGGCTTGCGGCACGGGGGCGCGTGCAGCGCCTCAGCTTCTGACATGTCACAGTCGGGTATTTGTGCTGAAAAACCGGCTGGCATGGTGACCTGTGCGACCGGCAACAGGCACCAAGCGGTTCAACCGATAGCGGAGGCAGTCTGGATCGCTGCTCCGTTAAGATAGGCTCTTGAAGGGAGCAAAGATGCGTAGAGAAGCACAGGCAGTTGTCATCGGTGGAGGGGTTATTGGGTGTTCAATCCTCTACCACCTGACCAAACTGGGATGGTCAGATGTGGTGCTGCTGGAGCGGAACGAGTTGACGTCCGGGTCCACTTGGCACGCGGCGGCAAATATCCACGGGTTGCATGACAGCACCAATATCAGCCGTATCCAGCACTATACGATGTCTCTCTACAAGGAACTGGAAGCTGAGACCGGACAGAGCTGTGGCGTATTTCAGCCTGGGTCCCTCTATTTGGCGCAGACAGTGGAACGTGAACACCAGCTGAGGTTGCAGGCCGCAAAGGCCAAGCTCTATGGGATGAATTTTTACGAGATCAGCATCGAGGAGGCCAGGCGCCTGAACCCGCTGGTCAATTACGATGGCATCCGCTGTGTTATGTATGAACCCGATGGTGGCAATGTGGATCCCTCTGGCGTGACGAATGCCTATGCCCTCGGGGCGCGCCAGCGGGGCGCCGAAATCCATCGTTTCACCCCTGTGACGGCGACCGAGCAGCAAGACGATGGCAGCTGGATTGTTAAGACGACCAAAGGAGATATCCGCACGCCTTGGGTGGTGAATGCGGCAGGGCTCTGGGGCCGCGAGGTCGCGGCGCTGGCGGGGATCGAGCTGCCGTTGCAGCCAACTGAGCATCAGTATTTCGTTACCGAGACCATGGCTGCCGTGGCCGCGCATGGGACCCGCCTGCCATCCGTCAGTGACCGGGACGGTGAGTATTATCTGCGGCAAGAAGGGCAGGGGCTGCTGGTTGGCGCCTATGAAAAGGATATGAAGTTCTGGGCCGAGGAGGGCACGCCGCTCGACTTTGCACATGATCTCTTTCCAGATGATCTGGAGCGGATCGAAGAGAACATGATGAACGCCATCGAACGCCTGCCTGCGGTTGGTGACGCTGGCATCAAGCGTGTCATCAATGGTCCGATGATCTGGTCGCCGGACGCCAATGTCCTGATGGGGCCGGTGCCCGAAATTGATGGATATTTCTGCTGCAATGGCATTATTCCGGGTTTCTCGCAGTCCGGCGGTATGGGGCTGATGGCGGCGCAATGGATCATCGAGGGTGAGACCCAATATGATATGTTCGCCTGGGACATGGCGCGGTTTGGCAGTTGGGCGACCAAAGATTTCACCAAGGCGCGGGTGCGGGATCAATATGCCCATCGCTTTGCCATCCATTTTCCCAATGAAGAACGCAGCGCTGGTCGCCCGGCACGGACGCGGCCGATATATGAGCAACAGGCGGAAATGGGCGCGGTCTTTGGCCTCAACGCCGGTTGGGAACATCCCCTCTGGTTTGCAGAAGCGCCCGGCGCCAAGGATACCAATGGGTTCACCCGTCAGAACTGGTGGGGACCCGTTGGCGATGAGTGCAGAATGTTGCGGTCCCGTGCGGGCATTATCGACATATCCAACTTTGCCAAATACCGGTGTGCGGGGCCCGGGGCCGAAGAATGGCTGAACGCGGTCTTTGCCAATGCGATGCCAAATGCGGTGGGACGGTCCTGCCTCACGCCGCTGATTTCGAAACGCGGTGGGATTGCCGGGGATTTCACGGTGACCCGTGTTTCTGAGGATGAGTTCTGGATCATCGGATCCGGCATGGCCGAGCGCTATCACAAGCGATTCTTCAAGGAGGTGCCGCTGCCAGAAGGCACTATGTTCGTGTCGCTGACAGACGAGATCTGCGGTTTCAATGTCGCGGGGCCGAAATCACGTGAGATGCTGCAACGCCTGACAAATACCTCCCTCTCGACCGATGAGTTTCCGTTCATGCGTTCGGCTTGGATTGATCTTGCCGGGATTCAGGTGCTTGCACTACGGGTTTCTTTCACCGGCGATCTGGGATGGGAGCTGCATTGCAGGCGCGAAGATCAGCCGCGTCTCTACTCGGCGCTCCTGGCTGCTGGTGAGGAGTTCGGCGCAGGTCCTGTCGGGAGTCGGGCGTTGATGTCCTTGCGGATCGAAAAAGGTTACGGCTCTTGGAGCCGGGAATATAGCCCGGAATACTGGCCGCAGGAGGTCGGGCTGGACCGGCTTTGCAAGTTGCAAAAAGACTTCCTGAACAAAGCTGCCGCAGAAAAGGTCCTCGAGAACCCGGCACGTGAACGGATGGTTCTGCTGCATCTGGATGAGGCCGGAACGGCAGCTTCCAATGCTGATGCGACCGGCGGAGAGCCTATTTTCAAGGATGGTAAGGGGATCGGCCGCGTAACCTCGGGCGCCTATGGATACAGCGTGGGCATGTCGCTGGCGCTTGGCTTTGTTCGAGAGGCAATGCCCGGTGATGCGGTGGAGGTCATGGTCCTGGGGCGTCCACACCGGGCGGTCATTTTGGAGCGACCGCCGTTCGACGCAGATGGTGCCATTCTGCGGGGCTAGCGTTCAGGAGAACGAATAAAGGAGGCCATATGACCTCCTTTATCGTGGTGTCTTGTGTTCCTCGCGACGGATCAGAGAAGGTCGCGGACCTTCTCCAGCAGTGCGGCGTTCACGGCGACGCCTTCAGACGCGGCACGTGTGCGGCAGCCACGACGTCCATCGCCCGGCAGCCGTGCGCCATCCTGATCATGGATTGATGCGATCAGGTCGGTCAGCCGGTCGTGGAATGCGCCGCCCGAGGTTGCTGCCGGATCGATCGCAATGAAGAACTGGCCGGTTTTTGGTGGCCCACCCGCGGTGCCAGAGAAGGGGCTGGCGACGGAGCCGAGGGTCGCGCCGGTCATGGCAGCCGCCATCAGTTCAACAGTCAAGGCGATGCCGACGCCCTTGTATCCGCCGGAAGGAACCATTGACCCCTTGAGCCCGGCCTCGGGATTGGTGGTTGGTTGCCCGTCAGCATCCAGCACCCAGCCTTCGGGGACCGCTTTGCCCTCCCGGGCGTGTTTCATAACTTCGCTCTTGGCAATTGTGCTGGCGGACTGGTCGATCAGCAGCGCGGCATTCCCGTCTGCGTCCGGGGCCGCGATCGAGAAGGGGTTGGTGCCGACAACCGGCTTCGCACCGCCGGAGGGCGCGATCGAGGCGGGCGCATTGGTGAAACCGATGCCAAGCAATCCTGCCTGCGCCAGCCGTTGCGTGTGAACTCCGAGGACACCGCAGTTGTAGGAGTTGTTCACCGCCAGAACCGCAACCCCCATCTCGCGGGCCAGCGGGATCAGTTTTTCAAAGCCGAGATCAATGGCGCTATGGGCAAAACCGGTCGCTGCGTCCACGGTGACAACCGCCGGGCGGGGCTGATCCACAACCGGCTTTGCCTGACCATCCACCTTTCCACATTCGACATGCTGGGCATAGATCGGGATATAGGCCAGCCCGTGCGAGGCGACGCCATCGGCTTCGGTCATGGCGGTTGCAACAGCAAGGGGGCGGGCGTTGGCTTCGGAGGTGCCGGCCTTGACCAACACGCGGAAGGCCAGGTCTTCGATTTCGGCAAGGGTCAGGGTTTCGGTTGCGGTCATATCGGGCTTTCTGTTTTTCAGTCTTCGGGTCAATGCCGGGCTGACCGGCAGTCGATGGGTGGATCAGTCGTTGTCGCTGAGGCCGGCCCCGGCGCCGCGCAGGCGGCTTTCCTCGGTCGCCGGGGCAAAGGTGCGATGGGCAAACTTGCCCAGCTGGTCCCAGCTTGCGTTGGAGACGCTTGCGCGCATCACCGGTTCTTGCTGGCCGGTCATCTCCGCAGGGGCGGAGAATACCATCCGTTCCGCCAGCAGGCTGTGCAGCGTCTCGCTGGAGCCCTGCACGCAGAGCCGCTTGCCATCGGTGGCCAGGCGCGCGCCCTGCCATTCGGCGGCAACCGGTCGGCCCAGTCGCAAGGCCGCGCCGCCCATGAAGGGCACCGCCAGCAAGGGAAAATTGACGTTCTCCATCGTGATCTTGCCGCGCTCCAGCAGGCGCACGGCACAATCGCTGAGTGCTGCACCGGCGATCAAGGGACTCATCCGGCGGGCAGGGGCGTGCCAGACCTCGGCTCGCAGCGAAACGGGCGATACGTCAATCGAGGGAATGCGATCATTCATCGTCAGCAGATCTGCCAGCATCTCGGTGCCGGGAAACCCAAAAGACGAAAGCCAGCGCGTACCCTTGGCGGCCTCTTCTGCCAATCCCCAGGACAGGCCCGCGCCACGGGCGGCGCGCTTGCTCATGGCCTCGATTTCATTCAACGAATGGCTCATGCCAGCCCCTCTTCCAGTTCGGGGAATACCCAGAATTCCGCGTTCTCAACGGTGAGTTCGGTGGGCAGCGGAGCATTGCCATACATGCAAATCCGCACCCAACGATCTGACCGGGGATCAAATTTCGTCGCGCCAAAGAATGCCAGCTTGCAGCGCAGCATATCGATCGGCAGGACCTGATCGGAAATCGTGTTGTCACGGATTTCCGCGTAGGGCGCGCGGCCGACGATCTGAACACGGCGCAGAACATGGCGGTGTTCGGAATGGCGCAACAGGAAATCTGCAACCTGCGCCTCGTCTGGCCAGTGGGCCAGAGCCTGGTACAACATCGCGGCATCTCGACCCGGTGCCAGCGGCTGCTCATATTCTTCGATGGGCTCCTCAAAGCGCTCACCCAGACGGGGTTCGAGCTTTTCCTCCGAAACATACCAGGCGCGTGCCTTGTTCTCTGGGGCCTGCCAGTTTGTGTCGATGGCCCAAGCGTATACGTCCCGCAGGATCTTGCGAAGATCGCCAATGGTCATAGCACCCGCAATGCGAAAGGTTGCGGTGTTATCTGCTGACATATCTTCGGCGAAGCCATCGACAAGCCCGCCGTAGGGCTCCAGCATCAGCGACGCGATCCATTCCTGACCCTCGAGCGAGAGCGTCTCTTCGGCCCAGCGGTAGAGGGCATCCCAGGGCTTCGGACCGGCCAGCGTCTGGATTTCCAGGTAGCTGGTCACCTGATCAGCGTCGGCACGCAGCGCGCTCAGTTTCTGGATCTGAATCGGATGCTGTGACTGCCAATCTGCAATTGTCAGCTTGCTGCGTGCCACCAGAGAGCGGAACACAGCGATATCGTCGGGATGCGCTTCCTCGATATTGCGCACCGCCTGAATCGCCTTTTCGCGCGCCGCGACCCAGTTGTTGAACAGCACCGGGTGGTTGAGCAGAAACGGCGCCATTCCAAGGCCGGTGGAATTGCCGATCCCCATTGACCGGGCCAGATCCGGAGCCAGTTTTGCGGCGGTGGTGCCCTCAGCCTTGGCGCGACAATCGGCCATATGCTGGACCAGATCGGTGACAAACCAGCGGGTCAGGTAGACCGATAGCATCTCAACCTGGAACGGCGCACGGAATTCGGGGCGTTCCGCGATCATCTCGCGGTCAGCCGCACCCAGTTTGCCGGACCCGTAGACCGCCGTTGTCCGCATCAGATAGCCGACGGCGTCGATCTGCTCTGCGGAGGGCTGCTGGCCAGAGGCCAATGCGCCGACCACATGTTCCCAGAGGCGCACCGACCGGTTGGCACGGGATACAGAAAGCTCCGACCCGGACACACGTCCGGCTTCTTGCACGGGGATATTCTGTGACAGCCGGGCGATATCCGCGTCAGAAGGAATACCGTCAAATAGTGTGAAAGTGGCGTCCCAGGCCTCTGCAATCACTCGGTCGGAGCGTTTTTCAGGCGGCAGGTCGTGGGCAAAGGCGACCAGGGAATATGCGCGCTCCGGCCCATATGCGGTGTAGACTGCATGGCCCTGACCGCTGTCGTCTATGTCAAATGCGGTCTGTTCAAATCGCCAGCCTTCGCGCGCCAGACGACGGGTCAGCACCCGCATGAATGACAGGCGCGACTGGTGCATAGAGCCAAGGCGTGCCAGACGCATGACGGTGTTCGGTTCACGGCAGAGAATGTCGGTCATTCGGATTGGCCTTTGTAATCAGGTCGTTAGTCGTATCCCGTATGATCTGAACAGGTCGGGCAGTTTGGATGGGTGGGCCGGGCGCCAGCAGCGCCCGGCAGCTATTCAGTTCTCTTTGCCTTTTGCCAATGTGATGCGCAGAGCATCCCAGAGCGATGGCAGAAGAATAAGCGACACCGGAACCGCGGTGACCACGATGAAGCTCTGTAGTTTTGATACGCCACCGGAACCGACGGAGATCAAAATGACCGCCATCACACCCATGGCGATGCCCCAGAAAACACGTACGGCGATGCTTGGGGTGTCGCCGTTGGTCATTGTAGCGGAAATCACGTAGCTCATCGAATCTCCGGTCGTGGCCACAAAGATCGTGGTCAGGATCAAGAACAGGATTGAGATCAAGAAACCCATCGGCAGATTGTTCGTGATTGCCAGTAGTGCCGCAGGCAGGTTGAAGCCTTCGAAAGCTGCGGAGATGGTGCCGGGCTCAGCCAGTTCCATCGCAATGCCCGTGCCCCCGATGATGGTGAACCAGAAGTTGGTCACGATGGGTGCGATGATCGACAGCATGATGATGATGGACCGGATCGACCGTCCGCGTGACACGCGGGCAATGAACATAGCCATCAGTGGCCCGTAGCCCATGAACCAGCCCCAGAAGAACACGGTCCACCATCCCAGCCAGCCGGGAGCGCCGAATATGCCTGCATCACCGCGATAGAGCGCCATCTGGAAGAAGTTGCCCAAATAGGTCGTAAAACCTGAGAAGAACGATCCGAAGATGAAACCGGTAGGCCCGGCAATGAGCACATAGACCAGCAACACGGCGGCCAGGATCACATTGATCTTGGACAGCATCTGGATGCCGCGCGACAGGCCGGTCATCGCCGAGATCGTGTAGAGTGCCACCAGTGCGCCGATCACCACGAACTGAGTGGCAAAAACGTCCGGGATGCCGAAGAGATCGGAGAGACCATAGCTCACCTGAAGCCCAAGAAAGCCGATCGGACCGACGGTACCCGCTACCACGGCGATGATCGATGATGCGTCGGCGATCACCCCGATGGGGCCGTTGATAGCCTTGTCCTTGAACACCGGATAGAGCAGCGTCCGGGGGGCCAGCGGCAGGCCCTTTTCATAGTGATAATGCATCAGCATGACCGTGGAGAGCGAACCGAGGATCGCCCATGCTAGAAACCCCCAATGCATGAAGCTTTGTGCGATAGCGGGGGTAACGGCGGCTTCGCTACCTCCTTCGGCCCCGTAGAGGGGAGGCGAGTAGAGGAAATGCGCAATCGGCTCCCCGGCCGCCCAGAACACGCCACCACCAGCAAGCAGAGTACACATGACCATGGATCCCCACTGGAACGTGGTGAATTCAGGCGCGGCCAGCCCGCCGAGAATAGCGCGCCCACCGGGCAGGACGCAGAGCAGCAAACCGATCAGAAAGGTCGCAAGCAGTAGAATTTGCCAGTACAGGCCGAAATAGGTCGCCGAGATGTTGAACCCCCAGTCGACCAGTGCCGACAGCCCGTCAAGATTGACCAGTGCTGCGGCACAGAATAGCGCGATAAAACCGCCTGAAAGCAGAAACAGCGGCTTGTTGATCCGGCTCTCCTGCGGTGTTGTCTCCATAGATGTCTCTGACATCTTTCCCTCCCATTGGTTGGCCCGCGCACTGGTCGGGCCGATATTTCTGTCTATCCCGGTCTTTAATCCCCCGATTTTGGACCGAAATTCTCTTCAAAGAAGCGATACCAGTTGCCTCCCATGACAGCTGATACCTCGTCGTTGTTCATGCCGACCTCGCGCAGCCCGTCTTCGATATTTCCGAAGTCGCGGTTGTCTTCGAACCAGCTGGGCATTGGCGGGAAACCCGGCGCGGATTTGGAGCCTTCGCCGTAGTCGATCTCCTTGGTCCAGCGACCCACACGCATCCATTCGACGACGCTGTCCGGCTGGTCCTGGCAAAGGTCAGTGCCGATCCCGAGATGTTCAACGCCGAATTTCTCGGCGGTTCGGGCAATCATCTCGCAGAAGCTTTGCAGCGTGCAGTTGGACTTGTCCTTCAGGTGATGCGGATAGACCGAGAAGCCCAGCATCCCGCCATGGCCGGTCACTGCGCGGATGACGTCATCCTTCTTGTTGCGCAGGGCCGGCGACCATTCATGCGGGTTGGCATGAGTAATGGCGATCGGGCGGCTGGAAATTTCCGCTGCTTCGATGGTGGAACGGTCGGCGGAATGGCTCATGTCCACGACCAGGCCGACCCGGTTCATCTCCTTGATCACCTGCTTGCCCATGCGGGTGATCCCCATGTCCTCGGCCTCATAACACCCCGTCGCCAGCAGCGACTGGTTGTTGTAGGTGAGCTGCATGAATCGGGCGCCCAGCGTGTGCAGGATCTCCACCAGGCCGATGTCGTCCTCTATCGGCGAGGGGTTCTGGAAACCGAAGAACACAGCGGTGCGGCCGGTTTCGCGGGCCTTGTCGATGTCAGAGGCCCACTGCCCCTTCATGATCAGATCCGGGTACTGCTCGAACCAGCGGTTCCATTTCTCGAAGTTCAGGACCGTCTCGCGGAAGGTCTCATGATAGGCAATGGTGACATGGATTGCGTCCACGTTGCCCTCGCGCAGCTGGCGGAAGATTTTTTCCGACCAATTGGCATATTGCAGGCAGTCGATACGATATCCGGTCATTCAAGCACCTCGGTTTTCAAAGTCCACTACCCGGCCTGTAATGCCAGGCAGGATGCGCCCGCCTCGGGGGAAACAAGGAGGGCGGGCGCGTCCGCAAACTGGCAGGCCGGCGATGCGGCACTGCCAAGAATTCAGTCTCAGACCGGCTTGCCGGCGCTGATGTAGGCGGTTTTGACGGTGGTATAGAACTCCGCCGCTGCCTTACCCTGCTCGCGCGGGCCATAGGAACTGTCGCCGCGGCCACCGAATGGCACATGGTAGTCGGTGCCTGCGGTTGGCAGGTTGACAGTGACCACACCGGTGCGCGCGTTGCGGCGGAAATGGGTGGCGCGCGCCAGCGACTGGGTGACAATGCCCGAGGTCAGGCCGAAGTTGGTGTCATTCACCACCGACAGCGCCTCGTCATAGCTGCCGACCTTGATCACGCTGGTCAGCGGCGCGAACATTTCCTCGCGGTTGATGCGCATGTCGTTGGTGGTGTTGAGGAAAACGCCAGGGGACATGTAGAAGCCCTCGTGCGGCATCTGCAGACGCAGGCCGCCGCAGGCCAGTTCAGCACCTTCAGAAGTGCCAATGTCCACATAGGCCAGGTTCTCGTTCAGCTGCTGCTCGCTGACCACCGGCCCCATCTGCACGCCCGCTTCCAGCGCGTGGCCCACTTTCATGGCCTGTGCCCCGGCGACAAGTTTGTCGACAAAGGCATCATGAATGGCCGCGTGGACCACGAGCCGGGAGGAGGCTGTGCATTTCTGTCCGGTGCCGCCAAAGGCGCCACCGAGGGCCAGCGTGACGGCCAGATCCAGATCTGCGTCGTCCATCACCGCCAGCGCGTTCTTGGAGCCCATCTCCATCTGCACCTTGGTCAGGTTCTGGATGGCGGCGGCAGCAATCCCTTTGCCCACCGGCACCGAGCCGGTGAAGGAGATCGCGTTCACTTTGGGGCTTTCGACCAGACGCTGGCCGATGGAACGGCCGGAGCCCATGACCAGCGAGAACAGGCCCTTGGGGATATCCTGCCGGTTGATGATCTCGGCCAGCGCGACGGCTGATGCCGGGGTGATGTTGGCCGGTTTCCACACCACGGCGTTGCCATAGCAAAGCGCCGGCGCGATTTTCCAGGAGGCGGTAGCGGTCGGGAAGTTCCAAGGGCTGATGATCGCCACCGTACCGACCGCTTCCCGGCGCACATCCACCTCGATGTCGGGACGCACGGAGTCGGCGTTTTCCCCGATCTGGCGGAGGCATTCGGCGGCGTAATAGGTGAAGAACTGGCCGGCGCGGTAAACTTCGCCTTTACCCTCGGCCAGCGGCTTGCCTTCTTCACGGCTCAGGAGCGTGCCGAGTTCTTCGGCGCGGGCCATCATCTCGTTGCCGATTGCGTTCAGCACGGCCTGCTTACGCTCAAGCCCATAGGCCGCCCATTCACGCTGGGCGACCTGCGCCTGGTCCAATGTCGCATCCAGTTGATCGGCGCTGGCCTGCGCGAAGATACCAACGAGGTCGCTCAGATCCGATGGGTTGCGGTTCTCGACTTCGCTCTCACCAGCCAGCCATTCACCGGCAATCAGGTTCTTTTGGATATCAGTCATGGTCGGAGGCCTCACACAGAATTCAGTTTCCATGGGTATGGACATGCGCGACCACTTCAATCAAACTCAAATTACTGAACATCATTTCAGAAACTCTGAAGTTAGTGCTCATGGCTTTGAAAATTGAATTGCTCCGCGGTTTTGCTGCAGTCGCTCGAAGTGGAAACCTGAGTGATGCTGCCGGTATTCTTGGGCGCACGCCCTCTGCCGTATCGATGATGCTCAAGCAGCTGGAAACCCATCTTGGCGAACCGCTGTTTGAAACCGACCGTAAGAACAGGCTGACCGCCCTTGGGGCCTTTGTGCTGGAACAAGCAGAGCGCGAGTTGCAGCAATACGATACGATGGTCAAAGCCATAGAAGGCTATGCCAAGGCCACCCACGGACATGTCCGCATAGCCACGGTTCCATCGGTCGCCGGCACCGTCATGCCCTTGGTCTTTTCCAGGTACATCAACGATTTCAAGAATGTAGATATTGAGTTGCGAGATATGGACTCGATCTCGGTTCTGCATGAGCTGTCCCGTGAACGCATCGACATCGGTATTGCAACACTGGGCCAGAACAGCTCTGGATTGCACAGCCAGCATCTGCTGTCGGATGCGTTCGGAGTGATCTGCGCACCCAGTCACCCGCTGGCGCAGGAGCAGGGGAAAATCGAATGGGAGATGCTGCGGAACGAAAGGCTGATCGCCAATAGCCTGTCGGCCAGCATCAAGGCGGAGCAATCCAGAGAGCTGCACGACAGGGCGCTTTTGAAGGCACAGAACCTGACCTCCATCATGGCTATGGTGCAGGCTGAAATCGGGGTAACTATTTTGCCGGAGATGGCCGCGCGAGCCGCGAATGCGACGGGGCTGGCGTTCCGACCATTGGCTGATTCGCTTGCGACTCGCCAGATCCACCTGCTTCGGAAAACCGATACGGCGCTGTCTCCTGCGGCCCGTTTGCTGGAAAAACACATCCTGAGCTGTGCTGCCGAATTGACCAAAGGAGGCCTGTCGTGACCCTAACCAAGACGCCGCTTACGCTTGGCATTATGATCTTTCCTGGTTTCCCTATGGCTTGCCTGACGTCTTGCATCGAGCCGCTGAGGGCCGCCAATGAAATCGCGGGGAAGGAGGCGTTTCGCTGGACTGTTGTTGCCGAAACAACGGAGCCGGTCGCGTCCTCGGCAGGGGTGACGTTCAGCCCGGATCGTGTGCTGGCCGATCTTACGGATCACGATTATCTGTTCTTTGCGGCGGGTCCTAATGCGCGCTTTGATCAATCGGCGCGTGCCAATGCCGCGCTCCAGCGGCTTACCCGGAACAAGACCCGACTTGGCGCCTTCAGCGGGGGGGTGTTTCCGCTGGCACGCACCGGTTTGGTCGGGAGCGACCCGCTCTCGGTTCACTGGTGCTATGAGGCTGCTTTTGAAGCGGAATTTCCTGAGATCGAGAGGCTGAGCACAGTGATCTGCGATGAGGGGGCTTTCACCACGATTTCCGGGGCGACGGCGGTTTTCGACTATATGTTGACACTGATAGAAGACCATTTGGGCGGCGATATCATGGCCGAAGTTGCCTGCTGGTTTCAGCATCCATATGTGCGCAGCGCCACGACGTCGCAAAAGACACCCGCGTTTTCAACAGCCAAGAGCAAGGATCTGTTGCCCAAGAAGGTGACGCAGGCCATTGAACATTTTGCCGAGCATATCGAAGACCCTATTCAAATCAGCGATGTAGCGAATGCTATTGGTGTATCGGCGCGATCCCTCGAACGCAGTTTCAAGGAGGCGACGGGTCAGAGCCCGCTGAAATACTATCGGATGATGCGGATGAATCAGGCGCGGCAACTGGTGCTGTATTCCAGCACCTCGGTCACCGAAATCGCCTATATGGTAGGTTACAGCACGCCGGGCGCGTTCCTGCGGATATACCGCGAGAGCTTTGGCGTCACGCCGATCAATGATCGCCGGGCGAAAAACTCCCTCCGCGTAAAAAGCGGCGACGCCCTGCCTGCGGGATAGGACACCGCAGACAGGCGGGTTTTACGCGATGGAATGAGCTGCGCTTATAAGCGCGTGGTGAAGGGAGGCCGCGGAGGAGCGCGGTCCCAATACTGCCATGTGATCCTCTGCCCGGCGCCAGAGGAATACGCCGAGATGTTCCAACGTGCCCCGAATAACGCGCCCTGTTGTCATATTGCGCACAGGTGCATTGCTGAGCCGTTCGAACAGATCGCAGAGTGTCGGACCGGTGACATCGAAACGGCACCAGCCATCGGTCTGTTCGACCACCGAGGCAGCCGCACCCACCACTTGTTTCAGATCACGCGCCAGCAATTCATGGCGGTCATGCGGGGCCGAGATCATCCATTGAGCGGGTCCGGTCCAAAAAACGGAGATTCCCCCCGAGTCTGAAGATGTGCCGACATCTGGAAGCGTCATGCCATGCGCCGAACCAAGAGCCGCCCGCAGTGCCGTTTCCTGATCTTTACGCGCTGTAATCGAGGCCAGGGCCTGGTCTGTCACCTCTGAGATGGTCAGGTCGCCGATCCGGTCAATCCGGGCCGTATCGCTGCCAAGTGGGCTGATTGGACTGAGCTTATGCACGGAGCTTCTCCCCTTCCGGGTCAACAAAATGTGGGCTGACAATCTCAACCAGGACTGTTTGGTTTTCCAACGGGTTCACAAGGCGCAGCCGTTCTCCTGTGCGGTCCGACCCACCTTTGACAAAAGCCAGGCCAATCGCGCTTTTCAGGATGGGTGAATAGGCCGCGGAGGTGACATATCCCTGATCATGTGCCGCCTCCACGGGGCCGTCGGCTGCCATCAGATGCCCCCCGGCGGGCAGGCTGTCGCTGCTGTTGACGGGGCGAAGCCCTACCAGGTGCAGCGCCGCTTCGGTATTCATCCCCTCGCGTCGGCTGAGGACATTGCCAATGCAGTCCTTGCTGGTTGAGACCATGCGCCCGAGTCCGAGGTTCAGTGCGGATGTTGTCCCGTTCAGCTCATTGCCGGCGGCGTGTCCTTTTTCGATCCGCATGACACCCAGAGCTTCTGTGCCATAGGGGGTCACGTCGAATTCCTCACCGGCGGCCATCATTTCCCGCAGCAGCGCGTCGCCATAGCGTGTCGGCACCGCGATTTCATAGGCCAGCTCACCGGAGAAAGAGATCCGGAACAGTCGGGCGCGGCATCCGCCGCAGACAGTGATTTCGCCGCAGCCCATGAAGGGAAACGCTTCGTTTGAGATGTCAAATTCTGGGTCGACAATCTTCTGTAGCAATCTCCGCGCATTTGGCCCGGCGACGGAATATTGTGCCCAGGCCTCGGTTGTCGAAATCAGTTGAACGTCCAGATCCGGACACAGGCACTGACGCACGAATTCCATATTGCGATAGACCAGAACCGCATTGGCCGTGGTTGTAGTGACGACAAAATGATCCTCTGCAAGACGGGCCGCAGTGCCGTCATCATAGGCGATACCATCCTCACGCAGCATGAGCCCATAGCGCACCTTGCCAACCGGTAATTTGGCAAACCCGTTTGCATAAATCATGTTGAGGAAGGTCGCGGCATCCGTGCCCTGAACGTCGATCTTCCCCAAAGTGGTTACGTCGCAAATGCCCACCGAATTACGCGTTTGCAGCACTTCGCGGTCGACGGATTGGCGCCAATGGGTTTCACCGTCACGCGGGAACCACTGCGCGCGCAGCCAGTTGCCGACCTCAACGAACACCGCGCCTTGTTCCTCGGCCCATTTGTGACTGGGTGTCAGGCGGGTTGGGTGGAAATCCTTACCCACCGCTCGCCCCGCCAGAGCGCCCATCGCCACCGGCGTATAGGGCGGACGAAAGATGGTCGTGCCGGTTTCCGGGATTGACTTGCCGGTGAGCTCGGCCATCACTGCCAACGCGCCAAGGTTCGAGGTTTTGCCCTGGTCGGTGGCCATGCCGAGTGTGGTGTAGCGTTTCAGATGTTCCACCGAGGTGAAGTTTTCCTGATGCGCCAGCTTCACGTCCTTTACCGTCACATCATTCTGGAAATCCAGCCAAGCGCGCTTTGCGCCTTTGACCTGCCAGAACGGGGTCAGCGAGACGGGTGCGTCTTCAGCATGGGGCAGATCGGCTGCACCGGCCGAGATGCCGAGATCGGCAAGCGCCTCGATCGTTTTCTGGACACCCCCCGCAAGGGCCTGTGCGGTGGTCATATCTCCCATAGCAGCCCCGGCGACCAGCTGACCGTTTGGCAGCCCTGCGGCCGGAACAAAAGACTGGATGGCCTCGTTCCAGACGGGGCGACCACGCTGGTGGCACGTCAGGCCCAGATTGGGATTCCAACCCCCGGACATGGCCAGCGCGTCGCAGGCGATTGTTCGGGTTTGCCCATTTGCCAGGCGCAGGGTGACAGACGTCAGGCCAAGCCGCCCCTTGGTGTCGGTAATCTCGGCACCTGCCAGAACCTCGGTTCCCGGCAGGGCTGGCGCATCCGGTCGCACGTCAATGATCGCGGGGACCTCGACACCCTTTGCCATGAGGTCACGAGCGGTTTGATGTGCATCGTCATTGTTGGCGAACACCACGACCGAATGGCCGGGGGTCGCCGCCCAGCGATTGGCATAGGCACGCACGGCGCCCGCCAGCATAATGCCGGGCCGATCATTATTTTCAAAGGCGATCGGTCGCTCAATGGCTCCCGTGGCGATCAGCGCGCGTTTGGAATAGATCCGCCAAAGGGTCTGACGCGGTTTGCCAGCTGCGGGTTTTGGCAGATGGTCGGCATTGCGCTCAACCGCACCATAGATACCGTGATCATAGGCGCCAAAGACTGTGGTGCGGGGCATCACCCGCACATTCGGGAGCGTCGCAAGCTCTGCCTGTGTCTGGGCCACCCAGTCCGGGCCTGACATATCGGACAAAGCCTGAGTTTCACTTAGCAGACGACCGCCTAGGTGACTATCTTCATCCGCGAGTATGACCTGAGCGCCAGCGCGCCCTGCGGTCAATGCTGCGGCCAGGCCGGCTGGTCCGGCGCCTATGATCAACAGATCACAGTGCAGATATCCCTTGTCGTAGGCGTCGGGATCCGCCTCACCGGTCAGGCTGCCAAGGCCCGCTGCCTTGCGGATGATCGGTTCATAGAGCTTTTCCCAGAATGCTTTGGGCCACATGAAGGTCTTGTAGTAGAACCCTGCGGTCAGGAAGTTCGAGAACCGGTCATTGATCGCCATCACGTCATGTTCGAGCGATGGCCAGCGGTTCTGCGATTGGGCCTCCAATCCTGCGTAGAGTTCGATAACCGTGGCGCGCGTATTCGGTTCCTGACGACCACCGGACCGCAGTTCAACGAGGGCGTTCGGCTCCTCGCTGCCCGCGGTCAGCACGCCCCGCGGGCGGTGGTACTTGAAGGAGCGGCCCATAAGGCGCACGCCATTGGCAAGCAGTGCTGACGCCAGCGTATCTCCCTGATGGCCTTGGTAGTTCTTACCGTCGAATTGGAACGACAAGCCTGTGTCGTGGTCGATCAGTCCGCCGGACAGACGGTTTTTCAGTGGGGGGTGCGAACTCATTGCAGCGCCTCCTGCGGCGTGTTTGCGGCTCTGTTCGCAAGGGCAACATCCCGCGCCAGTTCAACTTTCAGTATCTCATGCGTGACCGTATTGCGGGTGACGACCAGCCAGGAACGATCGCCCTGTTCATGAAACCACAATTCGCGATGCTCCCCAGCCGGGTTCTGACGCAGATAGAGGTAATCGTGGAATTGCTGCAGCGCGGTCTCCGAAAGCCAATAGGGGCGGTTCATAAGACCAGCATCGCCCAGATAGGTGAATTCCTGCGCGTCGCGTGGGCCGAGTAGCGGATGGTTGATGATCATCTGGACAAGTCCTCAATGCAGGTTCGGTTGGGCGCCCTGGCCCTTTTCGTCGATCATGCGGCCAGTCATGAAGCGATCCAGCCGGTAGGCGGTTGCCGTCTCATGCGGGCGGTCTGTTTTCAGCAGATGGGCAAAGCAATAGCCCGCAGCTGGCGTGGCCTTGAAGCCGCCGTAGCACCAGCCCCCGTTGAAATAGAGCCCGTCGATATGGGTCTTGTCGATGAAGGGAGAGCCGTCCATCGACATATCCATGATGCCGCCCCAGCTGCGCAGGAGACGCGCGCGACCAAGAGCCGGGATCAGGGACATGCCGCTTTCCACCACATCCTCGACCACTGGCAAATTCCCACGTTGTGCGTAGGAGTTATACATGTCGATATCGCCGCCAAAGACGAGCCCGCCCTTGTCTGACTGGCTGCAATAAAAATGCCCGGCGCCATAGGTGATCACCCCGGGAATGAAGGGCTTCAGCCCCTCGGAGACGAAGGCCTGCAGAACATGGCTCTCGATGGGCAGGCGCATCCCGGCGAGGGCCATGACCCGGCTGGAATTGCCAGCAACCGACACGCCCACCTTTCCCGCGCCAATGTAGCCGCGAGAGGTTTCGACACCGCACACCTTGCCTCCGTCGATACGCAGGCCCGTGACCTCGCAATTTTGAATGATATCGACGCCGCGCTGATCCGCGCCCCGGGCATAGCCCCAGGCCACCGCATCGTGGCGCACCGTTCCGCCGCGCCGGTGCAGCAACCCGCCCTTGATCGGGAAGCGGGCATCGTCGAAGTTCAGGAAGGGATACATGGCGCGCACACCGGCGGTATCCAGCAGTTCCGCGTCCGAGCCGTTCAGGATCATCGCATTGCCGCGGCGCCGGGCTGCGTCGCGCTGCGCATCGCTGTGGATCAGGTTCAGGATCCCACGCTGGCTGACCATCGCATTGTAGTTCAGATCCTGCTCCAGGTTTTCCCAAAGCTTGAGTGAGAACTCGTAAAAAGGCTCATTGCCATCCAGCAGGTAGTTGGATCGGATGATGGTTGTGTTGCGTCCGACGTTGCCGCCACCAATCCAGCCCTTTTCCAGCACCGCGATCCGCGCGCCGCCGAATTCCTTGGCGAGGTAATAGGCAGTGGCCAGACCATGGCCGCCGCCCCCGATGATGACGTAATCGTAGGCGGGCTTTGGCGCTGCATCGCGCCATTGCGGGCGCCAGCCTTTGTGCCCGCTCAGAGCTTCCTTGATCAGTCCAAACGCAGAGTATCGCATGGGGGCTCCTGTTTCTTTCCGCACCAGTTGCCGCGAATTCGGGGGATCTTGCCGATGCGCTTTCGGACAAGATTCAGGTCAGAATCGACATTCGGGGCCTGGGCCGCTCGCCAGTCTTTGCAATCTTCGATCCCGAGTGCTTGGACGGGTCATCCTGCAGGGGCGAAAGTGGCGATGATTCCGGAGCGGGTCCAGTCGGTATTGGCGGGCGAGGCGCATGAATTCCACCACGTGGAATACGGCTCTGGCGTCATGGATGCCGGTCTGGATTTACCCGATCATCGGTCCCGATTACCCACAAAAACGGTACCAAGATGACACAGAGCCAAAATCGAGAAGAGTTCCGCGCGTTGATAGCTGATGTCGATGATGTGGTTGTGGACCGCTTAATGGTCGGTGCCGTTGATCTCCACGTGCATTCAGGACCCTCGATCATGGAACGCCAGATCGACCATATTCAGGCGGTCGAGCAAGCGGCGGCTGCCGGAATGCGTGGCATCCTGTTCAAGGACCACCATTACGCGGTTGCACCGTTTCTGCCGATGATGAAGCGTCTGGTCGGGGATCTGGGCGTAGCGATGTATGGCGGGTTGGTTCTGAACAACACGACCGGGGGAATCAACCCGCATGTGGTTGATTCCCAGTTGAAACATGGCGGTACGATGATCTGGATGCCGACGGCGCAATCGGCCAATCATATCCGTTCGTCCTTTCGGAAATCGCGGTTGGAGATGAATGTGAAGCTCAAGCCTCCACGGCTTTTGACCGTCGTGGACGATCGGGGGGGCATCATTGATCCGGTCAAAGAGGTATTGGATTCAATTGCCGAGTTCGATGCGGTTCTGTCCTCAGGGCATCTTCACGTCTGGGAGATATGGAAGCTGTTCGAGGAAGCCAAAACGCGTGGGGTGAAGAAACTGATCGTCAATCACCCAATGTACGGGCTTCACTTTACCTACGACGATATTCGCGAGATCGCCGAATTTGGTGCGCTGGTTGAGCAATCTGCCTGCCTTTATGTTGATAGCCGCTTTAACGTGTTCGAACCGCATCTTCTGGCTGAGCACATCCGCGCTGCCGGTGTCGAACATTCTTCGATCGGATCAGATTTGGGTCAGATCGACAATCCAACTCCGGTCGAAGGAATGCGACAGGCGATCAAGCTGTGCCTCGTCAGCGGCTTCAGCGAGGATGAAATTCGCCTGCTGGTGCGGGATAACCCGTCGCGTCTTGTTGGTCTGGCGCCGGCCTCCGACGCGTGAAAGGGCAGGATATGACCTATGTTAAGGGCGGATTTCGTCAGAGGTTTCTACACGAAACCAATCTGACCGGGAGTTTTCTGAAGATTGCGCATACCATGCCTGCAGAAATCCTCGGAGTGGCCGGCTATGACTTTGTAGTGGTCGACGAGGAGCACGCTCCGATTTCTCGTGAGGCCACGGATCGGATCGTTCTGGCCTGCAAGGCGGCAGATATTGGCTGTCTTGTTCGGGTAAAGAGCGCCGAACCGGCGGACATCCTGTCGGCTTTGGATTGCGGTGCAGACGGGATTCTTGTTCCGCATGTTGACACAGCACAGAAAGCCAGGGCGATCGTCTCCGCCGCGCGCTATCGCGGCGGATCGCGGGGCTATTCGCCGACGACGCGTGCGGGTCGATTTGGGGAGGTCACGCTGGCCGAGCATGTTGAAAAGGAAGACAACAGGGGCCTGGTCATCGCGATGATCGAGGATCCTTTGGCGGTCGAGCAGATTGACGCGATAGTGACGACCGATGGGCTGGATGGTGTGTTTATCGGGCGCGGCGATCTGACCGTTGCCTATGGCGAAACAAAGCCCGGGTCAGAGCCTGTATTGCGGGCGACAAAAACCATCTGCGCAACGGCGCGGGCGCACGGGGTGGCGATCTGCGCCATGGCGGGTTCGGCCAAGGATGCCGGATGGCTCTGCGAACTGGGAGTGACCGCCTTCGTGCTCGCGTCTGATCAGACGTTCATCCGCGATGCGGCCCGCGCGCGGCTTGCCGAGCTTCGCAATGCCCTTTCCGCAGTACAGGAGTGACTGATGGCCTATGACAAGACAGACCCGCGGTCGGCGCTGCGCACAAAAGCCGCGGCCAAGCCCAGAACGGGGCTAGTAGCGATTCCGCAGATTGGTGAGTTCGACAAGATCGACCCCGCTGTTCGCAGCAGCGACGGCCTGACATGGCGCCTGAGAGGCCAGAACTTTGTTGTCATGCGCACCGAAGCGGAACCGGGAGGCAGTTTTACCAGACAAAATCAGTGCGACGAATATGTTGTCCTGCTGCCGGAGAACGGCGCGACGATCACTGTCGGCGGTAATTCCTGCGACGTGCCTGGGAACTCCATTGCCTTCGTGCCACCCGGCGACAGCGCAGTGATCCTTCCCGAAGGGGGGCGTTTTTTCCGGCTGTTCACCAGCCGATCAAAGGATCTGCTGGCGCTTTGCACCAATGGTGACGCTTATCAATCGCTGCGCAGTCATATTCCGCCCTTGCAAGACTGGCCAAAGCCCACCGATGGGTGGCAACTCCGGCATTACTCGTTGGATGTCCCGCCAGAGCCGGGTCGATTTGGCCGGATTTTTCGATGCACCACCTTCATGGTCAATGTGCTTGATCCTTATGACGGGCCACGCGACACAACCAAAATGTCGCCACATCATCATGATGATTTCGAACAATGCTCACTGGTGCTTGAGGGCGCTTATTCGCATCATTTGCGCTGGCCCTGGACCACGGATATGGCGGATTGGCGCCCTGATCAGGAGGTCAAAGTGGGCGCCCCGTCGGTGACTGTTATTCCTCCGCCCGTCATCCATACCAGTCGTGCGACGGGTGCTGACAGAAACGCAATGGTTGATGTCTTCTGTCCCCCGCGTGAGGATTTCAGTCTGAAACCCGGTTGGGTGTTGAATGCGGCTGACTATCCGATGGCGGGCTGACCGGATCGGAAAAGGCTTTGAAGGAAATGGCGATGAACGAACGAGTTGGCGTTGTTGGGCTTGGCAAGATGGGCGCGGCACTTGCGGCAAGATTGGCTGAACAGGGCTGTTCAGTTTCGGGCTGGACGCGGAGCGGGGTGGACGTGGATTGGGCGGGTGCAAGGGGCATTGGTGCCCCTGCCATATTGGACGATCTGGTTGCGGAGGTCGATATTGTCCTATTGTCGCTGTTTGATGACGGGGCGGTCGCGGCAGTGCTGGACCGGCTGATAACCTGTGATTTGCGTGGCAAGCTGGTTGTCGACACCAGCACGGTTAATCCGGCCACGCTGAAAGGATATGCCGACTGGATCACGGCTGCCGGAGCTGGGGTTCTTGACGCGCCTGTTTCGGGCTGGCCCAAGGTTGTCTCGATGGGACAGGCAGGCGTCTTTATCGGCGGTGAGCCTGTTGATGTAGCCCGCTTCGTGCCGGTGGCCGAACTCTTTGCAAACCGGGTTTTTCACGTCGGCCCGTTGGGCCAGGGGTTGGCGGCAAAAATCGTCAATAACATCATGCTGGCCAGCTATTGGCAGTCGCTGCGAGAAGCGCTCGGTGTAGGGCGCAGCCTCGGCCTGCCGGGTGAGTTGATGTTGGACATTCTGATAAGCGGCCCTGCAGCAAATGGTGCTCTTTCCGGGAAGTCCGAGATTATTTTGGGCAAAGAGAGCTCGGCGAGCTTTACAGTCGCCGGCATTGCCAAGGACCTAGGGGTGTTTTGCCAGGTGGCAGCCCAAGGCGGAGTCGCGACGCCAGCCTTGCAGGCTGCGCTTGAAAGCTTCACCCAGTTTCGGGATGCCGGGTATGCAGATCGCGATTTCGCGGCCATGCCGGGTGCAATTCTGAAGGATAGCAATGATGTTCTTTGAACCGTCAAAAGGGCACGGCTTGCCACATAACCCTATCTCTGCCTGCGTTGCGCCACGGCCTATTGGCTGGATTTCGACTGTGAGTGCCGATGGCATCCATAACCTTGCGCCGTTCAGTTACTTTAATCTCGTGCATAATTTTCCGCCCACCGTCATGTTCTCGTGCAATGGGTTGAAGCCGGACGGCACGCCCAAGGACAGTTGGGTCAACGCTGAGAATACCGGTGAATTCGTCTACAATGTCGCCACCTATGATCTGCGCGAGGAGGTCAACCTGTCCTCGACTGCTTGGGGCAGCGAGGTTAGCGAGATCGACGAGGTGGGGCTAGCTTCGATCCAGTCTAGGCTGGTCCAACCGTTGCGGGTTGCAGCTTCTCCCATTCAGTTTGAGTGCAAGACCATCGAGGTGCTGCACTTGCCAACTGAACGTCCTGAGAACCCCAATACGATCGTGTTTGGCCATGTGGTTGGTGTTCATATTGACGATGCCTGCCTCACCGACGGGATGGTGGACTACAACAAGGTCAGGCACATCAGTCGCCTGGGCTATCTGGATTTCGCCGAAATGGGGCCGCGATTTCAGTTGCCTCGGGTCTACGTCAAGAAAGAACAGGATTGAGATGATCAGACACGATGCGCTGCGGCGGCTGACCGGCGATCTTTATGATTGGTCATTAAAGAAGATCCCCGAGGACACGAAAGCACGGCTTGCCGAAGCCTATGCCGAGGAAACCGGTGAGAACGCTAAGAAGGTGCTGAACTTCATGATCCGCAGTTCGGAGCTGGCCGAAGAACACGACCGGTTTTTGTGCTCGGATGCGGGTGTGCCGGTCTATTCTGTTAAGATCGGCAGTCAGGCACGGTTCGAAGGGGATGTGAAATCTGCCTTCGTCGATGGTTTTGGCGATCTTGTTGAGCGTATCGATCCGCCGCTTTTGAAATTTGTTCAGAACCCTCTGACAAACGAACGCTCCTATCAGGGCAAGGATATGCCCATCATCAACTGGGATATCGTCGATGGCGCGGATTACATTGACATCACATGTTCACCCAAGGCGCTCGGCTCAGGTCGTTGGGCGGCGCTGGAGATCTTTGTTTATCCTGGACTGGCCGATATTGAGGAGTTCATCCTCAAGACGGTGATCAAGGCCGGTTCGCAGCATTGCCCGCCCGTCATGATTGGCGTCGGTATTGGCGGGTCCTTCGATCAGGCTGCAAAAATCGCAAAGAATGCGACCTTGCGACCGATGGGTACGACAAACCCCGAGCCGATCCTGGCAGATATGGAAAAGCGTTTGCTGAAGGCAATCAACAAGCTGGGTTTCGGTCCAATGGGGCAGGGCGGCGATACGACAGCATTGGGCATCCATATCGATTATTCCGCCGGTCATGGGTTTACCCCCGTGGCAGTGTGCTTCAACTGCTGGATCAACCGTAGAACCCGCGCGCGCCTCTATAACTCAGGCAAAATCGAGCGGATCGAATGACCAATACCCGATCCCAGAGCCACGATTTGACCTTGCCGCTGCAACAGGATTGTCTGGACAGGCTTAGGATCGGTGACCTTGTCTATCTCACAGGGGATATCGTTGTAACCGTTGGTCTGCCGACGCATAAGCGGATGAAGGACTATCTGCAAGCGGGGGTTGAGCTGCCGATAGACCTCAAAGACGGTATGTTGTGTCAGGTCGGGGCTTATATCGAAGAGAGTGGATCCGACAAAAAATGTCGCTACATCAACCCGTCAACCAGCACGCGATTTGAGCCCCATCTGCCAGCGATCATTCGCGCCAGTGGGGTAAAGGCGATCGGTGGAAAAGGCGGTGTCGGTCCGCAGACGGTAGAGGCAATGCGCGAGATGCGCTGTGTTTATCTGTCATTTGTGGGTGGGGCCAGCGCATTGACGTCAGAGGCGGTCGAAGATGTAATCGACGTGGCGTGGACAGATCTCATCCTGCAATTTCGGCTGACGCGCTTGCGCGTGAAGCAATTGGGCCCCTTGACCGTTGGTGTCGATGTGCGTGGCAATTCTCTCTATTCCGAGTTGCAGGCCCAAGCGGATTCCCGCTTCGAGGCGCTGATGAAAGAGTTGAACGAAACCCGAGCACGTTGACACAGCTCTCAGGTCAGATCGCGGACATTGCTGGCGATCTGTTTGGCCGCATCCTGTAGCGGGCGCAGAAAGTCGCGAACGGCATCCGCGCGCCGGACGGCCGAGCGGAAATAGGTAATACCCAAAGTCCCCAGTACGCGGCCTTCGCCAAGGATCGGAACCGCGATCGTGTTGGAGCTTTCGTTGCCGGCGGCGCGCAGCCGCTCCGCAAATCCCTGCTGCTTGATGAGGGCCAGTCGCCCTTGCAGCCCGGTTTCTGTGTCGCCTGATTGCGGCGTCTCACTCTTGCTGCGTTCGAATATCGATTTCAACAAAATGCGCTGTTCGTCCTCGGGACAGAAAGCCAGATAGGCAAGTCCCAGCCCATGAAGATCCAATGACAGGCGCATATTCACCGTTGCGTGAAACGGTGAAATCGGGCTGTCGGGAATGGTTGAGAACCGAACCACGACGTCGCCCTGATCTGGAATGGCGATTGAGACCGGCCAAGTAACCTGCTTTGTCAGGGCAATGGCATAGGCACGCCCGGCTTCGACAACCAGCGGGTCATTGTGAAACCCGGCACTAAGCGACATGACCTTTGAGGTCAGAACATAGCCCGACTGGCGTTCATCTCTGCTCACATAACCCATGTGTTCCAGCGTCTGGAGCAACCGCACGATTGTCGGCTTTGCGAGTTTGGTGCGGAGATGCAGTTGAGCAACCGTGGAGCTTTTGACGCGGTTCATTTCCTCAAGCACCGCCATCGCCCGCTCGACGGATCTGACCGGAGTATACCGTACCAACAACCTGCTCCCTTATGCGATGTCTGGAACGCTTACCATATTGTTCCACACAGTGGAACAGCCCTGCGCAATCGTTGAGAGGTCGCAGGCAAGACCTGACAGTAAATCACAGGTTAACTCAGACGCTCGTCCAGGTTTTCGACCAAGAGTTTTCAATGGGGCAAAGGCTAGGGCGACTGAGTTCTAACCAGAACAAAGGGCGGAAACCGGACCGCGTAACCGACTAGGAAGTGTGAGAAATAGAAATGACCAAAACGCTTAGAATTATGGGTCCGCTTTTGGCGATGTGCCTGGGCGGTGCCGCCGCGGCGGAAGAGACCAAGCTGCCCGATACGTTGTCGTGGACAGCCTATAATGTCGGAAGCTCGGGCTATAGCCAGTCGGTTGCTATCGGCAAGGCGCTCCAGGACGAATACGGCGTTACGCTGCGCGTTGTTCCGGCTAAAAATGACGTCTCGCGCGTTGTGCCAGTGGTGAGCGGTCAGATCGATTTTGCCGCTGCCGGATCTGGCGTGTTCTATGCAGCTGAGGGCGTCCTCGGGTGGGCGAAACCGGAACTGGGACCACAACCCCTGCAAATGGTGATGAGCGCATCCGGCAACAACTGTCTCGCGCTTGGAACTGCGGCAGACGCGAATATCGTGACTGCGGCAGATCTCAAGGGCAAGCGGTTGCCTTGGGTTGTCGGTTCACCCGCGCTACAGACCAATGTGACGGCCTTTCTCGCATATGGCGGATTGACTTGGGACGATGTCACCAAAGTCGAGGTAAGCGGGTTTGACGCGGCATGGAAAGCAATCCTGAATGATCAGGCCGATGCGATGACTTCATTTACCACAGGCGGCGGCACCGAAGTTGACGCGTCTCCGCGGGGTTTGCGCTGGCTTGAAACTCCACATGATGAAACCGAAAATTGGGCGAGAATGCAGGCCGTGGCCCCTCATATGGCCAAACGGATCGCAACGGCCGGTACCAACATCTCGGATGCTAACCCGTTGCAATGCAGCGGCTTTCCCTATCCAATTCTCGTGACCGCGCCGGATCGCGATGCTGGGCTTGTGATGAACATGGCAAAGGGCATCGACGAGCAGTTCGAGAGATTTGTCGCCGCCGAGCCCTCCGCCAGCGGCTGGGCCAAGGATCGGCAGAATTTCCAATGGGTCTTGCCGTATCATGAAGGAGCGGTTGCGTATTGGAAGTCGGTTGGCCTGTGGTCTGACGAAAATGAAGCGCACAACCGGTATCTTCTGAGCCGGCAGGCTGTGATCGCAAATGCGTGGCAAGACCTGGAGGACAAAAGCGCCGATGACTTCCAGAAGCGCTGGATGGCCGCGCGTGCAGATGCGCTGCGAGCGGCAAATATGCCGACAGTTTGGGATAACTGATCCATGAGTACGAAGATGGACGACCTAGAAGCGTCGGTCAGCCGTTTCCGACCTGTCGGCAATGCCTGGCTCTGGTTGCTGCGGGCAAGCACCTGCGCCGTAGTGTTTCTTTCGATCAATCAGGCCTTCAATCTGCATTTCTTTGTGGGCCATACACTTCTTGCAAATCAGTATATGTATCTGCTTTTGCTTTTGATCATCCCGTCCGTCTTCATCATCTTGCCCATTGGCAAGGCTGCGACCGGCACCAGGGTGCCGTTTTACGATATCGTCCTGGCGGTCCTGACCGGATCTGTGCTGTGCTGGTTTATCGCAAACTCGCTCAACATGATGCAAAATGGCTGGGAACTCGCGGCACCCGCGCGCGCCACCTATATTTCGATGGCACTCTGGGTCCTGATCTTTGAGGCCTCGCGCCGCGCCGGCGGCACGGCACTCGCCGTTATTGTGGGCGTCGTGTCCCTCTATCCATTGTTTGCCGATGCCATGCCCGGCCCCATTCGCGGGTTTTCCTACCCGCTGGAGACTGCGGCGGGTTACCATGCCATGAGCAACGAGAGCATTGTGGGCATCCCGATGCGGGCGTTCGCCAATCTGGTCATCGGGTTTCTGATCTTTGGTGCAGCGCTACAGCATACCGGGGCGGGCACATTCTTCATTAATCTTGCCTTTGCTCTGCTGGGACATATTCGTGGCGGGCCAGCGAAGGTTGCGATTGTAGCAAGCGGCTTGATGGGCTCGATGAGCGGCTCGGTTGTGACCAATGTCATGACCACCGGTGTGATGACCATCCCTGCGATGCGCCGTATCAAGCTAAAGGCACCCTTTGCCGCCGGGGTCGAGGCCTGCGCTTCAACGGGTGGTGTGCTAATGCCGCCAGTTATGGGCGCCACAGCCTTCATCATGGCCAATTTTCTCGAGGTCTCTTACGCCAGTGTTGCAATGGCCGCGATTATCCCGTCGTTCTTATATTTCTTCGGGCTTTTCATCCAGATCGACGCGCGCGCGGCGCGCGAAGGTATCAAGGGGCTTGAGGCCGCGGAATTGCCATCGGTGCGACAGACGCTGAAAGAAGGGTGGTTCTATATCTTTGCCTTCGCTCTCCTTGTTTATCTGCTGCTTTTCCTTCGCCGCGAAATGCTGGCGCCGTTCTATGCAACTCCAGTGCTGCTGATCATCAATCAGCTGTTCTCAAAGAACACGCGCTGGGGACGTGACGAGCTGCTTGCTTTTGTTGACACGCTGACGAAGCTTTTTGCCGAACTCGTTAGCGTATTGGCGGGGATTGGTTTGATTGTTGGTGCCCTCTCGATGACCGGGCTTGCCGGAACGTTGGTGAATGACCTGCTGTCGATCGCTGGCGGCTCGCCTATGGTGCTTTTGATCATCGGGGCGATGACCAGCTTTGTGCTTGGTATCGGTATGACGGTGACGGCGGCCTACATCTTTCTTGCGATTATTCTTGCTCCCGCACTGGTTGCGACCGGAATGAATGCAATGGCCGTCCATATGTTCATTTTCTACTGGGGTATGCTGTCGTTCATCACGCCGCCTGTTGCGCTGGGGGCGTTTGCCGCCGCCTCGGTCGCAAAGGCACCGCCAATGGCCACGGGAGTTGAGGCGATGAGACTTGGCAGCGTCATCTACTTCATCCCCTTCTTCTTCGTGCTGGATCCGGCGTTAATTCTGGTCGGCAGCCCGGGTGAAATCGTGATCGCACTTAGCATCGCGGTCTTGGGTGTGATGTGCTTTGCCAGCGGTATGCAGGGCTATCTGGCGGGTGTTGGTCGTCTGAAGCTACACGATCGGCTGCTGCTCATTGCGGGTTCGATCATCATGCCGCTCCCCGGGCACACGGTCATCCCGCTTGAAAAGCATGAAATCCTGGGTTTGGCGGGGCTTGTGATCATCCCGGTGGTGGCCTCTGCCTTTCTGCGGGAGCGGCGGCTTGGCAAGATCGAGCTAAGCCATGATTGATGCTTTCCCAAAACTGGCCGCCGGACCGGAAACCATTCTGATCCCGGGGCCGTCGATCCTTCCCGATGCCGTGCGCACGGCGATCCAGCGCCCCTCCATCGACATCTATTCCGGGCCGCTTCTCGACGTGACGGCCCGGTGCGAGGCAGGCTTGCAGAAAGCATTCGGCACATCGCAGCGGGTCTTTCTCTATGCGGCCAACGGTCATGGCGTCTGGGATGCGGCGCTTTGCAATACGTTGTCGCGCGGAGATCGAATTCTGGTCTTGGAATCCGGCCGGTTCGCGCTTGGCTGGGGAGACATGGCAGAGGCGATGGGATTACAGATCGAGATCCTGCCGGGCGACTGGCACCGACCCATCGACACCGACGCGCTGATACGGCGATTGACAGAAGACAGCGCGAACGAGATTGCCGCCATCCTTTGTGTTCAGGTCGATACCGCCTCAGGCGTCTGCAACAAGATCGGTGCCATCCGGCAGGCCATAGACGTCACTGGTCATTCTGCTCTGCTGATGGTGGATGCCATCGCGTCGCTGGGCACCATGCCATTTGCTTTCGACGAATGGCACGTGGATGTTGCGGTATCAGCGTCACAGAAAGGTCTGATGTGTCCAGCGGGACTGGGTTTCGTGGTGGCAGGACCGCGTGCATTGGCGGCCCATGCCTCAGCGGGTCTGCGGTCCCGCTACTGGGATTGGACCGCGCGAATGACGGGTGATCACTACTCTAAATACTGTGGCACGCCGCCCGAACAGCTCTTGTTCGGGCTCGCGGCAGCACTAGACATGATGGAGCGGGAGGGGCTCGGCGCGGTCTTTGCACGTCACGCAGCGCTTAGAGATGCGACACTGGCCGCAATTGGCCAATGGGCGGCGGCGGGCGCGATGGCGAATATTATGGACCCGTCTGCTCGCGCGCCATCGGTATCGGTGCTGAACTTTGCCGACACACACGCGCATAGGATCATCGCTTTCTGCAAGCAACATTGCGGTGTTACGCTGGGCCGGGGCCTGGGCGACTGGGCCAACAAGTCGATACGGATCGGGCATATGGGGCACATCAATGCACCGACCATTCTGGGGGCGATCTCAAGCATTGATTTGGCTCTGAAGGTGCTCGGCATACAGGCCGATGCACGCGGAGCAGGGGCGGCGATAGAGGCCTTGGCCAATCTGGAAGAATCCCACCCATGACCGACCAAGCACCCTGCATAATCTGTGTGGCAATTACCGGGTCACTGCCCCGCAAGTCGGACAATCCGGCGGTTCCAATTTCAGTTGATGAACAGATCGAAAGCACCCAGGCCGCGTTTGAGGCCGGTGCCGCGATTGCGCATTGTCATGTTCGGAACCAGGACGAAACACCCAGTTCGGAACCTGATAAATTCGCGCGCCTGATGGAAGGAATCCGCAAGCACTGTGATGGCATGATCGTCCAGCTGTCCACAGGTGGCCGGTCCGGGTCTGGCCGGATACGGGGCGGTATGCTGTCACTGCGGCCCGATATGGCGTCGCTTTCGGTCGGATCAAACAACTTCCCAACACGGGTCTACGAAAACCCGCCCGAGCTGGTGGATTGGCTGGCAAGCGAGATGGCGGCCTACGGTGTGATGCCGGAGATTGAAGCCTTTGATCTTAGCCATATCGTAAATGCGTGCAAGATGGCGCAAGAGGGTAAGTTGCATGACCCGCCTTATGTGCAGTTTGTCATGGGGGTGCGCAATGCGATGCCCGCAGACAGAGCCATATTTGATATCTACCGGGCAACGCTGCAACGGCTGTCGCCGACATCGCCGTGGTGCGCTGCCGGCATTGGCGCTGCCCAGTTGGTTGTCAATGAATGGGCAATCTCGACAGGTGGACACACGCGAACGGGTCTTGAGGATAATGTCAGGCTCGACCGCAATACGCTGGCGCCGTCGAACGCTGCACTCGTGGAGCGTGTGACAGCGCTCTGCGAAAAATACGAGCGTCCTGTCGCGACCACAGATGAGGCACGCCGCATTCTGGGCTTGCGGGCGTCGACGCCAGGGCCGCAGGTCAAGGAGACTGTGTGCTCAGGGGAACGGCTGGAAGTCGGCGGGTGACGCATGGCCAAGCTTGAGACCCGCATTGGAGATCTTTGCCTGAAGAACCCGGTGATCGCGGCGCCGGGAGAACATCTGATTGATATCGAGGGGGTCCGTGCTGCGATTGAAGCCGGCGCGGGTGCGGTGGTCGGCAAATCTATCAACGAGTCGCAAGCCGCCAGGCACCAGTTGCAGCAGGCTGAATACACTTTGCTGGATCGAGACTGGAACAAGGTGGATTGGTCCGAGGATGCTCCTCGCGGACTGACGGTGTTTACCCGATCTGGGCTACCGTCACTGACGTTTGACGCTTGGCTCTTGCAAGCTGTGAGTATGGACCGTCTGGCAGGTCAACACGACTGTCTGTTCGTACCGTCACTGGTCCTGGCCCAGCCAGCCGCAGCCCTGGACATGGCGCGCGCGATCCAGGCCGCCGGGCTGAAGCTGCTGGAACTGAACATCGGTACGCCCTACGCCAGCCAGGCGGCGCGCTGTGCTGTCAGCACGGAGCTGGTCCCCGAACGGGTGGCAAGGCTCACCGGAATGATGGTTGAAGCATTAGATATTCCGGTCTGGATCAAGATCTCAGGTCAAAGCGAACGCGTAGGCGACCTCGCTGAAGCAGCCTTTTCCGCAGGCGCCCAAAGCGTGGTTATGGCAGGCCGGTCGCTTGGGTTGGTGCCTGATCTTGAAACACAAAAACCTGTGCTGGACACAAGCTGCGGTATCGGGGGGTATTGGAACCTGCCGATCACTTGCCATTGGTTGGCAACAAGCCGACGACGTCTTGGTCCGGGCTGCCCATTGATTGGCACCAACGGCGCGACAAATGGTCGGGACGTTGCCCGGATGATGCTGGCTGGTAGCAGTGCCGTAGGGCTATCCTCCGAGGTGATGCTGCGCGGCTGGAGGGTGATCACGGACGCGGTCGATGAACTGGAAGCCTATTGTGACAAAATGGGCATGTCTGCCGCCGATCTCATCGGTCGCGCCGCCGACGCACGGCGGACCTATACAGAACTGCCCACCGTCGGGGATCATTGGCGCGATTTTATCCCATCAACAGCGGATGCAGCGCCCGAGGGCTGAGGAAGTGCGCCCACAAGATGATTGATAATGGTAGTTATGTTAAAAATAGGATTGGTTGAGTTGACAAGACAGGCTTGGTTTCATGCACGTAAGGCCGCCGCTAGATCCTGAACGCCTTGGTCAAGTGTGTCTTCTGAGAACCCTGCAAAGCCCATGACCAGCCCTTGCATGTTGGGCGTCTGTGCAAAAAATGACGACAGCGGTCTGACGGAGACCCCGGCCAAATCGGCGCGCTGTGCAGCCTCGACATCGCTCATGCGGCTCTCGAGCGAAGATGTGAGCCTTGCCACCAAGTGCATTCCGGCAGGTACCGGATCCACGGTCAGTAGATCGCCTGCATGGACGCAGATCGCCCGCAGCAGCGCCGCATGTCGTTTTGCGTAGAGGCGTCGCATCCGCCGGATATGGGTGGCAAAATCGCCGCTCTGCATGAAACGGGCCAGCACGGGTTGCAGCATGAGTGACGCCTGCGGGTCGGTCTGTTCCAGCACGGCTTTGACCTGCGACAAGAGCGGTTTTGGAAGAACCACAAACCCTAGCCTTAGTGCAGAAAAGACCACCTTGGAGAAGCTGCCGACGTAGATCACCCGATCCTGATTGTTGAGGCTCATCATCGCCGGGAGCGGTCGACCCTGAAATCGATACTCACTGTCAAAGTCGTCCTCGATCACATAGGCCTGTCTCGCGACGGCCCATTCGATCAGTTCCAGTCGGCGGGAAAGCGGCAATGTCACGCCCAGCGGGTACTGACGCGACGGTGTCACAATCGCCGCTTTTGCCCTCGGTGTGGCTGGCAGTGCGCTCTTGATGTCGAAGCCCGACTGATCAACCGGCGACGGCACTGGGATTAGCCGGTTGTGATGCAAGGCGCGATTGAGGATCATATACCCGGGATCTTCGGTCAGGACCTCATCGCCTTCGCTTAGCACGGCAGCCGCGATCAGGCCAATCGCTTCGACGACACCGGAGGTGATGAAGATCTGCTCTGGCGTGCAGGGCAAGCCACGCCATTCTCGCAAATGATCGGCAATCGCGCTGCGCAGCGGCGGCCAACCAAAAGGATCGACGCGCGCCAGCAACGCGGCTTCGGGCATACGCCAGGTTTTGTCGTGGTGGCGGCTCCATTGGCGGTATGGAAACAGTGCGATCTCAGATGCGGAGATATCAAAGGTTCGTAACTGTGCGGGCATGTCGGGAGTAGCGTCCGGCATGGCTGCGTCTGTATCCTGCGGGCCTGGTGCTCCTGCCGATCCCGGCAGCTGTTCGGGCAATTCTGCTTCGACGTAGACACCGGATCTGGCGCGCCCTTCCAGATAGCCCTCGCTGATCAACTGATCGATCACGGCGGAGACCGTCACCCGTGACACCGAGAGTTCATCAGCCAATGTCCGGCTTGATGGGAGCTTTGACCCTGGCGAAAGCACATGCTCGAGAATCAGGCGTCTCAATTGAGACAGCAGCTGTGCCTGCAACGTTTCTGGTCCGTCGCGATCCAGTGAAAGGGAGAGCAGTGCCGCTCCTGATCTGGCCTTAGTCATAGCGCAACTATTGATAAGTTCGATCAGACCAGTCAAGGGAAGACCTGTCTATATGGCCGCTGCCCTCCGGACGGTAGGCCCCACCCGCCCTGATCTGGATGGGCGGGAGAAATACTGCGTCATTCATTGGGGCGAACGCGTGCAGCCGTTTTATTTGCAAAAGCCTCAAGCCGTGCCCGTGCCGCGGGCTGCGTGTTCACAACACCGGCGACCACGGCTTCGGCATAAGCGGCATCCAAACCGGACATATTGTTGAGATGGCTGATTGCTGAACAGATTGCGTAGTTGGTCAACGGCAGGTTTTCCGCCGCTCGATCGGCAAGTTCCAATGCCTTGTCAAAGCTGGATCCATCGGTGATGTATTGCGCCAGCCCAAGGTCAACGGCCTCCTGTCCCTGATAAACACGTCCCATCAGGATCATGTCGATCATCCGTGATTTACCAATCAAATCAGAGACACGGATGGTCGCGCCGCCACCGGTGAAAATGCCACGCTGGCCTTCTGGTAAGGCAAAATAAGTGGTTTGGTCCATCACCCGGATATGGGCTGCGCTGGCCAGCTCCAGACCGCCGCCAACAACCGCGCCCTGCAAGGCTGCGATGACCGGAACCCCGCCATATTCCATCTTGTTGAATGCTTCGTGCCAGCGCAGGCAGACATGCATGAATTCGTCCGGGCTGCGATCCTCTTTCCAATGTTCGATGAGGTCCAGACCTGCACAGAAATGGTCCCCCGCCCCGGCCAGCACCACTGCCTTTACACCGTTGCGATGTGCACCGCTGAAGAATTGCACCAGCTCTTCAATGGTTGCGGTGTCCAGCGCGTTTCGTTTCGAGGGGCGGTTGAGTTTTACGACACAGACACCGTTGTCGCGCACGTCGATGGCGAGGTTTTGATAGGAGCTGAAGCTGTCTTTTGCCAACATGGCGGGATCCTTTTCGGATTAAATGGGTGCCCTTGGGCAGGTATGCTGCGGGAGGTCAGAGTCGGCTTGTCTCATCAAGGAGACACGATGCACCGCTGATGATCCGGGCCCGGTCGCTTTCGCATTCGACTAGGACATGCCGGGCAAAGATTTGGGCGGTGGTGATTTTTTGTGCCATGAATTCAGGCTCCCTGCGCTGCTCCAATTCAATCTCGGCAGCATGCGCCCCGCGTGCCAATTGCCACCCGGCCGCAAGCGTCCCGGTTAGATTGAGGAAAGGGACGCTGCCGGCAAAGGCGGACCTGAGATTATCGCTGCCAATGTCGAGCAACCAGTCGAGACTGGCATTAAACGCCACCCGCGCATCGCCAAGACATTTCGCGATGTCCTGCGCCTTCGGCCCCCCAGCTTTCAGGGTGGTTTCGGTCTCTGCAATCATGGCCGAGAACCGGCGTGCTGTCTGTCCGCCATCTCGCAGAACCTTGCGTCCCAATAGGTCATTCGCCTGAATTGCCGTGGTTCCCTCATAAATCGGTAAGATCCTAGCATCCCGGTAGAATTGCGCGACGCCGGTCTCTTCGATGAAGCCCATTCCGCCATGGACCTGCACGCCGAGGGAGGCCACTTCGATCGCTCGCTCGGTGCAGAAGGCCTTGACCAGTGGGACGAAGAACTCTGCGATCGGCGTCGCCTCTGCGCGCGTGCTGTCGGTCCCGTTCCGAGACAGGTCCAACCAGCCAGCCGCTGCCATGCTGAGCGACCGGCCACCTTCGACCAGGGCCCGCATCCGCAGCACCAGCCGGCGCACATCGGGATGGCCGATGATGGTCGGAACCTGTTCAGGGTCCAGCCCGATGCCTTGTCCCTGAACCCGCTCCTGGGCGTAGGCAAGCGCGTGCTGATAGGCGCGGTCGGACAAGGCGACCCCCTGAACGCCGACGGCAAAGCGCGCGGCATTCATCATGGTGAACATATATTCCAACCCGCGGTTTTCTGCCCCGATCAGATATCCGGTGGCACCTGCATATTCCAGAACCGCTGTCGGACTTGCCCGCACCCCCAGCTTGTGTTCGATGCTCACACAGTTGACACGGTTGCGGTCGCCGGGGTGGCCATTCTCATCAACGAGGTATTTCGGCACCAGAAACAGGCTCAGCCCCCTGTGCCCCTCCGGGGCGTCGGGAGTGCGCGCGAGAACCAGATGAATAATGTTCTCGGAGAGATCATGTTCGCCATAGGTGATGAAAATCTTGGTGCCACTGATGCTGTAGCTGCCGTCCTCGCGCGGCTCAGCTTTGCAACGCACGCGACCAAGATCACTGCCGGCCTGAGGCTCGGTCAGGTTCATTGTCCCGCTCCACTTGCCGGACACCAGCGGCCGGAGATAAATTTCCTTCTGTTCATCCGTGCCGGAGAGCTCCAGCGCGTCGATGGCACCATCGGTCAGAAGTGGGCACAGGCCAAAGCTCATGTCCGACGCATTCAGGATCTCCGTCGCGGCAGCTCCGACGGCTCGCGGCAAGCCCATTCCGCCATGGCCCGCAGGGTGCGCCAGGCTTTGCCACCCCATATCGACAAACTGCGCGTAGGCTTTTTCATAGGCTTTGGGGAGAACGACTTTGTTCCCCTCAAGTCGCGCGCCCGCCGTGTCGGCATCATGTGACAGCGGCGCGATGAGATCCCCGCAGAACCTGCCAAATTCTTCCAATGCAGCCTGAGCGTCAGCGCGTTCAATTTCGCTGTACTTGTCCAAGGACACGATCTGCGGCCATTGGGAAAGATGTTCGAGATTGAACATCAGGTCACGGATTGGAGCTTGATAAGTCATTGGCGCCTCGCTGCTGTGCTACCTGCTGTCGCGTGTCTACGGTACGGTCAGTTTGCTGCCCATTCCAGAATTTGACAAACGACTTTCCGAAAGTGACAAAACAACCTAATCTGACGCAGTGATGACACACTCCGATCCAGACACGCTGGCGACCGTATCTCTGCCATTCATTGAAGACTGGCTTCTGGCTTTGCAGACCTGCTGTAACGGAGATCAGATGAGCTCTATTCTGCAACGCTGCGGTCTTGCCCGGCTGGTCAAGCCGGAGACTGTCAAACACATGGGCGCGCAGCGGGTAACCCTTGACCAGATCGTGCAGCTCTATCAGGTTGCCGCCGTTGAAACTGGTGATGAAATGACCGGTTTGTGGGACCGCACTGTCCGGCCTCGCGCGCTGCAACACCTGTTGACCACGGTGCGTGCAGCTGGAACCCTCCCGGCGGCCCTCTATCGGTTCTCCACATTCTGGAATTTGATACTTGATGACTATCAGGTTGATTTAAAATCTGAAAATACAGATCTCATTCTCAAGATCGTCCCCCGCGGATCGCCTGAGATCCAACGGTTCGGGCATATGCTTATGCTTAAGCTGGCGCATGGTCTGCTCTCTTGGCTGGCGGGCTACGAAGTGCCGGTGAAGGCCGTGCAATTTGCCTTTGATCGCCCCGAATTCGCGCAGGATTATGGTGTCGTCTTTCCAGCCGCCGTGACCTTTTCCCAGGGCTGCTCGGCCATCTCATTCGACGCCCAGCAGCTGGGCGCACCTCAGCCCCGCACTGCTGCGGAGTTGGCGGAATTCCTGGACCGCGCTCCGCGTGACTGGATCTTCACCGGCTTTCGGGAGCACCGGCTTTCGCTTCAGATCCGTGAATTCCTCTACCAATCCAACTGGGAAAACTGCCGACTGAGCGATGCTGCGGCAATGCTAAATGTGACACCTCGAACATTGATGCGGCGATTAGATGCTGAGGGAGCGTCCTTCCAGTCCATCAAGGATGCACTGCGCCGCGATATCGCGATCCGTGATTTGCGAGCCGGGCAGAAGTCGATTGAAGAGATATCGCAGGATCTTGGATTTTCCTCTGCGGCAAACTTTCATCGTGCTTTCCGGCGCTGGACAGGCGGCACAACCAGCTCCTATCGAGCCCTTGATACATAGGCACCGGGCTGCTCGGGTACAGGATACAGGCGCGACGCATAATCGAGGATCGACCCGAGGGCGGTGAGGCCGTTAATGATTGGTGGCGTTCGGATTTTTCAGGGCAGTACGAATAAATTCGTGCTATCCAAAGACAAATATCAACGGGCCTTCTATGACGCATTCAGACCTCGGGACAGGATCGGACAAAGTTCTGGAGCGCCAGTTGGGTGTGCAGCAGTTTGGTGAAACCATTCTGCTAGACTGCGTTGTGATCCCCGCAGGCAACAGCCATGCCGCCAGGCTGTTCTTCAAATCAGGGACCCATTGCAACGATATTTTGGCTTCCGACGAAAACACCACGCTGAGACATCGCCCGGATTGCGTTCAGTCCCTCGATCTCGGGTTGAATAGCCCGATGGACCCGGTCGTTATCGCCGTCAACGGTCAAGAATGCCGTGTTCAGGCCCAAGCTGCTGAGACGGACCTTTTTTCCGGGCTGGACGTGATTATTGCGACGCGCAATGGTGAAAGTGCCGAAACGGCCTTTGACTGGCTGACCTACCATGTGTCTCAGCATGGGATGCAGGCAGCCGTCATCCTAGATCAAGCGCCACCTGATGAAAGTCGGCAGTTTATCGCGGCTTTGCAAGGGTTTGCTAAAGATATTGAGGGGCTCGTGCGCGTGGTCGTGGTTCATTCTGCCTGCCCGCTTGGCAAAAAAGGCCTGCCAGCTGAAGCTCATCCACTGAATGTGTTGGGTGCACCGAAACGCAGGCAGACGGCGCCGCCGGATGACCCCTGGAGGGCGCCGCTCGGTGAGTTCGTGATCTATGAGATCATTCGGGCGCGTTTTTTGGCCAGCGCCCGTGCAGTGGCCAATCTTGATTTATGCGACCTGCTGGCCTGTGACAAAGGGCCAACGATTTTTGATCGCGCGGTTCACGTCCCTAGTCGCTACACGTGCCTGCATGGGGTGCAGAGCTATCCTTGGCGGGTGCGTCGCGGCAGAAACGCCTCATTTTCCGATCATATCTGTACGCGGTTTGATAGCGACATACGCCACCTGCGTTGGTGCGTCGCCGCGCAAGACTGCCGCGCTGACAGCATTTGGCATCAGTCACAGATCTTAGGGGCGACGCCCGACACGGATCGGATCGCCAAGTTCTCCCGCAGTATGCTCCTGCGCCATCCAACTGAGAAGCTATCGCAGATTGTCCCGAAGGCTGGCCTCGTTGAGGCGCCGGAACTCCTTGATGTGTCGTTGCAGCATTTCGGCGCAGATCCGGTTCGTATGCCCAAGGCAAAGCTTTTGCCCACTGGCGGCAGTGGAACGCGGACGGTTGTGGTCACAACGATGAAGAATGAAGGGCCTTTCGTGCTGGAGTGGCTGGCCTACCACCGTGCCATCGGCGTCGATGAGGTCCTTGTTTATACAAATGACTGCAGCGATGGCACCGACAGTCTTTTGCGGGTTTTACAGGACAAGGGCTACGTCCAGCACAGGGATAACCCATATCGCGGAACCGACCTGAAGCCGCAGCACGCCGCGTTTCAAGCGGCGGAAGAAGAACCTGTCGTTCGCGCCGCGGATTGGCTTGTCTGTATGGATGTGGATGAATTCATCAATATTAGATGCGGAAATGGGAGGCTCAGCGACCTATATGCTGCGATCGGTGACGCGAATATGATCGCTATGACCTGGCGCTTGTTCGGAAACAGTGATGTGTCCAGGTTCTCCGGCGCGTTAGTCACACGAGAGTTTACGCGCTGCGCCCATGAAGTCACGCGCAGGCCGCATCAGGCTTGGGGCTTTAAAACGCTGTTTCGAAATAACGGTGTCTTCAAACGTCTCGGCGTTCACCGGCCAAAGGGGCTGCAATCACAGCACTGGCAGGACATTCGATGGGTCAACGGATCGGGTCGCCCGATGCCACGGGACATATTTCGCAATGGCTGGCGCTCGACCATCGCGACCTATGGATACGACCTGGTCCAGCTCAACCATTACGCGGTGCGCAGTGCAGAGAGTTTTCTGGTCAAACGCGACCGTGGTCGGGTGAATCACGTCGAGCGCGATCAGGGATTGTCCTACTGGTTCAGAATGAACAACAACGCCGAAGATGATCGCTCGATCCAGCGCATGATGCCTGCGCTTGAGGAGGAACTGGCCCGATTGCTGACAGATCCAGACATTGCCGCTGCACATGAGGGCTGCTGCCGAAGGCATCGCGAGAGGATCAGCGAACTCAAGGCGCGCGAGGATATGCTTGCGCTGTTTCGGGAAATCACAGGTGAAAAGTTGCGAAAACTCTCGAGGATGCACGCCCATTTCTGCACCAACGTGTTTCTGGGCGGCCCCGAGGTTATACCTGACGAGGTTGCCGATCGCCCCTTAGGGAGCGACTTTTTTTTCACCGTGCAGCGGGGCGAGACCAACCATTAAGGACAAGAGCGATCCGGGATTTGCGTATGGCTGTCCCGGTGTCTGGTGTTTTAAGTCTTGCGGTTTGTTATATTATAAAATAATAACCTGGGGCAACAAAAGGGGGCTATCATGCGAAAGCGCGCAACGACACGCCAATCAGATGTCCTGACCGTGTTGAAGGCCTGCGACAGGCCGATGACGGCCTATCAAATTCTTGAACAGCTCCAGCTGAGCGAGCCAAGTATAGCGCCGCCGACAGTCTATCGTACGCTGTCGGCTCTGACCGATCAGGGGCGTGCGCATCGCCTTGAGTCAATCAACGCCTTTGTCCCCTGTCGCTGCGACCATGCTGAAAGCGTGCCTGTTCTGGCCATCTGCGAAGACTGCGGATCGGTAGAGGAACACGACGGTAGTGACCTGCTTCCGAAGCTTACAGAACTGACCGATAGAAATGCCTTTAAAGCCCTGCGCCATATCGTCGAAATCCACGGCCTATGCGGCACCTGTGCTGCCTGATCATTTTCCACATTGGACATTGTTATGAAACGAACTCTCTCTCTTCTCGCAATCGTTACTGCCTTGCCTGCATTGGCCGAGGGCACCCGTCAACTTGGCGCGCATGAACACGGCGTTGGCACGCTGAACATTGCGATCGACGGGAGCACGGTATTGATGGAGTTCCAGGCGCCCGGAGCTGACCTGGTCGGGTTTGAACATGCCGCAAAGAGTGCCGCGGATCGTTCAGCAGTTGATGCTGCAATCGCCCGGCTCAGTGATCCGTTGGCCCTGTTTGTTATGCCGGACGCCGCTAGGTGCAGCGTTGGCGAGGCGAGCGCAAAGCTGGAGACTGCCAGTGGCCACGGTCAAGATGTGCATGAGGATCATGCCGAAGATGCCGGGCATGATAACAACCAACACGGTCATAAAGACCACGCGGACGACAAGCATGATGACCATGAGCATGAAGGCCATGCTGAGCATCACACCGAAGAAGCAGATCACGCCGAGTTTCATGCAAATTACATGCTAAACTGCGCCGAACCTGCATCCCTGACGAATATCAGCTTCGCTTACTTCGACGCCTTTCCCAACGTGCAGAAGGTTCAGGTGCAACTGGTCGGTGCATCCGGCGCGCACGCATATCAGATCGAACGTGGCACCCCGATCCTGACGTTGGAGCGTTGAACGTAGGTGACGGATGCAACGCTCGAAATCACTGGACTGGCCTATCGTTGGCGCGGACGAGCCGGGTTCTCGCTGAGTGTCCCGCAATTCTCTCTTGCAGCGGGTGAAACAGTCCTGCTTCTGGGCGAAAGCGGGTCGGGAAAATCAACGCTGCTGTCATTGATCTGCGGTACAATCCTGCCGGATCGCGGCGAGATTGTTGTTGCCGACAGAGATATTTCCCGATTGAGCGGAGGCGCGAGAGATACCTTCAGGGCGGAGCATATCGGCGTTATCTTCCAGCAGTTCAACTTGCTCCCATTTGGATCCGTGATCGACAATATCCTGCTGCCCCTCCGCTTTGCCCCCTCACGCCGAAGGCGGGTCAGCCAGCCCGCCGCGGAGGCAGCACGCTTGTGTTCTGCCCTGGGTCTGCCGGAGCATCTTATCAACGCAAAGGCCAGGACGCTCAGCGTGGGTCAGCAACAACGCGTCGCGGTGGCCCGTGCCTTGATTGGCCAGCCCCCCCTTATCATCGCGGATGAGCCGACCTCTGCCCTCGATAGCAACGCCCAGAACGCCTTTCTCGATGTGCTGTTCACACAGACTGCGTCTACGGGCTCTTCACTATTGTTGGTGAGTCATGATCCCCGTCTGGGCAAAAGGTTCGACCGGGTCATCACCCTTGAGGACATCGCCGAAGTTCAGAAAGGTGTATCATGATTTTGCGGCTGGCGATTGCGTCGCTGTTTGCGCGTGCGCTGACGGTGGGTATGACAATCCTTGCTATCGCTTTGTCGGTCGCCCTTTTTCTTGGCGTCGAAAAGGTGCGAACCGGGGCCAAGGCGAGCTTTGCCGACACGATTTCCGGGACCGATCTGATTGTCGGCGCCCGCTCGGGATCTGTGCAGTTGTTGCTCTACTCGGTATTTCGTATCGGGAATGCGACAAACAACGTCAGCTGGCAAAGCTATCAGGACATCGCGGGCCGGTCCGATGTGGACTGGATTGTGCCGATCTCCCTTGGTGACAGCCACCGGCAGTTCCGTGTGATGGGCACCACCCAAGAGTTTTTTGAGCATTATAGATATCGGCAAGGCAGGTCGTTGACGCTGGCAAATGGCGCCGTCATGGATGATCTTTTTGATGCGGTGGTTGGGGCCGACGTCGCGTCCGCATTGGGTTACAAGGTCGGCGATCCGATCATCGTGGCGCATGGCCTTGCGTCTTTCACCGAACACAAAGATCAGCCATTCCGGGTCTCTGGAATTCTGGGAAAGACCGGTACGCCGGTTGACCGCACGGTCATCATAAGCATGGAGGCGATAGAAGCCATCCATGTCGACTGGCAGAGTGGCGCACAGATCCCCGGTCAGGCGACGCCGGTGGATGTCATCCGTCAGATGGACCTGACACCGAAAGCGATAACGGCGGCCCTCGTCGGTGTCAAAAGCCCGCTCCAGACATTTTCTCTGCAACGTTCCATCAACGAATATCGCGAAGAGCCGTTGCTGGCGATCCTGCCGGGTGTGGCTTTGCAAGAGCTATGGGGTATTGTTGGCATAGCCGAAACCGCGCTTGTTGCAGTCTCGGCTATGGTGGTTGTGACCGCGCTGATCGGAATGATGGCCACGATCTTTTCCAGTCTGAATGAACGGCGCCGCGAAATGGCGATCTTTCGCGCGATGGGTGCAGGTCCGCTAACAATACTTAGCCTGCTGGTGTTGGAAGCGATGATGATGGCCACTCTCGGGGCAACACTTGGATTGGGGTTGGTATATGTAGGGTTGATCATCTCCCAACCCCTTCTCGACAGCGCGCTTGGCTTGTGGTTGCCGATTGATGCGCCAACACTGCGCGAGTTTTGGGTCATTCTGAGCGTTATCTGTGCCGGCATGGTTGTCAGCCTCATACCTGCGATGAGAGCCTATAGAATGTCCGTTGCCGATGGTATGATGGTAAGGATGTAGTGGACTAAGCGAGGTGGACCAAATGATGAACCGCAGAACGGCGTTGATGCTCTTGTCTGGATCAGTGGTTGCCCCAACGGTGGCCTCTGCAGCGACGCCGCGCGAGATCATGTGGGATGACCTGATCCCGCCGGGAGTTCCCTATTCGGAGATCACCGGCGAAGGCGATATGGACGTTGAGAATGACACCTGGCGGCCGATCTACGACGCAAATGCGACGAAGCTGAACGAAGAGCTGAACGGTGTGTATATCAAGATGCCAGGTTTCATCATCCCCTTCGACGTCGGTGCAAAGGGCGTGACGGAGTTCATGCTGGTGCCCTATGTCGGCGCCTGCATCCATACGCCCCCGCCCCCGGCTAACCAGCTTGTGATGGTCACCGCGACAGAACCATGGCCGGGGGATCAGCTCTGGGATCCGGTTTGGGTTACGGGAACACTGCGGACGCAACTGCAATCTACCGCGCTTGGCCAAACGGGCTATTCCATAGCCGCCGACAAGATGGAGGTCTACGTCTGGTGACGAAGCAGCTCGCCGTTTTTCGAAAGCTCCAAGCGAGGCAAGAATACCCCGCTTGAAGCCCAATCGGTCGCTGTTACTTTTTAACAAACTGCCGCGTGTGATCGCGGGGTAGTCTTGCAATTGAGCGGTAAGGCGAAGACCAGGAAACCGGCCGGCGCCGTGAGCCAGAGCTCCTGACTATGTTGATGCAATCTGCTCCGCGAACTTTATCAGCCGGTTCCGCTGAAATTCGACGAAATCGGCGGCGGGCTGGTTGGCCTCGGCAACGCCGCGGAAGGGGTCTTCGACATCGCTCTTGATGCCTGCCATCGTCGCGATCACTTCGTGCGCACAGAAGGGAACCACCGCCTCCGCGTAGCCGCCTTCATGTACCGCAACCAGTCTGCCACCACATAGATCGCGCGCGGCCTTCATCACCGCGCGGGTGAGATAGGCGAATGTGTCGCTGTGGGCCGTCATTCGGCTGAGCGGATCGAAGTTATTGGCATCCAGCCCGCAGGCGACGATGATCAGATCCGGTTTGAATTCATAAAGCGCGGGCAACACCAGCAGCTCCATCGCGTCGGCGTAAGACTGGTGGCCTGCGCCCGGCAGCAGCTCGACGTTCAAGTTGCAGTCGGCTCCTGCTCCCGCGCCGCGCTCCTCCCCCAAGCCGGAGCCAGGTGGGAAGCAGCTTTGCTGGTGAATCGAAATCGTCAGAACATCATCGCGCTCATAAAATATGTCCTGGGTGCCGTTTCCATGATGCACATCCCAGTCAAGCACCGCGACGCGGCCTAGCCCTTTTTCAGCCTTGGCGGCCTCGATCGCGATCGGGATATTAGCCAAGAGGCAGAACCCCATGGAACCATCCCGCCCAGCATGGTGCCCCGGCGGGCGCGACAGGGCATAGGCGTTCTGATAGGTTCCGTCCAGCACATCGAAAACCGCCTGTCGCGCCAGCCCGGCCGACAAAGCGGCAATTTCGTAGCTGCCAGCTCCGAAAGGTGAGAACAGACCAGCATTCCCGCCGCCCGCATCGCTCAGCGCCTTGAAACGCTCAATGTAGTCACTGCTGTGGACCCGCGCCATTTCGCATTCGCTGACTGGCTGGGCCGACTGGACGCCCAATTGGGCGGTCAGCCCGGACACATCCATCAGCGACTTCAGTCGCCGTTTGGATTCCGGCGATTCCGCATGACCGGCGCCGGCGGGCGGTTGAACCCAGCCCCCGACCGGCATGATCAGCGCGTGTTCACCTGTCGTGTGCCACAGGCAGTGTTCGTCAAAGTAGAATCCTGTATCCGGCATTATCGTCTCTCCTCAATCTTCAGGTTGCAGAAGCGCAGCGGCGCATAATTGGCGCGGGCTTAGGCATGCAGCCGCGACCCGGCCAGCTAGGCGGCGCGCGTCAAAGTCTTAGTCATCGTCTCGTCGCCGAGGTTCGAGATTATGGGTCTCTGGCAGCCGTTCTGGCTCTGGGGAGCAGGCGGTCCAGCAGGCCGCTCAGCCCCTTCGGCGCGGTCAGCATCACCGCAACCGCAATGGTGCCGAGGGCAATCTGGCTCCAGCCGGGATAGTCAACGAGCCCCTCTCGCAGGACGACGAACAACAGCACGCCCAGCACCGGGCCGCGGATGGTCCCAAGGCCCCCGATCACGCAGATGAAGATCACGTTCACCGTCCAGTTGATGTCGAAGGCGGCGACTGGCGAGACATAGAGCGTGCCAAGAAAACTGATGGCGCCGGCCATCCCGCACCCCGCCGCCGACAGGACAAAGATGGTCCCTTTGATCCGCCGGGTTTTCACCCCCAGCGAGCGGGCGGCGGTTTCGTCATCGCGCATCGCATGGACATGCAGGCCATAGGGGCTTTGCTGCAGTAGCCACAGCCCCAGGCACAGGCCCGCGGCCAGTGTCAGCGCAAACCAATGCGCCGAGGCGGGCAGCCAGCTGGTATCGATCCGCCGCGCCGCATAAAGCGGCAGGCCGGAGGAGCCTCCGAAGTAGTGCAGCCGACTGACAACGATCTTGATGATCTCTGCAGCCACCCACATACCGATGGCGAAATAGACCTCGCGCAGGCGGAACAGAACCGGGGTCAGGGCAAGCGCCAGCAGCGCCGCCCCGGCCCCGGACAACGGGACCATGATGTAGGGAGAGACAGGCAGGTCCCGTGTAACGGCAAACAAGAGGTACGCCCCGGTGGCGACAAAGGCGTGGTGGCCAAGCGACAGGAGGCCGCCATAGCCCGCCAGCAGGTTCCAGCTTTGGGCGATGGCCAGCAGCACCAGCATTTCGGTCAGCAGCGCCAGCCCGCCTGCATTCAGCGCAAAAGGCGCGGCAGCAAGTGCCGTGAGCAAAAGGACAAGAATTGCGCGGGTCATCGTGTCACCACCTTTCCGGCAAGCCCCTGCGGGCGGATGAGAAGAAAGATCAGCAGCATGAGGTGCCCGTAGAGCAGCCCCGACGCCGGATCAAAGTAGAAGCCCGCCACATGTACCAGCGCCAGGGCGATGCCGCCAAGATAGCTGGCCCAGATTGAGCCAAGGCCGCCGATCACGATCACCTCAAAGGCGATGAGCAGGCGTTCCGCACCGGAAAACGGCGTGATCGAACTGCGTGAGGCCAGCAGCATTCCTGCCAGTGCCGCGCAGGCTGCGGAGACTGCCATGGCAATGGCAAAGATGCGTCGACGGCGGATTGCAAACAGCGCCACGGTTTCCGCATCATCGGAGGTCGCGCGAACGGCGCGGCCCAGCCGGGTCTTGCGCAGGACCAGATGCAACCCGCCGAACAGGCCCAGCGACAGCAGGAAGATACCAAGCGGCAGCCAGCCGATTGTCTGCCCGGCAAGGGTGATGTTGGCGGTCTTGATTTCCCCCAGGTCGATGCTGCGGCTGTTGGCGCCGTAGAGGCCGACCATGGCATTCTGCATCACCACCGAAAGGCCGAAAGTGACCAGCAGCGCAGGCATCGGGTCCGGGCTCAGCACCCGGTTCAGCAGTTGTGCCTGCAGCAGCCAGCCAAAGGCGAAAGCGCCCGCGCAGACCAGCGGCATCAGCAACAGCGGGCTGACGGGCCAGGCCGCGCTGAGCGTGAACAGCACCAGCGCGCCGGCAATGGCCAGCTCGCCATGGGCAATATTGGCAATCCGCATGACGCCGAAGATCAGCGACAGCCCCAGCCCGAACAGCGCATAGAGCCCGCCCAGGAACAGCCCGTTCATCAGGATTTCTATGGCTGCGCTCATTGGTTCTCTCCGAAATAGGCCTGACTCACCTGCTCGAAACAGGCACCATCCGAAGCGCCTGCCAGCGACACTTGCCCGCCGAGCATGCAGTAGAAACGGTCAGAGGCTGCCAGCGCCCTGCGGATGTCCTGTTCGACCAGCACAATGGTGGTGCCGCGCGCCTTGAGGCCGGCCAAAGCCTCATACACCCGATTAACAATCACTGGCGCCAGCCCGAGGGAGGCCTCATCCACCAGCAAAAGCTCCGGGTTGGTCATCATCGCGCGGCCGATGGCCACCATTTGCTGCTGGCCGCCCGACAGCAGACCTGCAGGCCGCTGCGCCATCGGCGCGATTTCGTCGAACAGCTGCAGCACCCGCGGCAGGGTCCAGTGGCCGCGCCGTCCGACATCGCCGCCGATCATCAGGTTTTCCGCCACGGTCAGGGTGGGAAACAGCCGGCGGCCTTCCGGCACCATGGCAATGCCGCGCTGCGCCAGCCCGCCGGGGTCCAGCGCCAGAATGTCCTGCCCGGCAAAGGTCAGCTGTCCCGCCTCTCGTGTGCCCAGCCCGGCAATCGCCCGCAGCAGCGTGGTCTTTCCCGCGCCATTGGCACCGATCAGCGCGACGGTCTCCCCCTCGTCCACATGGGCATCAATCCCGAACAGAGCCTGGAAATCGCCATAGCGCGCGGTCAGGTTCTGCATCTGCAACAGGGTCATGCCGCCGCCCCCAGATAAAGCGCGCGCACCTGCGGGTCGGCGGCAACCACCTCCGGGCGGTCCTCAATCAGCTTGCGACCCAGCGCCAGCATCATGATCCTGTCAGACGCTTCCTGCAGTGCGTGGGCGATATGCTCAATCCACAGGACCGCCAGCCCCGCTTCCTTCAGCCGCTTGACCAGCAGCACCATCTCGGCGGTTTCCTGATCGGTCAGCCCGCCGGACACCTCGTCCAGCAGGATCACTTTGGGGTCGGAGGCCAGCGCCTTTGCCAGTTCGAGCCGTTTGCGGTCCAACAACCGCAGCGCGGTGCCGGGATTGTTGCGGTGTGGTCCCAGACCGGTGATCTCCAGGATCTCCTCCACCCTTGCCCGTGCGGCCGTGGGCGCGATGCCGTGGCTGGCATGCTGGGCCAGATAGAGTGTCTCTTGAACGCTGAGAGAGGCAAATGCGCGCGGCACCTGAAAGGCACGTGCCAGCCCGGCACGGACCCGCCCGGCTGTGTCCAGCCCGGTTACATCCCGCCCTGCCACATGGACCGATCCGCCATCGGCGCGTGTAACATCGGTCAGGAGGTCAAAGAACGTGCTCTTGCCCGCGCCATTGCCCCCCATGATCCCAAGGCAGCTGCCCGGTGCGACGGTGACCGAGACATCCTCGATCACCCGCAGGCCGCCAAACGCCTTGCTGAGATTGCGTGCTTCCAACATGGCTCAGACCTTGGGCAGAGCGATGGTTTCGCTTTCGACGCGAATGTCAGGCGCGAGGGTGTTTTCGGTAATCACCAGTTCAAACGCATGCTTGCCCGAGGACTTGCGCCACTGGCCGCCCGCCAGCTGGGTCTTGGCCACATTTCGGATCGGACTGGAGGCAAAATCCACCGGCCCCACAACCGTCTCCAGTTTTGTGGCAGCAAATACGTCGCGGACTGCGGCGCGGTCCTTGGGGGCGCCGGACTGTACCAGCGCATTCAGACCCACCTCGAACAGCGCATGGCTGTAGCCCAGCGTCTGCACCCATTGCGCGTTGCTGTCTGCTTCCCAGGCACCGGCCAGTTCGCGGGCGCTTTGCCCCGTGAAGGAAGAGGCGAAGGGCACATTCGGGGTCCACCAGACCTCAGTCGTCATGCCATCGCCGCGCGCGCCCATCGCCTCGATCGCCTGCGGGAACAGAAAGGCCGCAGCAAAGGTGCAGGCCTTTGGGGTGTAGCCCGCCTGCCCCGCCTGATTCCAGAAGGTGATCCAATGCGGCGGGAAGCCGAAGCCAGTCACAATATCGGCGCCGGCGTCGCGGAAGCGGCTGACCTGGGCGGAATAGTCATCCGCGTCGATCTTGAACATGCCGCCATCGGTGCGCGAATACCCGCCCCTCTCGATAAAGCCCGGAAGCCCCATCGCCGGATCGGCAAAGGCCTGTCCGACCGGGTTGTCGAGATAGAAATCGCCAACGCTCTTGTTGGTGTCGATCTGATCCCAAAGCCGCACAAAGGTGCTCATGGCGTCATCAGCCCCCCAGAAGAAATGGAAGGTCCAGGGAAAGCCCTGTTCCGGGTTGGAGCCGCGCGGGAACATCCAGGCTTGCCACGGTTGCATCGTGCTCATCGTCGGGATGCCGTGGATATCAGCGATCTCGCCCAATGCCACCGCCGCATCGCCGTCGTTGATCAGCAGCATATCGACCTGATCGCGCAGGATCAGCTCATTGCCCGCAGAGATCGACCGGTTCATGTTGGACTGGTTGTCCTTCACGATGATCTCCACCTCATGGGAGCTGCCACCTGAGTTCAGCCCGCCCTCCAGCTGCTTGCGGATGCTGTCGACCATCCACTGGTCCGATGTCCCGAACGAGGCGCGGGGCCCGCTCAGCGGCGAGATGAATCCGATCCGCAGCTTCTTGGAAGCAGCGGTTGCAATGGATGGCATCGCCAGTGCGCCGGTTGCGGCGGCCGTTCCGGCTAGGAAACTGCGGCGGCTGAAAGATGTGAGTTTGGTCATGGTGATCCTCCCTGTTTCCTAAACGGTATGGAAGGGCGAACGGGCCAGACATAGTGCAGATGCACTATCATCGACCGGATTGTTTACAGCTTTGCAGCGCTCGCAGGAACGTCGATGGAGCCACATGAAATCAGCGGCATAGCGAAGGAATGAAGGTGTCTGAAACGCTACGGGTGCAGCTCTAGCGCAGCTGGCTGCCCGCCAGTCGCAGCAGTTCGACTTTGCTGTGAACGCCGGTTTTCCGATAGATGGAGGCCGCCTGATTCCGCACAGTATTGACCGAAACGCCGACGTCTTCGGCAATCGCCCGCATCGTCGCGCCGGAAATCAGCAGCTCCGCAACATGGCGTTCCTTCGGGGACAGGCGGCTCAGGGGGCTGACCGGCTGTGCCGAAATCAGCCAAAGGTCGTCAGAGTAACGGGAGCGGCCGAAGGTCGTCCCGGAGGGCGGGGTGATCACAGTATGACCCGCCAGTTCCCGCATCATGGCCGTCGGCTTCTGCCCCGGCTCAAGCCCGTCTTTCACCGCCGCATTGAAGCCGGAAGAGCACAAGAACAATTCGCCCTCATGGTCCAGCAGCGCCCATTCGTTGCAGGGGTCCACCCGCAATCCTAGGTCCAGCTGTAAGCACATCGACAACGCCTGCTCCAGATGCCGTAGGATGGCCAGAAAATCCGCAGTCTCTGTGTCGGTAAAGGCTGGCTTCTGGCCATGCCGGTAAAGCGACATGAAAAAGTTGAACGGCCCTTCGCGCACCTTGCAATGGCCGTTCAGCATCTGGGTCAGATCGAATTCCTCGGCGAAGACCTTAAACCCGGGATCTGTCACAGCATCCTCGACCGACAGCGACCGGGCGTACCGTTTCAGGGAACGGCCGGTACGCACAAAGGGGTCATTCACCAGATGCGCTTTGACCTTGGGCTCGAACCCCTCCGGCAAACCGCTGACCATCGTATGGACCATCGCGATCTTGCCGCCCCGGAAAACCGACCAGCCCCACCAGGCGGAATCAAACACCGTAATGCCGCGCATCAGCCCGATCATGTACTGCTGGAAATGCAGCGGCGTGTGGGTGTTGGCCTTGTCCATCAGGCTCAGTACAAATTCACTCAGATCATAGCGGTTCATGAGGTCCGGGTATCCCGCGCCAAGCTGCCAAACACATAGTGCATCTGCACTATACAGCACCTCCCTTTCCCTGGCTAGCGTTGGCGTCAGCGCCCCGGGACTGCCGAGGGCATGCGCAAATCCAAGGGAGGATTACACCATGACTGCAACCCTGAAAGACGTGATCGCCGAGAAGTCGCGCCAGTTCGAGGCGGACTTTGCCGCTGGCGATGTCGCCGCGCTGGTGGAGGGCTACTACACCGCCGACCCGGTGGTGATTGGCCAGGGGATCGGAACCTTTACCGGGCGCGATGGTGCCTCAGCCTACTTCCTGGGCGCGGTGCAAGACATGAAGTTGGCCCAGCTCTCAACAATATCGGTGCAGCAAGAAGGCTGCAGCGGGATTGAGACAGGCCGCGTGGTACTGACGCCGCGGGCCGAGGGCGCAGGCGATATCCATCTGGCCTATGTGGTTGTCTGGCAGAACGGTGACGACGGCTGGAAGGTCCATATGGACTATTTCATGCCCGCCGCCTGACCTGCTGCCAAGGAGGACACCCTATGACATTTGAGATGACAATCGGCGGCGCGCCCGCGCCAGCTGCCGCCAGTTTCGACGTTGCCAACCCGGCAGGCGGGCTGGCAGGCCAAGCACCAAACGGAACGCTGGCGGACCTGGATCGTGCGGTGGCAGCCGCGCAAGCAGCCTTTGCCAGCTGGTCGCAGCTGCCCGACACCGAACTGCGGCGCTATTGCGAAGCCGCTACGGACAAGATCGCGGAGCACGCTGAGGAGCTCGCGCAGCTAATCACCGCCGAACAGGGCAAGCCGCTCAATGGCCTCGGATCACGTTTTGAGATGGGCGGAGCTCAGGCCTGGGCCGGTTACACCGCTCAGCTGTCGCTGCCGGTCAAAGTTCTGCAGGAAGACGCCGAAGGTCGGATTGAGCTGCATCGCAAACCGCTTGGTGTCGTCGGCTCGATCACCCCTTGGAACTACCCGGTGATGATTGCGATTTGGCACATTCTGCCCGCGCTGCGGACCGGCAATACAGTGGTGATAAAACCCTCCCCGCTGACTCCGCTCAGCACGCTGCGGCTTGTGGCTTTGCTGAACGAGGTGCTGCCTGCGGGAGTCCTAAATTGTGTCGCCAGCGACGACCAGGCTGACAATCTGGGGGCAGCAATGTCTGCCCATCCGGGGATCCGCAAAATTGTCTTCACCGGCTCTTGTGCAACGGGCGCGAAGATCATGGCCTCGGCCGCGCCGACGATGAAGCGGCTGACGCTGGAAATGGGCGGCAATGACGCGGGCATCGTGCTGCCGGACGCCGATCCGCAAGCAATCGCCGAGGGGCTGTTCTGGGGCGCCTTCATCAACAACGGCCAGACCTGCGCCGCGCTGAAGCGCCTTTATGTGCATGAAGACATTCACGATGCAGTCTGCGCCGCGCTGGTGGAATTTGCCCGCACCATTCCGGTGGGTCCGGGATCCGACGAGTCCTCCATCCTTGGCCCGCTGCAGAATCCCATGCAGCACGCCAAGGTGTCCCGTCTCGTAGCAGCGGCCCGCGATAAAGGCCAACTGCTGCTGGGCGGCAACCCTGGTGAAGGGCTGTTTTTTGAGCCGACCATCATTGCCGGTCTTACCAATGGTGATGCGCTGGTGGATGAGGAGCAGTTCGGTCCAGCCCTGCCGGTTATCAAATTCCGCGACGTTGAGGAGGCGATTGCAGCCGCCAATGACAGCCCCAACGGGCTGGGCGGATCGGTCTGGTCCAGCGATATTGCCAAGGCGCGAACAGTGGCGGCACGACTGGAGTGCGGCTCAGTCTGGATCAACAAGCACGGGGCAATCCAGCCCAACGCGCCATTCGGCGGGGTGAAATCCTCGGGGCTCGGCGTGGAATTCGGCGAGGAAGGACTGGCAGAATACACCGATATCCAAGTGGTGTTCACCTGAACGGGCGGCCGGGGCCGCAGCCCCGGCCCTATCCTGCGTTGTCGTAGCGTTCCCGTGCAGTCATGATTTCCGGGTGCTTCTCTACCGCCCAGGCGGCCATCGCGCCGATAGGGTCAAACAAGGATCGGCCCAGCTCGGTAATGGCATAGTCAACCCGCGGCGGGATCACCGGTGTGACCTTGCGCGCCACCAGCCCATCGCGTTCTAGCTGCCGCAGGGTCTGGGTCAGCATCCGCTGCGAAACATCGGGGATTGCCCGTTGAATTTCTGAAAACCGGTATTCCCCGTCCCGCAGCAACAGGATCACCAGCAGGCTCCATTTGCCGCTGATCTGCGCCAGCACGGTTCGGATCGGGCAAAGATCCAGACCCAGCTCTCGTTCGATTTCCTCACGCCGCTTCATGGATTTTCCTTAGTTACCAAAAAGTGCCTTCTTCCACATAGGAACTGCACTTCTTAATAGTAACTTATGTGACCGACTCAGGCAACAGCCACGAAGGAGACTTGAATGACCATTTTCGAGAAAGCGGCAACAACAGCGGTGCTGGCCGCAGCCGTAGCAACCTCTGCAGCCGCTGATCCCGCAGAAAACAAGGCCACCGCCCGGACTCTTCTTGAGCAGGGCCTCGCTAAAGGCGACCGCGAGTTTATCCGCGCGCATGTCGCCGAGGATTACATCCAGCACAACCCGCAAGCCGCCGATGGGCGCGAAGGGCTGTTGGGCTTTGTGGACTTCCTTGAAACGCTGGATCCGCCCGTGCAGGTCAACCCCATCCGGGTGTTCGGTGATGACAGCTTTGTGGTGATCCATCAGACAGCGGAATTCTTCGGCCCCAAGGTGATCATCGACCTGTTCCGCTTTGAAGACGGTAAACTGGTTGAGCATTGGGATGCGATCCAGGATGAAGTGACTGAAACCGCCAGCGGCCGTTCCATGATTGATGGCACCACCGAAATCACAGATCTGGACAAGACCGAAGCCAACAAGGCACTGGTTACCGGCCTCGTCACCGACGTGCTGATGGGCGGCGACCTTGCCAGGATCGACGACTACATCCGCGCCGACTACATGCAGCACAATCCTTATGTGCCAGACACCCGCGACGGGCTGAAGGGGTTCATCGCCTATTTGGCCGAGAACGAAATCTCCTTTGGCTACACCGAACTGCACAACGTGGTGGCTGAAGGCAATTTCGTAATGACCCAAGCTGCAGGCATCTACGACGGCAAACCCACCGCTTTCTATGACCTCTGGCGCGTCGAGGACGGGCTGATCGCCGAGCATTGGGACGCGGTGCAGGAAATCCCCGCCGAATTCGCCCACGGCAACGGCATGTTTTGATTCACAACCCCTTTAACTTCACGTCCAACGGAAAGGATACGCAATGACCAAAATCCACCTTCTCAGCACCCTCGCCGCTCTTGCCATCATGACAGGCGCAGCCGCTGCAGCAACTTACAAGACAGATCCTGGCCACACTGAGGTTCGCGTGGGCTGGAACCACGCCGGCGTCTCAATGCAGCACGGCGAATTCACTGCGGTCAGCGGCACGCTGGAACTGGATCCTGCAAACCCGGAGACCGCCAGCGTCACAGCGGCCATCGCAACGGACAGCTTCTTCTCCGGCGTCGAAGCGCTTGATCAACATGCCAAAAGTCCGGATTTCCTGGACGCAGGCACCTATCCGGAGATCACCTTTACCAGCACCGGTGTAAAACTCACCGGTGAGGATACAGCCGAGATTACCGGCGATCTGACCTTGCACGGTGTCACCAAACCGGTGGTGCTTGAGGCCCGCCTGACACACCTTGGCGCGCATCCGGTCGGTCAGTTCTTTGATTACTACAAAGGCGACTGGGTGGCTTTCTCCGCGTCGGGCACAATCGACCCGACAGATTTCGGCGTCGGCAGCAGCATCCCGTTGGGCCAGTTGACCATCGAAATCGACACCGAGCTTAAAGCTGCCGAATAAGCTCAGGTCTCAATATACCAAGTATTCCGACACCGGGGCGCCAGCTTCGGGGTCGGAGTCTGCACATCAGACTGGTAGATTCAGCGAAACGGTCCATAATGGAGGATATCCACCATGGAGTTGGTCACAGCTTGCGGTTGCGAACCAAGGGTTCACGAAATGCCTGAAGCCGACATCCATCGTGCTGTTCAGTTGTTGACCATTCAGAACGTAGGTAATCACTTGCGTATTAATGCGCTGCAGCAAGCTTAGCGAGCGTTCTAAGTCAAAGGAGCCGCACAGCTGCAACGCATTCTAAGGTTCTTCAAGCGACTGGACACCCTAGGCAGAGGTGGTTCGGGTGGTTTGAACAGTTTCCGGCCGTTTCGTAGGTAGATTTCCCGCTCGATTATGCTGCGACCGGGATTTGTCGCAACGGTTTGAGATGTGCCTGATCGGGCGTCTGCCCGTCCAGCGATGAGTGCGGCCTCCTGCTGTTATAAAACGCCAGATATCGGCACAGGCTCTCGCGGGCTGCTGACACGCTTTCATACGCGCGCAGGTAGACCTCCTCGTATTTGATCGTCCGCCACAGCCGTTCGACAAAGACGTTGTCCCGCCACGCACCTTTGCCGTCCATGCTGATCTGGATGCCCGTGTCCTTCAGCGTCTTGATGAAGTCGATGGACGTGAACTGGCTGCCCTGATCCGTGTTCATGATCTCGGGCTTGCCATGACGGCGCATGGCATCAATCAAGGCCTCGATGCCAGGGCCGGTTTCCAGTGTTGTCGACAACCGCCAGGCCAGAATCTTTCGGCTGAACCAGTCCAGCACCGCAACGAGATAAACAAATCCGCGCGCCACGGTGATGTAGGTAATGTCCATCGCCCAGACCTGGTTTGGCCGTGTCACAGCAAGCGTTCTCAGCAGACTGGCCTTGGCGAGCGCTTCGCCTAAAAAATCGTTTTCCAGCGTCAACTGGCCTATCTTCGCGTGCAACGATTTGACATCGATCTCGGGCTCCTTCGTCCCGGCACGCTGCCGGATCAGGAGCGGAAAATCCACCTAGCTCAACTGTCCATATTTCTCGGGCCAAATCTAATGGCCGCTCTATCTCTCTTCGCAAAGATCAGGGAAAAGCTGCTCTGGCGTGGTTTGCAAAGCGTCCGCCAAAGCCTGCTCAATCTTCGCAGATCGACACATTCTTTTTCCTACCAAAGTGACAGCAGAGTCAGTCACGCCCAATTCGCGGGCGATCTTTGTGAGAGAGCTTCCCCGGACGCGAAGATCGGCCCTGAGGCGTTCATGTCGATCTAACTGTTGTTTTGTGGGCTGACGCATGTTGGCACAATGACGCAGCGCAAGTTTTAGGACAACACGGAACGCCAGCGAGCAGTGTTCGGATGCTGGGTGAATGTTGCGCGGAAGAGTTCGGCCGGGACTCTGTTGGGTCAATGATGTGACGGAAAAGTCAAACACCTCTTACGTCATACAAATGGGGGAAGTGGCGGACCGAGGAGGATTCGAACCCCCGACCCCTTGATTCGTAGTCAAGTACTCTATCCAGCTGAGCTATCGGTCCACTGCGGCGGGGTTTAAGCGTAGCGGCGCGGGTGTGCAAGTCAAAAGCGAGGGGTTGGCCCTTTTTTTGGCTGACCCCTGAAACGGCTTCTTACCCGGATCAATCAGAACCCCAGTTTGGACCGGGTCTGTTGAACCTGGGCCTGGAATTTATACCCACGGACGAGACCCGCATCTTTACCCATCGGCCACCATTCGGGATCGTTCGGCCAGCTTCGCCAGATGACACCCCAGGCGTCAACCACATGGCTGATGCAGGATTTGTCGTTCGCGCTGGCTCCGGCACGGCGTCCGCTTGGGTAGTACCAAACGAGATCCTGGCACATCTGCCCGTTTGCATCGACCGCCCAGGTTCCTGCGCCCAGGTTGTCGCTTTGGTCGGCACACCAGGCGCGCGCCTGACCGCCCGGTGCGAAATAGATGCCTCCGCCGCAGTTGTTGGTCCAGAGTTCAGTCTTTCCCGAGTATATTTTTGCAATTTTCTGCGGATTGGCAGTTTTTGCACTGCGCGGCAACGGGTCTGCGGATGTTACCGCAGGTAGAGTGCAAAGCAGCGCCGCAGCAATCAGGTTACGTTTAACACTAGTCATCATTTACCTCCTCGGGTCTACCTGGAATCTGTCATCTTGATCTGCTGAACCGCTCTCCAGGCGCGAAGCTTGGAGCGTCAGTATATCAGAACAAGAAGTGATCGGCGTCCTGCAACTCTGTGTATGCCATGTTTTCGACGATCACGGTGACATCGGCAAAATAGATTGCCGCGTCATCGCCGACCTGACCAAAATCGACATCCTGCATGCTCTCCGCTCCGCGGCCAAGCTTGATGCGGTCCACACCCACCTCAAAATCGGTGATGCGATCAGTGTGATCGCCCTCATTGAAGATAAAGATATCCGCCCCCGCTCCGCCGGTCATCACGTCATCACCGGCCCCGCCAAATAGTCGGTCCACACCGGCGCCGCCACGCATCGTGTCGTTGCCAGCCCCACCGATCAAACGATCGTTGCCCCGGCCGCCCCCGATGAAATCGTCACCAAGACCGCCAAAGATACGGTCACGGCCGATGCCGCCGCGCAGGATATCGTCGCCGCCGTTCCCGTGGAGCGTATCTGCACCGGAGCCTCCGCGGAGGTTGTCGATCCCCAGACCACCCGTCACGAAATCATTACCCCCGCCGGCAGCGACCGTGTCGTTTCCGGCGCCAAGTGAAATGCGATCGCCGCCGCCATAGGTACGGATGGCAGTCACATTGCTGTTGAGGAGGGCAGTGATCTCGTCGTCACCAGAGAGCAGCTCACGGGCCAAATCGTCGGCAGGCAGTGAGGCAAAGCGATCAAAGGTCATCGAGATATTGGAAACTGATACGATTGGGGTGCCGTTCAGGGAGTGGTCCATCGAGTAGATCTGCCAATCCGCCTGGTCCTCGCTGGAAAAATCCCCGCCGAGGCGCAGCACGGATCCATCGGCGCCCGTCTGTTCAAGCTCGGTGGCAGAAACAACGGTACCGAAAGAGTCGCGCGAGGTTTCAAAGCTGTCAAAGGCCAGATAGTTACTCAGTGAAGATACGCCTGGAAACGACGCAACGAATACATTTGCCATTGTGGGCTCTCTTTCACACTGGTTGGAACGATTTGACTAAAAGCTGATAGGTTTATTCGGCGCTGCGGGCAAATATTTGGCGCCTTAACCATATTAACGGACTGTTAATGGGCGTCTGCGGCGTACAAACGACGAAATTTCGTGCGACTGTTTCCAATACCGCCATGGAAGGACCCGCGCTCTCCGCTCTAGGGGGAACACCGATTCTCTTAGTTCAGGTCGTTTTTCTCATCTCGATTCGGCCGGCGGTCTTCTGCGCCAATGCGTCGCCTCGATGCGCTGTTTTTCGCCGCTGAGGTGCTCAGTATAGCAGTCAGAACCGCCGATTCCCGTCCACCCTCTGATAGGTTCTTGCTATGCAGAATGCGCATCCGCCGAGGTGATTGAGCCAGCAAATGTCCCATAAGCTTTTGAAATATTTTTGAAAAACAAGCTATACGCATTTTGCATAGCCGCTTTGCAATCGGCATTGGATTGTTCGCGACCCCTGCGATACCGATGAAGTAACAATACAGTAACGGGAGGACGAATAATGAAACATTTTGCGAGTACGCTCGCTGTTGCCACTCTGACGGCAACCCTGAGCACGGCCGCGATGGCCGAGGTGACCATCAAGGTCGCCTATGACGCTGATCCGGTTTCGCTGGATCCGCATGAGCAGCTTTCCGGCGGAACGCTGCAGCTGTCGCATATGGTATTTGATCCGCTGGTCCGCTGGACCAAGGATCTGCAGTTCGCTCCGCGGCTGGCAGAAAGCTGGGAGCAGATCGATGAAACCACCATGCGGTTCAAGCTGCGCGACGGTGTCACGTTCCACAGCGGCAACCCGCTGACCTCGGCAGATGTTGACTGGACGTTTGATCGTCTGAAGTCCAGCCCCGATTTCAAGGGTATCTTCGCGTCTTTCACTGACGTCGAAGTCATCGACGAGCTGACTTTCGACCTGAAGACCTCCGAGCCGTATCCGCTGGTCCTGCACACGGCGACCTACATCTTCCCGATGGACAGCCAGTTTTACTCCGGCACCACCGAGGATGGCAAAGAAAAGGCCGAGCTGGTCAAGCACGGCGACAGCTTTGCATCGCGCAACCTGTCCGGCACCGGCCCCTTCACTGTCACCGAGCGTGAACAGGGCGTGAAAGTCGTCTTTGATCGCTTTGATGGCTACTGGGACACCGCTTCCGAAGGCAACGTCGACAAGATTATCCTGACGCCGATCAAGGAAGACCCGACACGTGTCGCAGCCCTGCTGTCTGGTGACGTTGATTTTATCGCACCTGTTCCGCCAACTGATCTGAAGCGTGTCGAAGAACACGAAGGCACCACCCTGATCACCGAACCCGGCACCCGTATCATCACGTTCCAACTGAACCAGAACCGTGTTGAAGCGTTCAAAGACGCACGTGTTCGCAAGGCGATCGACTATGCGGTGAACAACGCCGGCATCGTGGATCGCATTATGCGCGGCTTTGGCACCGTTGGCGCCCAGGCAAGCCCGGCCGGCTATCTCGGCTATGACGAGAGCCTGACCCCGCGCTTTGACGTTGAAAAAGCCAAGGCTCTGATGGCCGATGCTGGTTACGCCGATGGTTTCTCGGTCACCATGATGGCGCCGAACAACCGCTATGTGAACGACGATAAAATCGCTCAGGCCGTTGCTTCGATGCTGGCAAAGATCAACATCAAAGTTGACCTGCAGACCATGCCCAAAGCGCAGTACTGGCCGACATTTGACGAACGCGCTGCCGACATGATGATGATCGGCTGGCACTCCGACACCGAAGACTCCGCGAACTTCCACCAGTTCCTGACGCATTGCCCGGACGAAGCCACCGGTAACGGTCAGTACAATTCCGGCAACTACTGCAACCCGGAAGCCGATGCTCTGATGGCTGAAGCCAATGCGACAACCGATCAGGCGAAACGTGGCGAACTGCTGCGCAAGCTGGAAGGCATCCTTTATGAAGACGCGGCCTTCATTCCGCTGCACTGGCAGAACCTGGCCTGGGGTGCTCGTGATGGTGTCCACGCTGAGAAGATCGTGAACGCTCTGAACTTCCCCTACTTCGGCGATCTGAAAGTAGACTGATAACTCTTAGGCCGGGGCGGCGTCGCTGCCCCGGCCGATTTGCCACCAATTCCCAGATTTTCACCACTTCTTTATGGGCATGTCCCTGCCGCCCGTCGGGCGTCAATGGCGTTGTGCCCATCAACAAGTGACTGATACAAGGTAACTCCAACATGCTCGCCTACCTCGTGAAACGCGTGTTTCAGGCTATCGCGGTGATGTTTGCCATCTCGCTGATCGGCTTTGCCATCCAGGACAATCTCGGCGACCCCCTGCGCGAACTGGTCGGTCAGTCCGTTTCGGAAGAGGTCCGCCAGCAACTGCGCGACGAATTGGGTCTGAACGACAGTTTCGTGACACAGTACATCCGATTTCTTGGAAATGCCCTTCAGGGCGACCTCGGCACCAGCTATTTCTTCAAAGAACCCGCGCTCGACGTGATCCTGAAGAAGCTGCCCGCCACTTTGGAACTGGTTATGGGTGCAACCCTGATCATCGTCGGCCTCTCCGTACCCTTGGGCGTTTATACAGCGATCAAACCGAATGCGTTCTTCAGCCGCTTGATCATGGGAGTCTCGATTGTCGGTATCTCGATCCCGGTTTTCCTGACCGCAATCCTGATGATTTTTGTCTTCTCGGTGGAACTCGGATGGTTCCCATCTTACGGGCGGGGCGATGTGGTGCATGTCTTTGGCTATTGGGAAACTAATTTTGCGACCGCAGATGGCTGGGTGCACATCCTGCTGCCTTCGGTCGCGCTGGCATCGATCATGCTGCCGCTGTTCGTACGCCTGATCCGGGCTGAGATGATGGAAGTGCTGCAAAGCGAATACGTGAAATATGCCCGAGCCAAGGGCATCCGCCCCGGACGCATCTATTTTGTGCATGCGCTGAAGAATACCTTGTTGCCGGTGATCACCGTTGGTGGTGTGCAGATCGGAACTATGGTCGCCTACACTATCCTGACGGAGACCGTCTTCCAGTGGCCAGGCATGGGGTTCATGTTCCTTGAGGCGGTGAACCGCGTCGATACCCCGTTGATCGTGGCATATCTCATCATTGTGGGCTTCATCTTTGTGGTGACCAACACAATCGTCGACCTGATCTATGGGCTCGTCAATCCAACAGTCAATATTGCGAGGATGGGCGCATGAGCAGCCTTAGTACAAACCAAACCACCCCGTCGCGGTTTAGTCGCCTGTGGAACTCCAACATGGGCTACAGCTTTCGGCGCAACCCCGTGGCGATGGTATCCTTTGCGGTGTTCATGGTCATCACCCTCGCCTCGATCCTGGCACCGGTGCTGGCACCGTTTGATCCCTATGATCCGGCCCAGATCGACATTATGAACAGCGAATACCCGCCAGCCTGGATTGACGGAGCCGACCCCCAGTTCGTGTTTGGCACCGATGATCAGGGACGGGATCTGTGGTCGACGATCCTCTACGGCACCCGCCTGTCCCTGCTGATCGGTCTTTGCGCCGTCGCCTTGCAAGCCTTCCTCGGGATCTCAATCGGGTTGGTGGCCGGCTATGTCGGTGGGCGGCTCGACAGCCTTCTGATGCGCTTTGCCGATATCCAGCTGTCTTTCTCGACGTTGATGGTCGCTATCATCTTCCTCGCGGTGACACAGGCGATGTTTGGCAGCGAGACCTTCAACCAATATGCGATCTACTTCCTGATTGCAGTGATCGGCGTCGCCGAATGGCCGCAATATGCCCGAACGGTACGCGCCACTGTTCTTGCTGAGAAAAAGAAGGAATATATCGACAGCGCCCGCGTGCTGGGCTTCGGCCCGATGCGGATTATGGTGCGGCATATTCTGCCGAACTCGCTGTCGCCGATCTTTGTGATTTCGACGGTGCAGGTGGCGAATGCGATTATTTCCGAGGCGTCACTCAGCTTCCTGGGTCTTGGGATGCCCCCCAGTCAGCCCTCGCTCGGATCGCTGATCTCCTCCGGTTTTGACTATATCTTCTCCGGCAGCTGGTGGATCACCGCCATCCCCGGTGTGGTTCTCGTTGTCCTCGTTCTTGTCATCAACCTCTTGGGTGACTGGATGCGTGACGTGCTGAACCCGAAACTCTACAAAGGATAATAGCGATGTCGTTGCTTTCCGTTCGCGACCTCACGGTCAAATTTGCGATGCGTGATCACACCGTCACCGCATTGAACCAGATTTCCTTCGACCTTGGAAAAGGCGAGCGTCTGGGCATCGTAGGTGAATCCGGGGCCGGTAAATCCATCACCGGTTTCTCTCTGATGAACCTTCTCAGCCGGCCCGGATATATCGACAGTGGTGAGATCCTTTTTGGTGGCAAGGATATCGTCAAACTGTCCGACGCCGAGATGCGTACGATCCGTGGCAATCGCATGGCGATGATCTTTCAGGATCCGATGGTCACTCTGAACCCGGTCCTGACGATCGGCCAGCAAATGGTCGAAACGCTCAAGGCGCACCGCTCGCTCAGCCAGTCTGAAGCGGAACAGATCGCTATTCTGAAGTTGCGGGAGGTCTATATCCCCTCGCCCGAAGAAAGGCTGAACCAATATCCCCACGAGCTGTCCGGCGGCATGCGGCAACGGATCATCATCGCGATGGCGCTGCTTCTGGATCCGGAGCTGATCATCGCAGATGAACCGACAACTGCGCTGGATGTGACAATTCAGGCGGACATCATGGAGTTGCTGCTCGAACTCTGCCAGTCCAACAAGGTTGGCCTGATCCTGATCACTCATGATCTTGGCGTGGTCAGTCAGATGACCGAGCGCACCCTCGTCATGTACGCCGGTCGTCTGATCGAGGCAGGTCCGACGCGCGAGATTATCAACGACCCGCAACACCCCTATACCCAAGGGCTGATCAACGCGTTGCCGCAACAGACCCTGCCCGGCCAACGACTGAAACAGATCCCGGGCAACATGCCGGGGCTGACATCCATCCCCCCCGGCTGTCCCTTCAGCGCTCGCTGCGAATATGCTGTCGACCACTGCCGCAAGGTGTTGCCGGAAACAGTAAGCTATCGCCAGGTTGAGGTCGCCTGCCACGAAGTCTCCCGCCTGCAGAATACCAGCCTTGAGGAGGCAAGCGTATGACAACCCAGATACAAGACAGCAAACCTTTGCTTGAGCTGAAGAATCTTGAGAAACGCTTTGAATTGGATCGCGGGTTTCTAGAAACCATCAAGCTGCGCGGTGGTCGCATCACCCGTGAGAAACGCGCGGTGCATGCGGTCAACAATGTCTCGCTCACCGCGGACCGTGGCGAAGCGTTGTGTATTGTTGGTGAATCCGGCTGCGGAAAATCTACTGTAGCGCGGCTGGTTGCCGGGCTGCTGACGCCCAGCGGCGGCGAAATCCACTATGATGGTCAACGGATCGACGATCGCTCGCGCGGGGAAATGATGCCCCTGCGCAAGAAGATGCAAATGATCTTTCAGAATCCCTATGCCTCCCTGAACCCGCGCATGACCATCCAGCAGGCGTTGGAAGAACCCGTTCGCCACCACAATCCGTCGCTGTCGCGTGGCGAAGTGCGTGATAAAGTGTCGGAGGTCATGCGGTCTGTTGGTGTGGATCCGAGCTGGTCCAGCCGCTATCCGCATGAATTCTCGGGTGGCCAGCGCCAGCGGATCGCAATCGCCCGGGCATTGACTGTCGACCCCGAGTTCATCATCGCGGATGAACCGATTTCGGCACTGGATGTCTCGATCCAGGCACAGGTTCTGAACCTGATGTTGGAAGCCAAGGACCAGCGGGGACTGACCTATTTCTTCATCACCCACGACCTCAGCGTGGTGGAGCATTTCGGGACGCGCGTTGCGGTGCTCTATCTTGGTACGCTGTGTGAGTTGGCCGATACCCGGACATTGTTTGAAAACCCCAAACACCCCTATACCAAGGCGCTGTTGTCCGCGGTGCCACAGCTCAAGGATGAAGGGCCAAGTCACATCCGGCTGCAGGGCGAAATCCCGACACCCATCAACTTGCCTCAAGGTTGCCCCTTTCAAACGCGCTGCGCATTTGCGAATGCTAGATGTCGCGAGTCGCGTCCGCGTCCACTACGGCAAGCAGATGGTAGCACCGTTGCCTGCCACGCGGTCGAAGAGAACCGGCTCGACGGCTAAACACCGGGACCCCCGGCCCACTGGATGACCCCAGAACGGACCTAGGCAAGTTGGATATAATCTGGCTCAGAGACTTTGAAGCGCTGACAACGCACAAGAATTTTTCGCGTGCTGCAGAAGAGCGGAATGTCAGCCAACCCGCATTCTCCAGGCGTATCCGCGCCCTGGAGGATGAGGTTGGTGTGAAGCTGATCAATCGACAGACCTTCCCGCTGTCGCTGACGCCTGCTGGGGATGTGTTTCTATCGCAGGCCAAAATCATCCTACGCACCTATTCCGAGACGCTGGAACGCTGCCAAACGATTGACGCTGCGGGGGAAAATGTCATCCGCTTTGCGTCATCTCAGTCGCTTTACATGACCCATTTCCGGGACCATATCGAACCGTTGATGGAGGCCGGCGGGTTGGATGTCGATCTCAACTCCACCAGTTGGGCGGCAGATCAATTCGTCACTGCCTTGCAGCAGCGCTATTGCGACGTGATCCTGACCTACTGGCATCCCGCAATGGATTTCCTGTCGCCGCTGGAGGTCAGCAAATGCGATTACTTGACGCTATCAGAGGATGAATTCATCCCGGTGTCAAAAACGGATGCAGGTGGACACCCGCTTTTCCACCTCGGCCGCGATACCAAACGACAGATTCCGCTGCTGTCTTATGGCAGCGCATCCGCGCTGAGATCGGTTCTGGATCACACCTTGCGCCAGCAAATCTCGCCTCCAAATCTGCTGGTTGTAAACCAGAACTCTCTCGCGAACTCGGTCAAGGCGATGATCCTGGAGGGGTTCGGCCTTGGCTGGCTGCCGCGCAAGCTGTGCGAGGATGAATTGAGCGATGGGCGTCTGGCGCTTGCCGGCGGAGAGTCGTTTGTCACGCCAATTTCGGTCCGTCTGTACCGCGAGACCGAGAATACCAAACCCACATTGAATAGCCTTTGGCGCAAGATGGGCAACAGTGCAGCGATCGTCGGCTGACAACAACAACGCGCGGACTGTTATCTGACTGTTACGGGTCGGCCTCATGCTAGGAATGTTTTGAACCCCTCGCAATCCAGGGCAGGCAAAAAGGCGCTCGTCATGACGTTTCTCTCCTAACCGGCGGAATACAGCCCAACTCATCCATTGCGGGTGTTTCTGTTTTGACTTCTCGCAAAGAGGGCATAAAAATTGTCTCGCGCGTGTCAGCCAGGGGTGGTGGCGCGCCATCTAATAGAGGCGCAGGCATTCGATGCGCCCTATGGCATTTGAAGGGGTAACCATGGATATCAGTCAACTCAAGACCTTTGTCACAGTGGCAAGGGAAGGCAGTATCACGCGCGCGTCCGAGCTGTTGTTTCGCAGTCAACCGGCCGTCAGCGCCCATATCAAAACGATGGAAGACACGCTGGGCCTGACACTATTCCAGCGTACACCGCGCGGGATGAGTGTCACCATCGACGGACAGCGGCTTCTGGTAGAGGCCAGGCAGCTGCTTGATAATCATCAGAAATTTCTGGAAGAGGCCTCCCGGTTGCGTGGGCGTTTGGCCGGCCAGCTGCGAGTCGGCGCCGGGCGCAACCTGGGGTCGACCGAGGTGAGCCGCCTGCTCGCTGATCTTTCAAAGAACTTTCCAGATCTCGAAGTTGCCCTGCAACATGGCACATCTTCAAGTGTGTTGGACGATATCCGCAATGGTCGCCTGGATGCAGGTTTCTTTATCGACCCTGACGAAGCCCAGAATGACCTTGAAACCCTCGAAATATCACGTTTCAGCGTCTACCTTGCGGCCGCTCCTGATCTGGTCCCGCCGGGTCCGGACCTTGACTGGGACAAGCTGGCGGCTATGCCTTGGATCTACCCCACTTATAGTTCGTGTTGTGGACGCATCGCGGAGCGCCTGTTTAAGGAAAACCGCATTCAACCCGCCCGGATCATCAATGTCGATGATGAGACTATTACACGCGCCTTGATCGCAAGCGGTGCTGGCATCGGTCTGGTTCACGTCAGCAGCGCAGGAACCGAACCCCCGACTGGAGAGATCGCTCTGCTGCGAGAAGTCCGCAAATCGACACGCGTTCTCTTCGCTCATCTCGCCAACCGCACTCAAGACCCCATCATCAGCGCCGTTCGCGATCTGCTGGATACAGATAGGATGGCCATCTCGGCCTGACCAGCTCTATTGCCAGCCAAATGGTTTCACCCGTTGAGCCAGCATCACAAATAGAAGCCATGTTATTTCATCAAAATACTATATTGATGAAACCATAATGAGACGTAAGGTTTCATTATATATAGCAGCGCGATTCTAAATCAGCCGAAAATTTTAGATGCTAACTTCCCAGACAGGAGAACCTCAGTGGACCGCAAACTCTATAGCCTTTGTGGCGAAGATCGTAAACGTCACTATTCGCCACATGTCTGGAAAGTCATCATGGCTTTGGAGCACAAGAATTTGAAATATAATCTTGTCCCTGTTTCATTTGGCGACATCACTGCTATTGAGGATGGTCGCTTTACCAGTGTGCCCGTCTTGCGTGATGGAGAAACGGTGCTGGGAGAAAGTTATGATATCGCTCGGTATCTGGATGAAACCTATACCGATACTCCCAATCTTTTTGATGGCAAGGGAGCGATCGCCCTGACCCGTTTTGTCGAAAGCTACTGCAAAACGGTCCTTCATCCCAGCCTTGCCACGATTGCTGTCATGGATATGCACAACCTGATGTCGCCCGATGACCAAGCCTATTTCCGCGCTGCCCGTGAGCGCAGGTTTGGCATGCCACTGGAAGCCATGGCCGAAGGCGCCGACGGCGAACGCGCAGCGCTGCCAGAGAAACTAGCGCCTGTCCGTGACTTGCTCGGCACGCAGGATTGGTTGTCAGGCACAACGCCTGCCTACGCCGACTACACGCTCTTTGGAACACTGCAATGGTGTAACGTCTGCACATCTAACCCGTTGCTCGAGCGTGATGATATCGTTGGCAGCTGGTTTGAGCGCTGTCTCGACCTCTTCGGCGGGATTGGTCGCGACCCGACCCGGTCCAGCTGAGACCGCAACCGGCTGTCGGCTTCCTCTCATCGACGACCGTCACCGCTATAATACTGCCTGCACGTCGGGAAGCTCGCCCGGCGTGCGAGATATGGCGCGCAGCTACAGCCTGTTTCCAGACCGTGGGATGGAGGCGGGCTGCTTCGGTTTTTATGCACCACCTTACTGGTCAGGCCTGTCTGGAAGATTTCCGCCTGTAAGTGATCGAGCCTCAGCTATAACCGCGTGAGCTGAGCGACCAGTTTCCTGCTTTTCATGCCATTATTCGAGTTATGGACTGTTCCTCACCATAGCTGAGGAGCAGCATCAGTTTTTTCGAATTGTTCGGCGAAGCCATTGCCGCTTCGATGATGTCAGTGAACTGAGATTCGGCGAGCGCATATGAAGTAGAGTTGCCGCGATAAAAGGCAAAATCAAAGTCACATATAATTTATAGTTCGAATAGATGCTCAAATACCTATTTGAGCAAATGGATCAAATTTGGTCATTGCAAAATTAGCATCGACACATAGCGGAAAAGATACGCAATGGATCTCCAAATCGAAAACAGCATTAACGATGATTATATTCCGCAATCTGAAACCTTTGGTTGGGTTAAACAGATCCATACGCTTGGCCCTACCGGAACGAATTGTGAGCGAGCGGCTCTTTCCTGGGCATTACGTCGGTGTCACGGCGCGTCGGTTAAATTGCACCGGACGATGGAACAGGCCGCTGAGAGTGTAGCCTGCCAGGACGGAGCTGTATTGGTCGGGGTTGTCGCCTACCCCCATCTCCACTCCATCATCTACGCACACATCCAGAAAATGAAATTGCTGGATGTATTTATCATGAATACCGACAACATGGTTCTGGCCTCCCGCACCGGGGCTGAGCCAATGACCTGCGCGACCCATCCTGCGCCCGAAAAACTGCTCCCGGCCACGGTTGAGCGACGCTTTGTCTCCAGCAATGTCATCGCGGCACGCGACTGCGCGGCGGGCAATGTCGACGGCTGCATCACCACGCTTTGCGCGGCCGAGAAATTCGGCCTTTCCATCCTGCGGAAATTCGGCCCCGTCCCGATGGGCTTCACAATCCACGGCCCGCTGGAAAAGCGGGCCTGCCAGGATTGCACCCAACACGCCTGAACCCTCGCTACATCGAACCCCAATAGGAGAGACCCCATGTCCAACAAAGCCTTCGAAACACCCGTAGAAATTCGTTACCGCGATACCGACTCGATGGGTCACGTCAGCAGCCCCGTCTATTATGACTACATGCAGTCGGCATATCTGGAATACATGCACGACCTCCTTGAGCTGCCCAAATCCGAGAAGCTGCCGCATATCATGGTCAAGACATCCTGCGATTACATCTCGCAGGCGCTCTACGGTGACAATCTGGTGGTCTGCAGCCGTGTGGTCAGCTTCGGCGGCAAGAGCTTTGAGATGGAGCATGTGATGCACATTGATGATGCAGATCGTCGCGTGGTCGCCAATGCCAAGTCTGTTCATGTCATGTTCGACTACGGCAAGCAGGCCACCTACCCCGTGCCGGATGCCTTCAAAGAAGCAGTTGCTGCGTTTCAGGAAAGCGCCTGACCCCCTGTATTGAGGACGATGATATGAATTTGGAATGGACAGCCGAACAGCAGCAGACCCGAACTGCCTTTGCCGCGATCGGCAAAATGGCCGACCGGGACGAACTGCACCTTGGCCGCCGTGCGTTTGACCAGCGGACCTGGGATCGGCTGACCGCCGCAGGTCTGTGGCGGATGATCGTACCACGCGAATATGGTGGCGATGGCCGAGACTGGTGGGGCTTCACCGCTGCGTTGGAGGGGCTTGCCGCCACTCTGCGCACCCCTGGCATGTTGCTTTCGGTGATCGCCCAGGCAGGCATGGTGCGGGCGCTCGATCTTTACGGCAGCGACAGCCAGAAGCGCGAATATCTGGGCCGAATCCTCAATGGAGAGCTGAGCGCTACCGCGATTGCTGATCCGGATACTGGCACCGATGTACGTGCGACCTCCTCCTTGCTGACCCCCGGCCCGAATGAGACATTCCGTCTGAGCGGGGCAAAATACAATATCGCACATGCGCCGGTCGCGAGTTTCATTCTTGTGGTCTGCAAGCTGAGTGATCACGGCCGTGAAGGTATCTCATTGGTCCTGCTGGATGCCGACAGCCCCGGCCTCAATATTGGCGCACAGGATCGCAAGCTTGGCAATCTGGACCTGCCGACCGGTCAGATGACTTTTGACGATGTTCCGCTGCACTACGGCCATCTTCTGGGAGAACCGGGAGCCGGGCTTCGCAATCTGGTCAATATCGTCTCGATGGGGCGCCTCTACTACGGGTTGGTGGCGGCCTGGCTCATCGAACCGATGCTTGCCGAAGCCTTTGATTTCTCTAAGAAACGCAAAACCTTCGACGTGCCGATTATCGAACATCAATACATCCAGAAGAAACTGACGGATATCCGTATCGGCACGGAAAGTGCAAAATGGGTGTCCTACGCTGCCCTGCACCAGCTGCTGAGCGGTGCGCCTGAGGCCGCGATGACCTGCTCGATCTCGAAACTGGTCGGTGCAGATACGATCGTGGAAGGCGCAATGGAGTTGATGAAGCTCTATGGCAGCAAAGGCTACCACGAGGGCCAGGTGACCACATTCCTGCGGGACGCACTGGCCTTTTGCAGCGTTGGCGGCACCGAGGAAATGCACCGTCGCAACATATTTGGCCAGATGACGCGGCTGCATGCAAAAGCCCGGAAAGTCGCAGAGGCTACGACGTCGAAAACTCTAGAGCCCGCATAGCTGCGGGTGACTATTCAATGCACACTACTTGGAGAGAGATGATGCCCTCATCCACCTGCGCGACCGGCCTGCGCGTGTTCCCGTCTGCCGCCCTTGCCCTGGTCCTGATGTCTCTACCAGCCGTAGCGGTTGATAAACCGCAGGAGCAGGCCGTAAACCGCGTCGTCAATACCATTGATTGGGGCGCGGCCAATACCGCGCAAGCGGATGCAAGCAAGAGCGACCAGCGATTGATCGCCGCATTTATCGACACCGCTCCTGCCGGACTGGACGATGTGACCTTGCCCGTCCTTATCCTCGGTACCGATGCAAAGGTTGAACTGCCCGCGTTTCGCGGCCAGGAAAATGCCTATAGCGCCTACTATCGGCTGGATGGCGCCCAGCTCAGTGTGATGGGCGCTCGTACACTTCTGGCAGAGGTTCCGGGCCTGTCATTCAAACATGAGGCCCGTACATATGAGTCCACCGGCGACGGTGCAGATCATATGTTCAGCCGATTTGGCGGTTTCTATACCTTGCGGATCACCTGTGATGCCCCAACCGAAGATGTGCGCTGTATTGAACCCGGTTATCTCGCCGAACTGGCGCAGACCGTCACTGTTGTGAAGGGGGCGGTACAATGATGCTTCGCGCAAATAGGCTGGCGGCTTCCGCCTTCGCCATTGCAATGCTTGCCGCCGTTTCACAGGCACAGGCACAGGCGAACGATCGATTCAAGGCGCCGGGCGACCTGATCAAGGATACCGGGGTTGGCCTGTCAATTGGTGCCGTTCTTTATCCAGAGATGCGTTTCCCGCTGGAGAATGGCCCGGCCTATGCCAACTCCCATGTCTACGCACCCGGTGGTTTCAAGGGCAACGGCGGAAGCCAGTGCGACACTGTCAACTACAGCTATCCCTGGCGCGACAATTTCTGTGAACTGCGCCGGTCAAATCTGCCGGTCTGTGCGTCAGGCGGTCATCAGGGCCAGGACATTCGTCCTGCCAGCTGTCAGGCCGACACCCATTGGGCTGTTGCGGTTGAAGATGGTGTGATCGCCCATGTCGGGCGGTTTGCCCTGACCCTGCAAACCCCATCCGGCACTCTCTATCGCTATGTCCACATGAATATGGACGATCTTGCCGTGGCCCCGCTGGACAAAGTTTCCAAAGGGGATCGCCTTGGAAAAGTGTCGAATGCCTGGATTTCGGATCTGCCGATCCACCTGCATTTTGACGTCAAGGACACCGTAAAGATCGGCGATGAAACGCGTTCAGTCTTTGTCCCCCCTTACAGCAGTCTGGTGACCTCGTATCGCCAGCTGACAGACTGATCTGCCTGGCGGAAGAGGGGGCCCCTGACCTCTTCCGCCGTTTCCAATTCAGGGGTCTCAGCGCGACCGCTTCAAGGAATGAGAAAATGTCCGATACACTTTGGGTCTTTGCCTATGGATCTCTGATCTGGGACCCCGGATTTGAACCTGCCGAGCAACTGCCGGCACAGCTGGCCGGATATCAAAGACGGTTCTGCCTGAACTCTCTGAGATATCGCGGGACTTTTGCACGACCGGGTCTGGTCCTCGCATTGGACGCCGCGGATGATGCGATCTGCAACGGCGTCGCTCTCGCTGTGCAATCTGGCCAGGAAACCGAGGTTCTGAAGGACCTTCGCGCACGTGAGCTGTTCAACCCCGCGTATCGCGAGATTACGGCCCCGCTGACACTCGTCGACGGCCGCGTGGTTGAAGCGCTCACCTATGTCGTCAATCGTGACCACGAGCAATATGACAATCACAGCCTGGCCCGCCAGGCCGAAATCATTGCTCAGGCAGCCGGGGAACGCGGCCCCAACTGCGACTACCTGTGGAACACTGCCGATCATTTGCGCGCGCTTGGTATTGCCGATGAACACCTCGACTGGCTGTCAGCCGAGGTCAAAACCCTGCAAGCACAGGGCACAGGCAGCCACCTGCCCTAAGCCACCGCTCCCATAGGGCTGAGCCGCAGCTGACCGTCCGATAGAAACCGAATGTCGTGACCCAGGGCTGCTGCCACCTTGGGATCATGCGTAAACACGACCAGCGCAAGCCTTTCGGTCACCATCAGACTTCGAAACAGGCGCAGGATAGTGTCGCGGCTACCGCTGTCCAAGGAGGCAGTGGGTTCATCGGCAATCAGACAGAGCGGCCGCGCCAGAAGCGCGCGTGCAATGACCAGGCGCTGTGCCTCACCTCCGGACAAATCCGCCGCGCGCTGCGACAGAAATCGATCGCTGTGCGGAAGGCCGACCTTATCGAGCAGAGCCTGCACATCGTACCGGTCGCCAACAGGTCTGGTCCGCAGATAGAGCCGGACGGCGTCTTGCATGACCTGATCAACAGTCATGTGGCGGGCCAGCGCCCGATGGGGATGCTGCGACACCAACGCCAGTTCACACATCCGGCACGCTCTGGGCTGCGCGGCGTTTGCCTCGCGCAACATGACGCGACCCGCCTGCAGCGGCTCATAGCCAGAAATCAGACGCGCCAATGTGGATTTGCCACAACCGCTCGGACCTGAGACAGCCAGACAATGACCCGGTCTGACCAGAGTAGAGATGCCGCGCAGCAGGGGCGTTCCGTTGCGCCAGTAGGACAGGTCCTGCACGACCAAGCCCGATGGATCCGCTGGAAGCGCCTGAGGACTTGGGACCAACGGAGCAACTCCTCGACCCTCAGGCCGTCGTGGAACGGAGGTCAGATTGCGCCGCCGTCCGCCGACCCGGGATCCAATAATCGCCCTATCCTGATCGCGCAATTTGCCATTTTGCAGCGACACCGTCCGGTCTGCCATTCTGTCGGCCAGATAGAGGTCATGGGTTATGAGCAATTGGCTTCGTCGCGGTCTGCCCTGCTCCAGCGCGGCTACGGCCAACCCCAGATTGCCATGATCCAAGGCCGCTGTAGGCTCATCGAGTATCAGAACCGATGGATCGCGAGCCAGCGCAAGCACTGTCAGCACGCGCTGAATCTCTCCGCCGCTGAGATTGGCCGGATAACGATGTAAGAGACGCTGAGGAATATTGAAGCGCTTACAAAACCTTATCGCCAGCGATCTCCGATCGCGAGAACGCGGCAGCAGCTCCGCAACATGTTGCAAAACTGTCTGATGAGGGTTCAGCGCGTCGGACAGCGCCTGCACAATGAGGCCTATGTCTGTCTGGCGCAGCCGACGCCGCTCGGCCACCGTCGCCCGCAGCATATCGACGCCCAGGACTTCAGCCCGTCCCGACCAACGAAATCCGTTGCTGTTGCGGACGGCCTGCTCGACGTGACACCCGGGAAGGATCCCCACCAGCAGCCGCGCCAGACAGGTCTTGCCGCTGCCAGAAGCCCCCAGAAGCGCAAGCGTACGTCCGCGTGGCACCTCAAAAGAGACACCCTTGAGGATTTCCCGACCATTGTGCCAGAGGCAAAGATTTTCGACCCGTATCACAAGGAAAACTCCGGCACAGCATCGGAGCGTAGACTCCGGTCGCCCATGGTCAGCGTGACATGCAACAGCAGCGATAGGAGTGCGGCCGGCGGCAACAGAAGCCAGACCCAGGCGCCACTATAAAGTTGGTCCATAGCCGATTGCATCATGCTGCCCCAGGTTAACAATCGCGGATCCGTGAGACCGAGGAACGCCAACCCGGACGATTTTAGTGCCGCCTGCCTTATGTTCTGGACCATCAATACCCCGCATAAGGGACGCATCGCGGCAAACAGATGCCAGCGCCAGCAATAGAGCCACCCTGCCCCCATAGCGCGCGCATATTGAATGTTCTCGCGCTGTCCCTCCCGGCGCAAGACCGCAGCGGCGACACGCACGTCATCGCTCCAGCCCGTTATAACCAAAAGCAAAAAAAGAGATAAAAACCCAGGGTTTATCAAGGCTGCGAAGAGCAGAAGAACCAGCATTGTCGGCACGACCTGCACCGCATCAACGATCCGTAGCACCATTCCAGACAGAAACGGCCCGGAAAACACCACAAGGCTTGCTGCACCAATCGCAAGAGTGGAGGTAGCCATGGCTGTCGCCACAGCTAGAACGAGAGTCGTTGGTGTGGCGAGTATCAGCCCGGTCAGTACATCCTGCCCGAGCTCGTTCGTGCCCAGCCAATGCGCTGATCCGGGCGCAATCAGAACATCACGGCTGCTGCGATAATCAAGAAGTCCTGCCTGCCCAGCAAACCAGATGCCAAGGCAAACCACCATGACGCCGGCGGGTAACCACCATTGCCGAAGGACCAACGGCATTCAGCCACGCCTCGCGAGATGGATCACCAGACCATCGACAATCCAATTCGCCAGAAGCACGAAAGCCGCCATGAAAACGACTGCGCCCTGCAGCAGATCATAGTCACGGTCCAGGATCGCACTGTAGATGAGATAACCTGTACCGGGATAGGAGAAGACGATTTCCACAAAAAACACAGCTGTGATCAACCCGGTCAGCGTGTCGCTCAACCGTGAGAGACACGCAGGTATCAGGCTGAGGCCAATATAGGCCCATCTCAGCCTCCATGGTGAAATGCCCCGCGCACGCGCATTCAGCACGAAATCCCGTTGCGCCAGCGTCAGCGTTTCGGCCCGAGCTAAGAAATAGAACCGTGCCAGTTCATGCAGGGCCAGCGCAAGCGTCGGAAGGATGGCGTGGCGCATAATGTCCAGAGCGCCGCCCACAGGTCCGGCAGCAGGAAGCAGCGGCTCAGCCCCGGCGGTTGGCAGAACCGGCCAGAGGATGCCAAAGGCCAGGAGGAGCAGGACCGCACCGGTGAACGGCGGCAGGCTCGCTAATAGCGTGACCACCGGTGTGACCCACCGATCGACAGTACCACCCGGCAACCGACCCGCTTCGATCCCCGTCAGGACACCCCCGATAACGAAGATCGGAGTTGCTCCGAGGATCAGCAATCCGGTCCAGGGCAGTGCCGTGAGCAGAAGTTGCAGAACCGAAGCCGCATGGGGAATTGAGTAGCCCAGATCACCAGCCCAAAGGCCCTTTGCATAACGCCAGACCTGGGAGGCGATATCTCCGGTCAGGCCCATGCGCCCCTGCAACCGGTCCAGTTCGCCCGACCCAAGACCGCGTGCCAGATCCGTTGACAGCATGACCTCCAGCGTATCGCCGGGCAACATCCGCGTCAGGATCGCGCATAATACCAAGACAACGCAGAAAATCAGAAATCGCAGCAGAAGCCGCGTGATTATTCCAGCGGCCGACGGTCCGGCATCCAACGACTCTGCCGGTGCCAACTCCAGCGGCCTGGAAAAGACATTGGCCACCTGATCACTCCAGGAATATGGACTTATGCAAAGCCGACGGAACCCCGATTGCCACACCGCCGGGCATGAATGGCGCAGACAGTTTGTCATTAAAAACAGTTGCCATCAGCGGGTTCACCAGCATGTAAGAGGGAAGATTATCGGCGTAGAGTTGCTGGAACTTGGCCAGCACTTTGCGGCGTTCATCCTGACTCTGTGCTACGGCTTGCGCCTTGATCAATGCCGCCATTTCAGGATCCGCCGCAAAGCGGTCGCTGTTCCAGCCCCGACCAAAGACGCGGCGCTTGATATTGCCCGGATCTCCCAGCGTACTGGACGAGAACACCGTCAGGTCATAATCCCCGTCAGCAACGAGGCTGTGCAAAGAGGCAACCTCCATAACCCGCAAATCGACTGAAAACCCAAAAGCTTCCAGCTGTTCGGCAATCACTCTGGCCGGTTTCACCTCGCGCCCATCAGTGATCAGTCGCAGGCGAATTTCATCCCCCTGAGCCAGCCACCTGCCTGCACCGTTACGGATCCATCCCGCCGCCGTCAGCATCTTGCGGGCCAGAGCCGGATCATAGGTGTAGGCAGCGGTGGTCTCATCGCTGTGCCATCTGGAGCCGGATTGGAAGTATCCCGTATCAGCAAGTTCCGCGCCGCCCGGATATGCGATGGCGAGCAGCGCGATACGGTCAAGCGCATAGGCAATCGCCTGACGCAGGTCCTTGGATGCAAACCGGCCGCGATGATTGAAACCCAGCCGCAGCACATGATGGCTGGGGGCTGTTGCGACATGGAAGCCAGCAGTTGTCGCCTCGGCGACCCTCTCGGGAGGCAGGTATGAGATCACGTCAACTTCACCGGCACCCATCGCCTGCAGCCCGGCATCTGGCCCCATTCGGACGATCCGGATCTGCGAAAACCGGGGCTTACCAAGAGGATGCTCTCCGGTCGCCTCAAGCAGGTAACGCCCCTGCGCCTTGTCATAACCTGCCAGGCGATAGGGGCCGCTTCCGATCGCAGCCTCTGGCGCTGCAAACCGGAAAGGATCCGCGACACCTTCATAGATATGCTTGGGCAGGATCGGCACTGCGGAAAACAGGCCCTCAATCAGACCGTATTCTGCGCGTTTGACGTGCACCCGCAGGTCGTGCGGTCCGCTAACGTCGACCCGGTCAACGGATTTGACCGATCCAAATATATAAGGATGTTCAGCCATATAGCGGAAAGTAAACGCAACATCCTCAGCTGTGACCGTGGTGCCATCGTGCCATGCCGCGTCCCGCTGGAGGTCGAAATGATAGCTTAATCCATCTTCGGATCGGCTCCAGGCTCTGGCGAGGCCCGGAGCCGGATTTCCGTCCGTGTCTTGCCCGATCAGCGTATCGAAGATGTAACTGGTATAGAGATAGCCGATGCCATTTTTGCGATGAACATAAGGCGCCAGCATACCGCGATCACCTTTACTGTCAGTGATGACCAGGTGCCCAAGCCGCTCCGGCTCCGCGGCCTTCAGCTCTCCCGCGACAAGGGTAGACCAACATGCGAGCGCGAGCCCGATCGCGGCAACACGAGCAGGGCAACGATGGCGTACAATTCGGTAGACTGAAAACATGGCATCACTTTCTTCGTTACCGAAACACTCGCAGGAGGGGCGCTACCAGCCGATGGTCGCGTCTGGGCGGGCATCTTCTTCGGGAACAACAGGTTTCAGGTCGATAACCGGGGTTCCGTCGATGCAGTCCAGTCCGCTGATCGTCAGCACGCCATCGGACTGATCCAGCAGTTGCACCGCGCTCAATCCAATGGGATTTGGCCGGTTTGGCGCGCGGCTGGCAAAGATCCCCCTTGCGACCTGACTGCCTCGCGCCTGGCGTACCAAAGCGCTGCGGTCGGACTTATGCAGCCAGTAAAGAACCCAAAGATGAGAGGCGAGCTCGATGTTATGCAATGCAGCCTGATACTCGGGCGCCACTTCAATCCGGCTGGTTGCCGGGTTGCGACGTCCTGACATCGGGCATTCTTTGACCTCTGCAAATCCAGTGCGGATCACACCGATCGGTCTGATTTGAAACTTGTCGGATGGCACAGTCAGTAATTGCATCACATCAGTCATGGCGTCTCGCAATCGGTCTTGGGGAGGGAAAGGGCTGGCGGACCTGAAAGCACAGGTCTGGGCGGGCCACCGTCGAACGGTTTCTTTCTGATATGACGCAGTCCGGGCATCGTAAAATCGAAAGACCGGATGCGTGACCTCCATTTTTCTGAGGGCACGCTCTAGTTGTTGTGGAACCTTGAGGTCAGCGGAGCCTTTGGAATTCATGAGACCCCGTCTCCGATAAAACGATTGGCTTCGCACCCTGATCCGGCGGCATATCGTGTCCTGATAATCGACCATAGGACCCTCAGACGCATGACCGATCAAAGCCACCCCGCAGCCCCGAAATCCACACCGCCAATGCCGCCGACAAGCCACACGCTACCGCAGCTGCTTCGTACGGGGCGATCACTGTGGACATTGCTGCTGATCTTCGCCTGTGCCGGACTCGCGGCGCTTGCGACCTGGGTCCACCTCGCCCCGGATCTGGCCATCGTCGCGGCACTCGCGGTGAGCGCAATCGGTTTGTGGGCGACTGGCCTCGTCCCTGAATATTGGACCGCTCTGGCGTTCTTTCTCGTCGCCGTCGTATTGGGAGTTGCTGCACCTGAGACGATATTCTCGGGCTTTCACTCTTCTACGTTCTGGTTGCTTTTCAGTGGCCTGGTCCTCGGTGCCGCGATCAAGCACACGGCCCTCGACAAGCGGGCCGCCAGCGTGCTGGCCCTGTTGCCCCTGCGCAGCTATGGCGGCCTGCTGAGTGGCATTGTCGTCTTCTCGGTCGCGCTGGCCTTTGTCATGCCATCCTCGATTGGGCGGATCATGATCCTTCTTCCGATAATCTCCGCCTTGGCTGAGCGCGTCGGTTTTGGTCCGGCATCAAATGGCCGGACCGGGATGCTGGCGGTTGCTACATTCGGCACCTTTGCTCCGGCCTTCACCATCCTGCCTGCAAATGCTCCGAACATGATCCTCGTCGGGATGGGGGAAACCATTTACGGACTCAATATCTCCTATTTCGATTATCTCCTGCTGCATTTTCCGGTGCTTGGCGTTGTGAAATCGGCAGTCTTGGTCGGGCTTGCGCTGATGATGTTCCCCGACCGGATACCGCCCCATAGCGTCGCGCCGACAACCACATCTGAACCATTCAGCCGGCAGGAGCGGGCGCTGAGCCTGGTACTGGCGCTTTGCCTGTTGCTGTGGCTCACGGACCAGATCCATATGGTGTCACCCGCATGGGTGGGTATGGCAGCTGCACTGATCTGCCTGCTGCCTGGCGCGAATCTCACACGCAAGGGGTGCATCAACACCGATCTGAGCTATGGGGCCTTGCTGTTTGTCGCCGGCATCATGGGGCTGGGCGCCGTCATTTCGTCGGCGGGTCTGGGCGAAGCCGTGGTTGGTGCGGTCACTGGAACGGTTGCCTTTGCCGCGGATTGGCCGGTCTGGAACACATCTATCCTGATCGGGCTGTCGACACTGGTCGCGATGATTACCAATCTGCCCGGTGTCCCGGCCGTAATGACTCCGCTCGCCGGTGAGCTGTCAGAAGCCACCGGCCTGCCGTTGGAAACCGTTCTGATGACGCAGGTTGTGGCTTTCTCAAATGTCTTCCTACCCTTTCAGGCGCCGCCGCTGGTCGCTGCCATTCAGGCCGGAAACCTTCCAGCCAAAGCAATAATCCGTCTTTGTCTCAGCCTGTTCTTCATCAGCCTTCTGCTGCTTGCCCCACTGGATCTTATGTGGTGGCACCTATTGGGCATGCTCTGAGTTGCTGGCCATCTGACCGCGTAGAAGGCGCCCCCAGAAGAAAACCTGAGGGGCGCCTTCGGGACTTTCGATTTGTACGAGCGGCCAAAGCATTTCTACCTATAGCTGCACTTATCACGGACGAGGTACTCCGATGTTGACCCTGACCCCTTGGCGCCACCAGTTGCTCTCTCATGCCTCTATCGCAAGTTTGGCAACAGCCGCTCTTTTCTCTGTTAGCGGACCGGCGCAGGCTGAGCTGGCTGCCGATTGGCAAGAAACCGCGATGCGTTTCGTCGTTGAGGAAAAATGGCCCGGCGCGCAGCGCCAGCGCACGCTGGCGCTGCTGCATGCCGCCATGTTTGACGCTGCAAACGCCGTTGATGGCGCATACCATGCCTATGCCTACGACGGTGCGCAGGATCCGACTGCGGACAGACGCGCAGCGGTAACGCAAGCGGCCCTGACCATAATGCAGCAGCTGATGCCCGAGCGCGCAGCAGATCTGGCAATGGCGGCTGAGACTGTCCTCGCCGAGGTGACAGATGCAACCGCCCGCGCAGCGGGGATCCGGCTCGGTACCGCAGCTGCGCAGGCGGTGTTGGACAAACGCGCCGCCGACGGCGCTGATTTCGCAAACGACTTCACCCCCGGACCAGGCGAAAATGGCATCTATCAGCCTACCTCCGGACGTCCGATGGTTGCTCCGAAAATTCGACATATGCAGCCCTTTGCACTCACCTCCGCAAAGCAGTTTGGTGTCCCGCCGCCGCCACAGCTCGACAGCATGCAATTCCAGCGTGATCTGGCAGAAGTCGCGCAACTCGGCGGCTCCACCTCGCAAACCGATCCTGATCTTATTGCAATCGCGAAGCTTCACGCCGGGTCTGGATCAGGCGCCTGGAACCAGATCGCCCGTGACAGCAGCCGCGCCTGCGCCCTGCCACTGGTGGAGGAAGCGCGAACCTTGGCGCTTTTGAATATCGCATTGACCGACGCTCTGGTTGCCGGGTTCGATGCCAAATACACCTACCAGTTCTGGCGGCCGGAAACCGCGCTGGCCGCGGTTGGCAACGGGTACGATCATCCGCAGCTCGACACCATGGACGGCTGGACGCCGCTGGTGGCGGCGCCGATGCACCCGGAATACCCCTGTCAGCATTGCACCAGCGGCAGCGCTGCCCAGCAGGTGATGGAAGCGGTATTCGGCGCCGATGAGTTCACCTTTAGCTTTGAAGGCAAGGATGGCTATAGCCGCAGCTATCAAACCTTTGCCCAATTTGCGGAGGAAGAAGCAGAATCGCGGGTCATCGGAGGGGTTCATTATCGACGCTCCAACACGGTCGGCGACATGCTGGGTTATCAGATCGGCAGCTATATCAGCGCTGAGTTTCTGTCACCCGTAGCCTCCGCACAGGCCGTGAGCGGCGGGGGCGGTGCCGATTGCGCCGGTATCCTCTCAACCAAATTGTCGCAATAATCCCTCCCCCGCAGCAAGTAATCTGCCTGCTGCGGGGCTACGGCCGCGGTGCTTGATCCGGTCACCGCACGTATCCAGCCAAGGAGCCAGACCATGGCGCAGCCTAATTCTGCACAGATGGCCGCTTTCTTGAGCCTTGGGCTGGTCCTGATCGGCGATCCAGCCATCGCCCATGAACCCTGGCTGCTTACGCCTGACGAAGTTCTCTCGCTTTCTCAAGCGACGGTACCGGACCTGTTTCGCAGTCCGATCCTGCTGATCGGCTTTGCGTGTCTTGCCGCAACCGCCATCTTTGCGATGGTCCTTGCCGGGCAAATCCTGCGCCCATTGGAGGACCGCATCTGTAAGCCCCTGCAGAAATGCAGCGCCGATTGGGGGACCTTATGTCTGCGGATCGGACTGGGAACGACGGTCGGTCTGAACGCGCTTGGAGGTTTGCCGCGCCACGGAACCGAGATGTGGAGCACGCCAACGCTCTTCGTGCCAGACATGCAGTTGGCTCTGATCCCAGGTTGGGACTGGCTGGCCCTGCCTGCACTGATTTCATCGGTCTTTCTGGTGCTCGGTCTCGGCACACGGTTCGCCGCCTTCGGCATCTTATGTCTTGTCGCCCTTGGCAGTCTCCTCTTCTCGCTCGATTTCATCGCCTACTACGGCTTCCATTTCGCCGCCCCCGCGCTGTTGCTGCTGCATTTTGGCGGCGGATCACTTAGCGTCGATTATTACTTGCCGCCAGGTTTCCCTGCACTTCTTCCCAATGCCCCCGGTTTGGTCTGGTGTCTGGTTCAAGTCACCATGGGCGGAACTTTTGCAACCATTGCCATCCTAGTGAAATTCCTTCAACCGACGCTGCTGATCGCCATACTCGAGCACGGCAACATGTGGTTCTTTGGACTGCCGCTGCCATTTGTCGCGCTGATCATGATGGCAATCGAGCTGGTCGCCGGTGTGCTGTTGGCGCTGGGGCAGCTCATCCGGCCAATCGCAGTATTCCTGCTGTTCGCCTTCACCTTCTTTGCCGTCAGCCTGGCAGAATCTCCGCTGCTGCACGGCAATCTTTACGGCGTCTTCCTGTTTTTCCTGCTGCACGGTGGGGCGCCTGTCGACCTATTGAGACGGCCGCATCGCCTTGGTGCACCCCAGACGGTATGAGAGTAGATGTTGAAATTCGTCTTCAGCGTCAGCATGCTCGCCTCGGCCCCGCTGATTGCCATTTGCGCCGGTCTGCCTCTTGTGGCGATGATCGACGAGCTGCCGGCAGCACTCTTCGCCACCCTGCCAGACGATCACCCGCTACCCGAGCTTGATGTTACAGCGAGCTACACGCCAATCGATGGCTGGCATCTGAAAATCGAGGTTGAGAATTTCGTGTTTACCGATCTTTGCATCAGCGAGGCCAAGGCTTTGGCCCGCGGCCATGCCCATGTCCATCTGGGTGCTGAGAAGATCGTAACCGCCTACCAGCCTCATATCGTGATCGGGCATCTGCCAAGCGGGACGCATGAGATCACCGTCTCGCTGCGGGCGCAGGACCATCGCGTTCTGGGGCGACCGGGGGGAGGCATGTTTGTCAAAACGCTGTTGATCAAAGCTCCCTGACAGGCATCAAACGGCGCAGCAGGTGCTGCACCGTATCACCTCAGATTACATGCTGCGGGCTAACCAGCCGAAGGCAAACGGCTTTGCAGAATCTGCACCACCTGCTCCGGATCAGGGAGCGAATGATGCCCATGCTGGATCTTTAGCAAGGGATCGTAGTTCTCGCGCCATACCGGCTCAAAAACCTCATAACCGTCCTCGCGCAATTGCATCACGTTCCGGCGGACTGCGGGTTTTTCCCACATGGGGCCACCCATCACAGGAAAGAGCAGAACCGGGAAAGTCGCCGCAAGGACAACGGTGGTTAGCCGGTTCTGCGAGGACCCGTGCGCAATCGCCGAAAGCGTGTTCGCTGTAGTCGGCAGGATGGCGAGAATGTCATGATCCGCTACAATACGCCCCGGCTTGTCTGTCGGCCAGTCCTTCGGGTTATCGCCGCTGATCACCCGATCAAGGAACAGTGCAACCGCGTCCATGTTTACAAATTTCGTCGCTGTCGGAGTGAACAGCGCGGTCAGTTCACAGTCGATCTCATTTTTGATTGCTCGCAGATAGAGCGGCAGCATTGTGGCATCCAGAGAGCCGGTAACGCCAATCAGAATGCGCGGGCGTGACGGGGTGTCGATCTCGGTGTTCGTCATCGAAAATATCCTATCTCAGTTGAATTTCTGATTATTCAGCGGGCTGTGTGACAGACGCCTCTGGCCTATCCGATGTGACAACAGCCACCGCCGCGGTGCCGGTCCTCCCCTGCGGAACAGGCGGCCAGGTCTTCATCACCAGCGTCAGCAGATCAAAGCGCGCCACGACCGCACCGCAGGCATTCAGCACACAGCAATCCCATCGCACATCGCCAAAAGGCGCAGAGGCACGCGGCGTGATCTCCTTGCAGGTCACGCGAACATGCAGGCAGTCGCCAAAATATACCGGCGCATGAAAGCGCAGATTGTCGGAACCAATATTGGCCAAGACCGGGCCCGGTGCCGGATCGACAAGCAGCCCATTCGCAAAGGAAACGACCAGCTGGCCATGCGCCACACGGTCGTCAAAAAACGGATGCGCACGCGCGGCCTCCCGGTCCATATGAGCGTAGAAGACATCACCAGTAAAATGGGCAAACTGCTCAACATCCTGTTCGGTGATCTTTCTTGTCTCGGTGATTAGCTGGTCGCCGATGCGCAGTGTTTCCAGTGACTTGCGGAACGGGTGACCATTGCGTCTGGTTTCAGCGCCCTCGACCCAGCGCCCCGTCAACGCCGTCAGCAACTGCGGCGGTGCGTGAATTTCTGTCCGCATCATATAGGCCGCAACTGTGCGGCGAATATCCTCGGCACCGCAGACCTGACTGTGATGCGTAGCGGAGAAGAGACGCGGAACGGTTGGATCGGTTGACAGCTCCAATGCCTGACGCGCCATTTCGCTGCCGCAAATTCTGACCTGGCCTTCTGCGGAGGTCAGACAGGCGGCAGCCTCCTGCGCCAGCGGACTGTCATTGGTGAATACGGTCGAGAACCGCGAGCAGGGCGCCAGATTGGCCAGGGCAATCGCATCACATAGGCTGTCATAGGCCATCACGGTTGCAACCGGCCCCTGCACAAAGGTCTCGTGGATGACAGAGGACTGGGCAGGCTGGCGACAATGCAGCAGCACTGGTGCGAGAAATGCCCCCCCTTCCGGTGCCGCCGCGAGGATAGGACCGGATATCACATCGGCGGCGCGGCGCAGCTCGGCAAGCGCGTTCTGAGCCGTCTTCAGATGCGCCCGCGACACCAATGGGCCCATCTGCGTAGCGGGGTCATCCGGCTGCCCAATAGCGATCTCGGATAGGGTTTCGACCAAACGCTCCACCACTTCATCCTCGCGGTAGCGCGGCAGCAGAATGCGACGCACCGCGTGACGCCGTTGACCCGCCCGCAGGATCAATTCGCTGCGGATCTCGCGGAGGAAGAACTCAAATTCCGGGCTCCCGGGTGCGACATCACTGCCTAGAATCGCCGCAGACAGACCTGTCTCACAGGATTGAAAGCGTACCAGACCTGCGGCAATCCCTGGGTGCTGTCGCAACTTCCGGGCGACGTCGCGCCCTCCGGCAAAGCTGACCGCATCACCTGCGGCCAGATACTCCAACACCCCGAGGGGCGGACAATAGAGCAACTGCACTGCGCCAGTTGGCAGCGTTTGGCTCTGATGGATCAGTTTTACCAGACGTTCGCTCACACAGGCGGTGGCGGGATCAGGGCAGATGATGCACGGCACACCGGCGATCAGCGCGGGCGCGATCTGCTCCAGCAGCCCCGATACGGGGCTATCCAACGCGGTGATATGCACGGCAACGCCAGCAAGCGGGGCCAATATCTGTTGTCGACCGGTTGCGCCGGCCGGTCCGATAGCATCTTCAAGATGCAGCACAGGGGCATTGGGCAGGGATTTCAGCGCCTGACCTGCCAGCGCCGCAAGACGCGCAATGCCAGCGTCGACGTCCAGCAGGCAATCGTGCCGCGTCGCGCCGATCGTCAGGCTCTCACGATATAGCCCTGCGCGGCTGTCGTTCAGAACCCGTGCTAGAGACCGCAGCCGTTGCGCGCGATCGTGGAATCCCATGGCGCGCAGCGCCGGCCCGCCAATCGCACGTGCATAGTCGACCGCCTCTCGCCCGTCATCAGCACTGAAGGACAGGATCGCATTCGGTCGATCGGTCGCAGCATTGGCAAGGCTCAGTGTCTCACCCGGGCGATGCTCCCAATTATCCGCAACCAGACTTTGAAGAAAACGGGGTCGTTCTACATGATCTGTCAAGTCAAAGCCCTCTTGCTGCTGCATCGCGGGAGGTTCCGGCTACCTGACAGCAGGACGCCACATGGCTCATCCGATCTGCATCAGGAAAGTCCGGTCATTCCGTCCTAAGGTCTCAGCCAAAGCCGGTGCCACATCCAATCGAAAGTTTGAAAACAGCGCCTCAGGATTTCTGAGGCAGACCTGCGCAGCCGGCTTGATCAACGGGGTTCCAAAACGCGCCGAGGGGAAGCCTCAGGATTTTCGATGTGCAATTTCGACCGCCCGCTGCCAGCCTGCGCAGGCTTAAACAAGCGCCGCCATAATCTACCTATTAATCCGAGGGAACAGGCAATGACCGGAACCGGAGCCTCTCGATACACGCAGGAGACAACCATCCCCAGCAGGCCGACAGGTCCCCGGCATATCTGTGTCGCAGGCGCCTCCGGTCTTGCAGGCGCGCATATTACCCGCGCAGCCCTTGCACTCGGTTGGCGCGTGACCGGTACACTGCGAGATGCGACGGACAGCTCAAAAACCATTCACCTGATGGCCCTGCCCGGTGCCAAGGAGCGGCTCCGACTAGTCTCAGCAAATACTGCTGATCCTGAGAGTTTTGCCCCCGCGCTTGATGGTGCCGACGCATTGGTGATCGCCTGCCTGCCCTCCATCCGCAAAGCGCCTGATGGGACTGCTGCGGGTGACCTGGATCGGGAAACGGGCCTGGAGCATTGCGTAATACCCGCACAATCAGCCTGTCACAATCTGATCGAAGCAGCACATCTGAGCGGTATTTCCGATATCGTCCTACTGTCGAGCACGGCATCCGCCGAGCCAGAGAACGCGCCCCGGATCAAAAATGAACTGCGACACCACTCCGATTTCGAGCTTCAAATCCAGCAGCGGAAATTCATCGCCGCACAGAAAACGGCAATGGAAGTTGCGGCGGCGCGCCTTGCACAGGACCGGGCTTTGCGTCTGATTATCTTGCTGTCAGGTATGATCGTCGGACCCGGTGTTCTGCCCTGCCATGATCAAGGGCATATTCTGGGGCGCCTCCGTGAGATGGCGGTCGGGGCGCATCCTTGGCATCATCAGACGCCAAAGGGGTCCATGTCGCTGATCCATCCCTCCGATCTGGCGGCGCTCTGTCTGGCCGCCTTGCAAAAACCGGGGTCCGAGGGACGTTATTTCGCAGTCGCCAGAAGTTGGCAATGGACCGAAATCTACAGCGAAATCGCCAAATTTGTTCCAGTAGGTGCCTTGCCAACCGCTGTCCCCAAGGGGACAGATCCCGTGCCGCCGACGCAGTTTGACTTCACCAGACGCGACAGTCTTGCAGTGCCACGGCACGGGTTGGCAGCTATGATCGCCAGCTTCTTTCACTGGTTGGATCGTCATGACCATCCAGACTTCGGCAAGGTTACCGCCGGCGCGCATCCGACAGGGGCTACCAACCGGTAGCGGCTATCACCGGGCAAGATCAGACCGCATCGCTGAGGTCGGGAAACATGTGGCCCGCCGCCCAGCCGCCTCTTGCCAGCGGCCGATCGAACGACGGGTCTTGAACCCCGCGAGCCCGTCGGCGTCGCCGACGTCATGGCCAAGTCGCTCCAGCCCGCGCTGCATCGCCGCGACGTCAGATCGCAACATGTTGTCGACCTGTCCCCATTGACCTTGGAAATCTCCGACGCCAAACTGAATGCGGTCACCGACATGCCCCACAAAAAGCGCATAGAGGTCGCTCTTGTTGTAGTCTTTCAGCACATAAAAGTTCGGGGTGACCAGAAACGCGGGACCATTCCGCCCAGCGGGCAGCATCAGATAGGCAACGCCGTCTTGTTCATGCTGCGGAAACGGCCGTCCAGAACTGCGCCGGACACCCAGCTCTTCCCAGTCACGGATGGTTTGCCCCTGATCCGGGCCTTCTAGGGCACATGAAACCGCATCCGGCAGGGAAACCTCAAACCCCCAGTCTCGCGATTTGTCCCAGCCATGGCGCGCCAGATAACCACCGATAGACGCAATTGTATCTGCCTCGGAACGCCAAATATCAGCACGACCATCGCCGTCGCCGTCTTCGGCAAACTTGAGAAAACTGGAAGGCATGAACTGAGGCTGGCCCAATGCGCCAGCCCAGCTGCTCTTCATCACATTGCCCGGCGCATGCCCGGCCTCGGCGATCTGCAGGGCTGCAATCAATTCCTGGCGAAAATAGGGAGCGCGGCGGCTCATGAAGCCCTTGGTGCCCAACACCTCAAACACATTGTGAGGGATCTTCACCTGACCATAGCCGCTCTCGCGCCCCCAGATCGCCAGAATAATCCGCCCCGGTACTCCGGTACGGCGTTCGGTCTGTTGCAGGGCAGCTGCATGTCGCTTCGCCATCCGGCGTCCGACCGACGTCGCACCGTCAACGGAGCCGCGATTGAAGTAGCGCCCCGGCGCGCCAAATTCCGCCTGACGCTGGCGACGGGGAGGGTTGGCCTTAGTGCCCGGGGGGACCAGATCCGGCAGATCCCAGTTCAGTTTCACACCGGAAAACGCAGTATCGAAGGTCGTCCGTCGAACGTCGGCAGCCTGTGCCTCGGGCCATATCTCCTGCAGCAGCCAGCGCTGAAACTGGCCCTCAACCTCTGCACGATCCAGAGCCGATGCGGCCCCCAAGGGGAGCACGCAACAAAACAGAAAACACAGTAAACGAGCCACCACGCTCAACCCTCCCGCCAATCGCAAAATGAACGCGCAACAGGCTGCCCTATTGCCGTCGGAACTCGTCAGACGCCCGCAGCCGCCAGTGGTCATTTCATCCGGCGGAGACCGGAACTTCAAGGCTGACTTTCTTGCGCCCCATTACAACCGAGGTCCGGAACCGTCGCACATTTGAGTCTTCGAAAAACAATCGTTTGGTCAGTTCTTCAAAGGCCTCCATATCAGATGCGGTGCAAATCAAACAGAAGTCCGCTTCGCCGGTCAGATAGTAGCACTGCTGGACCATCGGTTCGGATCCGGCCCGGCGGGTGAACGCGTCGATCTGATCGAGGCGCTCACGCTCCAGCTCGACCATCACCACAAATGTCATGGGCATACCAACCTTGGCTGGATCGACAAGCGCGATCTCACCGGTGATCACCCTGCGCTCGCGCAGTGATTTCAGCCGCCGCTGAACCGAGGCCGCAGACAACCCTGCCTGAACCGCAAGTGATTCCAGCCCAAGCCGTGTATTGCGCTGCAGGAGTGTCAGCAGGGTCACATCAGCCTTGTCGAGTCTTTCCCCCATACTTGCCCCTCATGATGCAAGAATTTCTCGTAATGTACCCAAATTTGATCGGAATACAGCAACAACCTTTCCTAGACTGGCCCCATGAACAAGATCAATGTCACGCTCGACCCCGCCCAGCCCCAGCAGATGCTGACCGCCTGCCCGGCCTATCGCCCCTCGCCGCTTGTCCAGCACGAGGTCGACGGTCAGCAGGTGTGGATCAAGGATGAAACCAACAGAATGGGTCTTGGGGCCTTCAAGGCGATGGGCGGTGTCTATGCGGTAGCGCAGCTGCTGATACGCGAAACCGGTCTGACAGCGGCGGATCTGGCCAGTGATCGCGGGCGGGCCGCTGCTTCAGGGGTTACCTTCGTCTGCGCCAGTGCCGGGAACCATGGCATGGCCGTCGCCGCCGGGGCACGTCTTTTTGGCGCTAAATGCCGGATCCACCTGGCCAAGACTGTACCTGAGGATTTCGTGCAGCGGCTCCGAGCAAAAGGGTCTGAGGTGATACGCTCCGGCGCCACCTACGAAGAGAGCATTGCAGCGGCTATCAAGGATGCCGCAGAAAGCGGCGCAGTTCATCTCGCAGATGGTTCCTGGCCCGGCTACACCGAGCCACCCCGACTGGTAATGGAGGGCTATACGGTCATTGCACAGGAAATGCGCGACAGTTTTGCACGCTCTGGTCAATGGCCGACCCATGTCTATTTGCAGGCCGGCGTCGGCGGTCTGGCCGGTGCTATAGCTTATATGATCCGTGCAAACTGGGAAGTTCAGCCTGAAATCATCGTTGTTGAGCCGGATGCCGCGCCCTGTCTTCAGCATAGCGCGGGGGCGGGCGAGATTGTGACGGTTGAGGGTCCGGTCTCCAATATGGGGCGGCTCGACTGCAAGACACCCTCAATGCTTGCCTATGAGATTCTGTCAAAGACCGCTGATCGCTATTCCACTATTTCCGATAGGGCCGCTCTCAGCGGCGTTGATGCCGCCGCAGACCTCGGAATCCCCAGCACCCCGTCGGGAACAGCAGGCCTAACCGCCCTTTTGCATGACATCAAGGTTGGCACATACCCTGAGATGCGCCCATTGGTGATCCTATCAGAAGGCAGGGTCGAAGATGCCTGATCTGGATCTTGTCGCCTTTCGTCGCGATCTCCATATGCACCCGGAGACCGGGTTTGACCTGAACCGCACCTCCGATGCGATTGCGAAGGTGCTGGAAACGGCAGGATTGCAGGTCACCCGCGGGATCGGCGGGACGGGGGTTGTCGCCACGCTCCGACGCGGCGGGGACACCACGGGGGTTGCTCTGCGTGCTGATATGGATGCGCTCCCGATTGAGGAAGCCACGAACCTCTCCTATCGCTCGCGAACGCCCGGGCGATTTCATGGCTGCGGTCATGACGGGCATAGCACGATGCTCCTGGGCGCTGCCCTTCGCCTTGCAGCTGACCCAACATTCGACCGCACCGTCCATTTTCTGTTTCAACCAGATGAGGAGAACGGCACAGGCGCGGCCGCGATGATTGCCGATGGTCTGTTCGACCGCTTTGACATCAGCCGGATCTACGGACTGCACAATATGCCGGGGCTGCCAATCGGCCAGTTCGCAACCCAGGCCGGCCCGTTCTGTGCCTTTGAAGATAACTTTGAAATTAGGATTACTGGGCGCGGCGGCCACGCCTCGATGCCTGAAAAAGCGATTGATCCGATTGTGACCGGGGCCGCAATCGTGACCCAGCTGCAGACCATTACTTCGCGCTCCGTTTCTGCCCGGGATCATTGCGTTGTCTCCGTCACGGATTTTGAAACCGATGGTGCGCGCAATATTCTGGCGAGTAACGTCGTAATATCAGGGGATTGTCGTGGTTTTGAGGCAGATGTCTCTGCCAGGATCGAAGAGAGGATGCGGGCCATTGCCAATGGGATCTCCATGGCACATGGGGGCATCTGCGACGTGGACTACTCCACGTCGTTTCAGCCTCTGGTCAATGAGCCGGAGGCCACAGCGCGTGCCGTGGCTGCGGCTGGACGGGTCGGCAGCGTTGACCCCGCTTACGGGCGTGTCGGGTTTTCGGAGGATTTCGCCGCGTTCCTGCAACATCGGCCCGGGGCATTTGTCCTGATGGGCAATGGCACAGAGGGTTCGCACGCCATGCCGTTGCACAATCCCGGGTATGATTTCAACGATAATGCCATCGACGGGGGCGTCTCCTATTGGTGCGGCTTGGCCCGCTCAGGATAATCCGCTGCTATTACTCGGCTCAAACGGCAAGGTAAACACCACCCGCATGCCATTGGAGCCATCCACCTCGGTCGTCCCCGCATATTTCCCAACCATGCTGCGGATCATCCGCCAACCGAGTGACCCGGACCGCTCGGGCCTGGCATCACCCTCAGCCAAACCATGCCCATCATCAGCAATCACCAGCCGCAATGCCTCGTTCTGCTCTGTCAGTTCGATCAGGATTTCCCCATGATCCCGCCCGACAAAAGCGTGCTTGTAGGCATTTGTCAGCAACTCGCCCGCCAGAAGGCCCAGGTCAATCGCCATCGAGCTCGGGATTTCGATGTCATCGCCGCGAACTTCGACCGCCACCTTCAGGGCCTCTGAGTTGAACGCCCCTTCGGCATTGGCCGCAACCTCCCGCAGGAAAGGCAATGCCTGCAAGTGATCGACCCGCGCGGAGCGCTGCAACTGCTCATGCACCCGGATGACGGATTGAACACGTGCCTCCAGATCGGACAGCACAGATATCGTCTCCTCAGACTCGGCCCCACGTCGACTCATTCGGATAAGGGCACCGATCAAGGCCAGATTGTTGCCGGTGCGGTGATGCACTTCCTTCATCAGGAGATCACGCTCCGTCAGTGCCTCAAGCAACATACGGTTCTGCTCCGCCAATTCTGCGGTCGGATCTGCGCCGCGTATCTTGCTGATGGCCTCTGTCGCGGCCTGCGTCGCCTCGCTCATCTCATTGCTTCTCAACGGGCTGAGAAACAGCAGCTCTATCTCCGTACCCTCCGGGTTGCTGCGCACCGAATGATGATCCGCGAGGCGTGACAGACCGCGCAACCCCAGCCCCAGACCCGCCCGGGCTGACGCTGCTGCGGCGCGCCGTCCGCGCATGATATCATCAAGTCCCTCTATCCCCGGCCCCTGATCCGTGATGGTGGCCCGTAGCGCCACCTTGTTGCTTTCGTCCCTCAGGCCGAGCCGAACCCGCCCGCCGCTGGCATGCTGCTGTGCGTTGCGCGCAGCCTCAAGCAGGGCCGTTACCGCCCGCGTTTGGGCAAACGTGCCGAAATGCAGCGCTTTGGTAATCGCCATCGCAATAAATCGCAGCCTCAGAACATCCTGTTCCGTGTCGATTTTCACCGTTATCAATGCCGTAGACACGAGGTTAGCTCTCTTTCGCGATTTTGATGACCGCCAGACCCGCGTCGTCGCGTCCACGGAAGTTCTCAGCCATAAGTTTCCCCGCAATCAGCAAGGCTGAACGCATCAGCAAAGCGGGTTTTTCGTGCAGGTCTCGTAAAGTCAGAAGACCGTCACTGTGCAAGATAACCGTATCACCGGGCAACAGGTCGATCTCGTCCGAAAACGGCGCAACCGGACCGGCACCAAGACGACCGTCACGGGTCGCAAATCGCTTGGTTTCGCCCAGTCGGGCGCGGATTGTCGCGATATTTCCAACGGCGGCGTAGGACATGCGCCGACCGTCCGCAGCCACGGCGACACAGGCCGCAACCGCCCCGCGTGTGGCGGCGATTTCATCTGAAATATCTGTCAGCGTTGTCGCGGGGGTCCGGCCTCGCCTCTGGGCAAACCCATGCACCACGGCATCGGCGGCGTCAGCAGCGCGATGTCCATGGCCTAGACCATCACAGAGGATCAGATCCAGCCGCCCGTCCGACCGCGCATTGTGACGTACACAGGCCAGATCCCAGCCGTCCCCGCAGCGCGTTTCCGCCGGATGCGTCACCAAAAGCCCCGCAACCTCCATCGCGGCAGGTCGATAGGGTGTCTGCCGGAACTCACAGGCGACCACCGTGCCTTCGTCGCGGGTCGAATAGATATCGAAATGGTCCGACAGGCGCTGCATGGCGCCAAGACCAAGCCCCGCCGAATCCTCGCTGCTGATACCGTCCCGCATCATCTTTTCCAGACTGTCGATCCCCGGCCCCTGATCGACAACAATCAGCGCCAGACGCGGGCCCTCGACCCCCGGCATGACCTGCATCAGGCAGCGACCGCGCTTGGCATAGCGCAAAACATTGGTCGCCGCCTCGCTGGCAACAATTGCGATTTCCTCAATCCGGGCGCGTGAAAACCCGGCCGTCTGCGCCAGCTGACGTGCCGTGCGACGACAGACCGAAACATCGCTCGGATCGGCAAGGGGCAGCCAGTGGGTCATATGCGAGCCATCATTGTCACGCGTGTTCCTCTACCATATTCGGTCACGACGTCGAACACATCAGCCAAACGCTGCGCACCGCCAAGACCGCGCCCCATACTGCCTGCGGTGCTGAACCCGTCCCTGAGCGCCGCGTCCAGATCAGCGATACCAGGTCCATTGTCGATACACACCACGCTGATTGCGGTGGGGTCACTGTGCATATAGATACACGCTTCGCCGCCGCCACCGTGCATGATAACATTTCTTGCAATCTCGCTGACCGCTGTGACAAATCGGGTTTTCTGACCCGCGCGTGCACCGCGTCGTTCCATCTCTCGGCCAGCCATTCGGCGCACATGAATAACGTCACGGTCCCTAATCAGCGCACATACGCCAACCAGAACACCATCCGTGGGCATCATCCCCGGCTCTACGCCCGCAGATCACGCAGGGCATGTGTGAGGCTCAGCGCGGTCTTGCTTTCAGAAAGATCCATACCCAGTTCAACCAGCGTCATCGCGACCGCCGGACGCATACCCACGACATAAGTCTGCGCATCCAGCAGCTTGGAGACACCGGCCAGCTGCGCCAGAATACGGCCAACAAATGTATCGACAATCTCCAATGCGCTGATGTCCATCACAACAGCCCGAGCCGCATCAGCCACCACACGTTCGGAGAGCGCTTCCTGCAGATCCAGAATATCGGTATCCGAGATATCTTCCTGGATTGCCACCAGCAGCACACCTTCGACAAAGTAGATGGCCGATGCCGCAGACATGTCAGTGGTCCTTCTTTTTGACGATCGCGTAGCCGACCCGATCCAACGCATCTGCCAACCCATTGCGAATGGTCGAGCGGGTGGTCACTTCACCGACATCAACGCCCAGCTGCACCATCGTCTGGGCAATGGTCGGGCTGATGCCGCTGATAATACATTGCGCGCCCATCAGCCGCACAGCCGCTGCCATACGCAGCATATGCTGAGCCACCTGGGTATCGACGGTCTGCACGCCGGTCAGATCAACGATCACCACTTCCGCCTCACGACGTAAAATGGTTTCCAGCAGGTTCTCCATCACCTCCTGCGCGCGCGCTGAATCCATCGTCCCGATCAGAGGCAGCGTCAGCACCTTGTCCCATAGTTCGACCACAGGCGTGGACAGCTCCTGCATCTGGTCGCGCTGCTGTTCGATGATACGATCCCGCTCGGCGATGAACACTTCGGCGCAATAGACCGCAAAGGCATCAATCACCCGGCTGATGAACCAGATTTCTTCGACAAGCTGGCTGGGAAAATCGGCGAGTTTATCTTTCAACCGGTAAAAAATCGGCGCTTTGAGCGCCAGCACAAAGGAGGCCATATCACTGGGCGTCACACCCCGTGAACTGCGCTCCTGGGTGACTTCGACCAGCACGCTGCGCAGCTCTGCCCAGGCGTCGCTGGAGAGATCAAATCGATCACCGGTGGCACCGTTTTCGATCCCCGAAATCAACGCGCGCATCAGGCCACTGGTCTGCTCGCGCCCCTCTTTATGGCTGAATAGATCGGTCCGCTGCACACCTTCATCGCTCTGGGTCGTGATCCAGGCGCTGACAATCTCTTCAAAATCATGCTGCAAGATTGTGAGTACAGTTTCAGTAGCGGTTTCGGTCATCTCTACCTCGTTTGGGCTGGGGACCCGGTATCTGACGACCCGGAAGCTCCGCTGAATTGGTCGATTGATAGCGCTCCCTTCCCCGGTCTGTAAACATAGATATTTTGCAATAACTGAGACGGCAGTGGAAATTTTCCTTTTTTTCTGTGAGGATAGAAGACTACGATCATATCCCGACACACCCGATGATCTGTCGCTCCACAAAAAAGGCAAAACATGTCCGCGCCGCAAACAGCCGCTATGATCGCCTTCGACAGCTTTCTTCTGCGCTGTTGTCTTGCCGTCGCTCTGGGGCTGCTGATCGGACTGGACCGCGAGATAAAGCACAAACCTCTGGGCGCGCGAGCCTATATGCTGATCTGCCTGGGCTGCTGTGCCTTGACCATACTGACGCTTAACCTCGCCGCAGCCGCTGAAGAGGGGACCGCAGCCATTGATCCGTCACGAACCATTCAGGGTATCGTCGGCGGCATCGGGTTTCTTGGTGCTGGTGCCGTTATGTCTACGACAGAAGCGGGCAGACTTCGCGGTGTAGGGAGCGGTGCCGCAATATGGGTTGTCGGCGTGGTGGGGATTGCGGTTGGTTTTGGCTTCCTTGCCGAAGCCACAGCGGTTGCGGTGCTGTCGTTTCTCATCCTGACGATCGTGGATTGGGCGCAACAGCACCGGCCAGATCTCGACAATGCCAAGGATGACTCGCAGGACGACAACTGACCACCGCCGACTGGGCTGGCGCAAATACTGCACCAAATCACCGATCTGACGCGAGCAGCAATTGCATCTTCTCCCCTGCACCATATCTTGAAGCAAGCAAAAGGGAGCACTGCGAATGACCACTCGGCACCCCGGTCAGCCCTCGGACCGCACAAGCGGCCATACCTCCGGGCTGAGCCGCAGCGAGGCACGCGCCGCGCAAAATGCTCGCGATCTCGAAAATCACCTCAGCTGGCTCGACAGCATCACCGGCACCGCTCTTGGCGTGCTGGCTGTCGCATCGGGGATCTACACCTATCTTGGGGTTTCTTCGTTGCTGGATGATACCGGCGCGTTCTCGGTGATTGCGGCGCTCGCCTATTCGGTTGCGGTCTCGGTCGGGATTTTCGTGTTCTGGTCCTATATGATGCGGCTAGTTCCAACCGTACGCACGGCGGCCGCCCGCATTGGCCTTGTGCTGTCAATGGCGCTCGGTTCGCTCGCGATAATCGCCATGTCGTCCTGGCTCAACGCCGCAGCGCTCGCCGGTGCAGCCGCGGTTGAACAGCATCTGGCAGTAACTGTTCAGGACTACCAGACAGCCCTGGAACGTGCGGATGAAATCACCCAGAGCGGCCAGAGCCTTGCCCGTGACGTCGCGCGGGTGCGCCAGACCTTCGTCGACCTGTCCGAGCAGGAAGCAACCGGTCAATTGTCCGGTTTTGCCGGTCAGGGCGCGGTCTTCCGGTTGCTCCGTCAGAAATCAGATGAGCTTGCAGCGCTAGAAACCCAGATCACCAGCCAGCAACCGCTGGTCGAATCCGCCTTTGATGAAGGCAACGCGATCCTGTCTCGTATGCGCGCCCTGACGGTGGAACAGGGGCCGGTCGCGCAACGGTCGGTGCAGTTTTCCGAGGAAGCGGTTCGTCTGGCAAATGTGATCACCCAGTTGCGACAGCTATCGGTTGCCCCTCTGGTGCAGCGCGCGGCGCGGGATCTCTCCGATAGCGTCGTCACCCCCGAGCTGGACGGATCGGATGCCGCCACGCGGCAGGGCCAGCAAGCCACCATCGACAGCGTCCGACGTGTGCTGGCGCAGCGCGCCGACGGGCTGGGCGCTGCTGCTGCCGCCGTATTGGGCATGACGCCCCCGCGCGATACCACATATACTCCGGTCTCCGCAGCTGATGCGGTTATCCTATATGCGGGGAACTTTGTGCCTTCCTGGGCCGGCGCTATCGCGATTGATCTGCTTCCGGCCGTCCTGGTTCTGATTATCGCCATCACACAAGCTGCTATCCGCGCCGGACGCGAAGGTGCAGCAACCGAAGACACCATGACGCTGGCCGAGTTGCGGGCCGCCGTTGCAGCCATCCGCGATATCGACACCTCTCTCGAGCGGGCTGCATCAACCACCGCGGCCCAATCCACTCCGACCCCAGATGTGACCGCTGGCAGTTCCGCACCGGGTATCGCCAATCTGGGCGGTAAACGCCGTGCCGACTGACCGGGCAGACCATCAGCAGGACCTGGCAGTGACAAGGCGCAGACGGTCGCCTGACACTTGGCGTGTGCTGCGCTGGGTGCTGGCCGCGCAGTTTGTGTTCGCTGCCATATTGCTAGGCACAGATCTGGCACAGATCGTCCCGCAGCTGGCGTGGCCATCACCCGCACCCGCCCTGACAGCACCGATTGGTCCGGGCGACCAAATCCGGCGGTATACGCCCGATCAGCTGCCGGATCGCGCCCCAGCGCCGGGCAGCAGACCGCTACCCGACACCCGGGACATGCCGGACCGATTGGACATCGCAACCCCAGAATGGGAGGGTGAGCCGGTATTGACACTTACAGGGCGGATCGCCGAAGGCGACGCCGCACGGGTCGTTGCCTATCTCGACGCTCTGGAACGCCTCCCGACAGAGACGTACCTCAACAGCCCCGGCGGGTCAGTTTACGACGCGCTTGAAATCGGTCGCGCATTGCGTGCGCGCGAGATCGCCACCGTGATGACCGCCAGCGACATATGCCTCTCGGCCTGCCCCTATATTCTGGCCGCAGGTGTCACGCGACATGCTGATCCGGATGCGATGATCGGTGTACATCAGCACTATTTTGGGCAGAACACCGTGCTCCCGGCGTTTATCGCGGTGGAGCAGATCCAGCGCGGCCAAGGCGAGGTCATGGAGTACCTTCAGGACATGGGGGTGGATCCATTGGTCATGCGCCATGCGCTGGTGACGCCATGGGATGAAATCTATCTGCTGACCCCCGCCGAGCGCGCGACCTACCGGCTCGCGAGCGAGCCTGAAAGCCAAGGGTAGGTATGCCTTTTTCCAGCGGATGGGCTGGCAAATTATCGCCGTCGAAACCTTGCAGGGCGTCGATGATCCGCTAGTGTTGTCCCAAATGAATAACCAGCAGGCAGGCAGATGAGCATTTCACGACGCGGTTTCGGAATTGGACTTATGGCGCTTAGCCTCGGGGCTTGCAGCGGTGGCACGACCAGTAGCGTGACGTCAGGCAGGGCCAGCGGTCTGCCTGCCGATCTTCGCCCGGTACCAAACGCAGCCTACGACGCCTGGGTCGCAGAGTTCCGCCAACGCGCTGCGGCTTCAGGGATCAGCAACAGCACGCTCAGCACCGCCTTTCGCAGCGCAGGCTATCTGCCAGGTGTCATCAAACGCGACCGCAACCAGACCGAGTTCAAGCGCAGCCTCGAAGACTATCTCTCGATTGCCGCCTCGGACGAACGGGTGAGCAAAGGACGCGCGGCCTATGCACGCCACCGCAATACGCTCAACGCGCTGGAGCAGACCTATGGCGTCGATGCCGAAATCATTGCCGCAATCTGGGGTCTGGAGAGCTTCTTCGGAGAGCGCCGGGGCGACGTGCCGGTCATCTCAGCAACATCAACCCTGGCATTCGACGGTCGGCGCGGAGCGTTTTTTGAGAAACAGCTGATCGCTGCCCTGAGAATATTGCAGAATGGTGACATCTCGGCAGCCCGCATGACCGGCAGCTGGGCCGGCGCCATGGGGCATACACAGTTCATTCCAACATCCTATCAGGCCTTTGCCGTCGATTTCACCGGCGACGGCCGCCGCGACATCTGGTCGGATGACCCCAGCGATGCTCTGGCCTCAACAGCGGCCTATCTGGCCCGCAACGGCTGGACACGGGGTCAGCGTTGGGGCCGGGAGGTGGTCGGTTATGCGCCAACCAGTGGCACTATCATCCAGCCGCAGGCAGGCGGTCCAAGATTTGCCGTCACCAGCAACTTCCGCGCGATCAAGCGTTATAACAACTCTGACGCCTACGCGATTGGCGTCGGCCACCTCGCTGATCGTATCGGCGGTGCGGGGCCGTTGCGCAGCAGCTTTCCGCCCGATGCCAATGGTCTGACCAAGGATGATCGCATCCAGCTGCAGAAGCGCCTCACGGCAAAGGGCTTTGACACAGGCGGTGCAGATGGTGTCATCGGACCGAACAGCGAAGACGCCATTCGCGCCTACCAACGCAGCCGCGGCCTGCCAGCGGACGGCACCCCATCCCAGGCACTGCTGCGCGATTTGGGTTAGGATATCGCCAGCTCGCAGGCATGTGCGCAGCCAGTCGGGATGTGCTTCGGCGGCAGAACGTAGATGCACCGCCGAAGCCGCATATTGTCAGAATATAAAATCACCGGCATCGAGGTCGCCGATATCGACCCCGAGAAGGGTGATCGTGTTCCCAAGACCATCCGCAATCACGGCGTTATTGCCGTCCTGCGTCAGATGGTTGTCACGAAGATCCGAGAGATCCGAAATTTCGACGACAGCTCGCAGATCAATTTTTTCTGCATCACTTCCCGCAGCAAAATCACGGACCGTATCATCGCCAAAATTACCACGGAAAATGAAGTAATCCGCTTGCGCGCCACCGATCAAAAGATCGTTTCCATTGCCGCCGAACAACCGATCGATACCTGCTCCACCCAATATGGTATCATGGCCAGAACCGCCTACCAGCCGATCGTTACCCGATCCACCATCCAGCCTGTCGGCACCGCCTTCACCGTATATCGTATCATGGCCTTGCGCACCGTTCAGAACATCCGCCTGACGTCCGCCCTTAAGCAGGTCCGACCCCCAACCACCGCGCAGCAGATCTGCTCCGCTACCACCGAATAGAACATCCTGGCCGGATCCTCCGTTGATCGTATCATCACCGGACCCGCCACGGATAGTGTCATCACCGATATCTCCCTGCCCCGCGATGAAGACATCATCGCCAGCCGACAGAGCGACCTCATCGCTGCCGATAGTACCGGTGAGGATATCATCGGCTTCAGTTCCAACGGGCGTTTCACCGCCCGCGATATTCATAGCATCTACAACAAGAGTCCCGCTATTGATGCCTGCAAACTCGGCGCGCAACAGGTCAAACCCCTCGGTAATATCCGAGGGTTCAATCATCGCCACAGCGTCAAGAATGGCCTGTTTTTCTGCGGCCGTAAGCTGGTCAGAGATAAATGGCGTGTTTAGCAGCTCCGCGATCTGATTGATCAGATCCTGCCAGTTGATCGACAAAATCGCCTGCTCGGCCGCGTCGATGATAATAAGAAATTCTCCAACAGTCAGCTGCGTCACATTGCTCGCGTTGAATGCTGCAAGCAAATCGGCATTACCACTATAGGCGAGCGTACCACCAACGTACTCGAGCCACTCTTCCAGTTCCAGAATATCATTCAATACTGCGTTCGGCATCTTTACTCATCACTCCAGTATCGCAAAAAACGCGACCCCAACCGGTCAATATATCGCAAACTCAGCATAAGTTCGCGATGGTTCACATGATAAGATGCCTCGAAAATTCTAGTCAAGGATCGATATACGCGCGTTTCACCCGTATCGCGCTCATCACATCCTTTTGGGCATCGCATCTATCCGGCCTACCCCCTGTGGCGACCGATCCCGGACGAAGCAATTCTGATACCTCATCTGAGCTAATCAGTGAAGAATTGCCTGCCGGGGTTGAAAGCGTGGCTCGCACGGCCCAGTTAGTGAACGTACGTTCATTCAATTACGGTCTTGGAATGCAACCTTCATCCACCGCCCGTCTGCAAGGCCTAGATCTTGCGCGCTATTTTGCCTTTGTCGGAATGGTCATCGTGAATTTCAAGATTGCCATGGGGGCTGAGGGGGGCAGCGGCCTCGTTGCGCTGCTCAGTACGGCGCTTGAAGGGCGCGCGGCGGCCTGCTTTGTCGTTCTTGCCGGTGTCGGGCTTGGTCTGGCGGCAAGGAGAGCAACCGCCAGCATCACTGTGACGACGTTAAGGCGTGCTGCATTTCTGCTTAGCTTGGGGATGGTGAACATGCTGATCTTTGAGGCAGATATCCTGCACTATTATGCTGTATATTTCTTTTTCGGAGCGGTCTTACTCGGTGCGTCCACAGTGCGCCTCGCCTGGCTCATCGTGATGCTGATCCTGATGTTTCCGGCAATGATCCTCGTCCTGGACTACGACACCGGCTGGGACTGGCAGCTCTACTCCTATGCCGATCTCTGGACGATCCGTGGTTTCCTGCGCCATTTGTTTTTCAACGGCTGGCACCCCGTCGTACCGTGGCTGGCGTTTCTCCTGGCTGGCGTTCTTCTGTCCAGAATGCCGCTGCAAAACCGGCGGTTCCAGATCTATCTGGTCTTCTTCGGAGCCATCACCAATGCCGCAGTTGAAAAAACGAGCGCCATCGCCGTCCAAAGCCTGCGCCAAGTCGACCCTGACCTGGCCGATTTGGCGACGACACTGCCAATTCCTCCTATGCCGCTCTATATGGTTGCTGGTCTTTCCACCGCATGTGTGGTGATCGGTGGCTGTCTCCTGCTTGCACCAATTCTAACCCGCATTGGCGTGATGCAGGCACTTGCGCCCGCTGGGCGCCAGACACTGACGCTCTATCTGGCTCATATTCTGATCGGTATGGGCATCCTGGAAGAGATGGGGCTATTGGGCGGCCAATCCCCCGAAACGGCCGTGTCAGCAGCCCTTGTTTTTTGCGCTGCCGCGACGGTTTACGCATATCTCTGGTCACGCTACGCCAAACATGGCCCGGTCGAGATGGCTATGCGCAGATTGGCCGGGTAGCCGATGATACCAACAACGCCTGCCAGAAGCAGCGCCTACGATTTGGCAAGCGCATCGACCAGATCGGCTTTGGACATGTCGGAGCGCCCCGAGATCCCCTGATCCTGCGCCCGTTCATAAAGCTCCGCCTTCGTATGGGCGTTCAAGGCAGCCTTGCTGCCCTTGGCGCGCCCGTTCTCATCCGTTGCCTTGCGGATCGCCATCATCAAGGCATCCTTGTCCATATCCGAGCGACCTGCGATATCAAGATCCTGTGCCCGCTCATAGAGCATGTCATAGGTTGGGCCACTTTCCTTGATACGCGCTACCTTCTCCTGCACATCCTCTGGTTGGTCGGAGAATTGTTCCTGGCCATCGCGGGTATCGCTCTGCTTCTTTCGGGTCGAGCGCCGGTATTCTTTTTCGGTCAGGATCATCCTCACCTCTTTTGGCAGATACCGCTCTCCGGTCTCGCTGCTATCGGCCCCGGATTTGGTCCCCCAGTCCTCCTCGCTCCATTGATTGAGGTCAGTATCTTCCTGATCGGGACCATCTTCGGCATAGGTACCACCACGGCGCTTGTATTCCTGGACGGCCAGCTGTGCCTTGCGGGCCGACCATTCCCCCGGTTCGCCGCCCTTGCCGCTTTTGGTGAGGTCTTCTTTCACTTCTTCCCAGAGTTCAGGGTCGTTTTTCTTCGCTGTGGTCATTGGCCTCTCCTATGTCAGGAACACCCATCGGATTTCAACGGATCATGCCCCCAGTTCATCAGCGAGTATCGCCACCGGCTGTTTTCAATGTCGTCCTCGGGTCCGCCCTGGGTGCAATGTCGTCTGACATAGCCAACAACCTTAGCCATGTGTTCATAGTCTTCCTGACTCAGGTCATCCTTGTTCGTGCGTTTGATCTTGACGATCCGACGTCCAGACGCATGTCCCGTCGACTCGCCGTTGTCACTGTCGCCAACCGATTTGCTCTCTTCGGTCTCCAGCCAGCGCTCCAATTCAGCAGGCGCCATATTGACGGCTGTTTTCCACTGGTCCCAGATTTCGGCTTTGCTTTTGGATGACATGACCCATTCTCCCAGATCCGCTCGATGAGAAACGCGCAAGAGCTGGTTTCGTTCCGATGGCCGGTACAGCCCGCCTCAGGTGGAGATAAACCTGACTGTGCCGAGATCGATTTCAGCAGCTGTCAGCCGCCCGGTTGCGAAGGCACCAGTATCCAAGGCGATCCGACCGTCGGCAACAGTAGGCTCAGTGACGATCCAATGGCCATGAACAACCCAAATATCATCCTTGCGGCGTCCCTTGCGGGCATCTGGGCAACCCCATAGCAGCTGTTGCCGGAATTGTTCTGACACCGGAGCGCCCGGATCCGCACCGGCATGGGCCATGAATATATTACCGGATTGGCAACAGGTGGGCAGACCCTCTACCCAAGCGATCATCTCTGGACCCATCGCTGCGCGCAGCGCAGCCGCTCCCTGCTCCAAACTGGCGGCCGATGAATGCTCCGATATGCCGGTGACACCAAAACTCGCAAGCGTTTGCAGCCCGCCATTGCGCAGCCAGATTGCGGCATGTGCAACCGGGTCGATCAGAAAATCCAGCAGCATGGCTTCATGGTTTCCCATCAGGGCAGTTGTATCCGGCCGGTTCATGAGACGGCGCAGAACTGCGGCGCTCTGTTCGCCGCGGTCGATGTAATCGCCCAGGCAGACCAGAGGCAGCGCCGGATCAAGCTGCTCCAGAAGGCGGGCCAGCAGATCGTCGCATCCGTGAACATCGCCGATAACATAAAAACGCAATTCTGGATTGAGAGCTGCAAAATCTTGTGGTTTTCGCCGAATTCCGGTAATTAACCTTTTGAACATAATCGCTGCTCCCTGGGGGCCTGATGCTGTCATAACCGGCAAATCTGCTGGTCTAGTGTTAGGCGGGGTTGGGAGCAGTGTGAAGAAGCACCGCCGAAAAAGGTGGGCACGACGAGGCTGGGTGGGAATGCGGGGACACGCAATTCTTATGATTGGCTGCCTGGGTACGCTCAGCGGCCCGCTGGGTGCCATTCAGGCTCCGGCCCAGACACTATCGACATATGGAACGCCCGGATTGGTCGATATGCCGACCGCAGAGGTTCTGCCCGACGGAACCATCGCGCTGACCACCTCAAACTTCGAGAACACCAGCCGCAACACCCTGACGTTTCAGATGTTGCCGAATATCTACGGCAGTTTTCGCTATAGCTTTCTGCGCGGTTTCGACGTCGGCGTCGACCTTAGCCGGTATGACCGCAGCTTTGATATCCATTTTCAACTGCGCGATGAAACAGCGGCGGGACCGGCTATCGCCCTTGGCCTGCGGGATTTCGGTGGGACCGGCGTCTACGCCAGCGAATACCTCGTGGCCACAAAACATGTCACTCCCGATCTGACCGTCACCGGCGGGATTGGCTGGGGTCGGCTTGCCGGGCGCGGCAGGCAGCGCAATCCACTGACGGCACTCGATGGGCGGTTTGATACACGACAAGATTCAAACGCCGGCGGCATATCCACAACCGGACAACTGGACTTTGGCAATTGGTTCCGCGGCGACGCCGCATTGTTTGGCGGTCTGCGCTGGGATGTAACTCCGCATTGGTCGCTGACCGCCGAATATTCCTCCGACACCTATTCAGCCGAAGCTCAACGTGGGCTGAATGACATCCGTTCACCTGTCAACATCGGCGCATCCTACCGCTTCGACAACGGAGTCACTTTGGGCGGCTCTTATCTCAACGGATCGGCCCTCGCCGTTCAGCTGAGCTATGCGTTTGATCCGCGCCGCGCCGCTGCTCCCGGCGGTCAGGGAGCCGCCGCGCCTGCGCTGAAACCGGAAGAACAGGTCGCCCTGGCCAGCTGGAACCTCGCCCAGGGCGAAACCGGATCCGCCGAGCCTGCCCGCCTCTACGGCGTGCTGCAATCCCAGCTTGAGTCCGAGGGCATCCGGCTGCTCAGCTTCGAACGCGTGGGCAGCCAAGCGCGGATCACGGTGGAGAACATGCGCTACGGCGCCTCCGCGCAGGCTGTCGGTCGGACCAATCGCGTTATGGCAAATACCCTGCCTCCGCATCTGCAACAGTTTGAGGTCACGCTGGCCGAGAACGGCCTGCCCACGACCCGCGTCACCACGCAGCGCAACGACCTCTACGAGCTGGAAGGCGATCTGGATGGCGCCTGGCGGAGCCTTGCCCGTGCAGATATCGAAGACGCCCCAGAGCCGATCCCCAACAGCGCTGGCATCGACGCTTTCCCTTGGTTCACCTATCGCTTCGGGCCTTACACGCAGCTGTCTTTCTTTGATCCAGATGAGCCGCTGCGCTACGAAGTCGGGGCGGAACTGCGAGCCGCCTATCAACCTGCGCCCGGCCTGACCTTTGCCGGACAGCTGCGCCAACCGGTGATCGGCAATCTCGACGCCTCCGCCCGCCCGTCAAATTCGGTCTTGCCGCGGGTCCGCTCGGACTGGGCCCGCTATGCGTCGGAATCCGATCTGCGCCTCAGCCATCTGACAGCCGATTACGTCTGGCGCCCGCATCAGGATCTGTTTGCGCGCGTCACTGCAGGCTATCTCGAGCAGATGTTTGGCGGCATATCAGCAGAGGTGTTGTGGTTCCCCGTTGGCAGCAGCCTGGCGTTAGGAGCCGAGCTTAATTATGTCCGGCAACGCGATTTCGACGTCCAGTTCGGATTTCAGGACTACGACGTCGTGACCGGTCATGCCTCGGTCTATTACAAAACGCGCGGCGACTATCATGTTCAGGTCGATATGGGCCGGTATCTGGCTGGTGACTGGGGCACCACCGTCACCATCGACCGTGAGTTCAACAACGGTTTCAAGGTTGGGGCCTTTGCAACGCTGACAGATACATCCTCCGAGGATTTCGGCGAAGGCTCCTTTGACAAGGGCATCCGTATTGAGGTGCCCGTTGCCTGGCTCACCGGCAAACCGTCGCGGCAGAGTATCACGCAGGTTATCCGCCCCGTGCTGCGCGATGGCGGCGCGCGGCTCAACCTGCAGACACGTCTCTATGAAAAAGTGCGCGACAGCCGTGGGCGCGCGCTTGCCGCACAATGGGGGCGTTACTCCAGATGACGATCACCCGACAGCTCCACCACCTGGTCATCAGCAGCGCTGCTATTGGCTGCCTGATCCTCGCAGCCTGCACAAATGACGAGCGTGAGATCCTGACCCTTCAGCAGCTGCGGCAGGGCGGTCTCTCCTCTGCCATACCTCACGTCGCGGAGCTGGCCGAGGCTGGCGCAGAACAGATGCAGGTTGGATTTCTCCAGACAGGAAGAAGCGGCGTGATGCTTCGGGAGACGGAGCGGGCGGGTCTGGTGACCTGGCTGTCCTCGGACGGTGCCAGCCTGCAAACCGACCGGGGTCTGCTGCACGCAACCCGTGGCTTCGGTATCGGTCTTATGGCCGTTGAACAGGATCAATCCCGTGGACGGATTTTTGCACATGCAGAAGGTCCGGCGCTGCGCTTTCACAGCTATCTGACCGGAAACGACCAGGTTGAGACCCGGACATATCACTGCGAAATCAAGGATCGCGGCCCCCGCACCCTGACCATTGGCGACCAGCAGATTGCGAGCCGTCTGATGGTCGAAAACTGCCAAAACCCTGAGCAGCGGTTCCTGAACCTCTATTGGCTGCGGTCATCAGACAACAGGTTGATCCAAAGCCGCCAGTGGACCGGGCCGTTTATCGGCAATTTGACAACGCGACTGCGGGGAACGCCATGATCCGCACACCCCTATCGCATCCGACCAACACCACCCCACCCCGACCGGAGGAAAGACCTTGCGCCTGATTTCTATGATCTGCTGCGCCACAATTGCGCTGGCAGGATGCTCGACCATCTACCGCAGCTCTGACGTTATCCCCGGCGCCGGGGATGGCACGCAGGTGCGTGTGGTTCCGCTGAATGGCGAAACCGTGATCCAGGCCAACCGCGCGCCTTATGCGCCGCAATCCCTTCCGGATGCCTATGCACGATCAGCGGGAACCGGCGCGGGCCTGGTTGGCCGCGGGGCGGGCCGCCTGCCTGAGGCACCCTCAACTCAGGAAGGTGCGCGCAATCAACGCCTCGCCCTGAAGCCCCCCCCTTCCGTACCGCAGATGCCCTATCAGATCGGGGTTGGTGATGTCGTGATGCTGGCGACACCGTCCACGCGCAACACGCTTGAGCAGCTCACCGGCCTGCTTGCCGCGCAAAACAGCCGTAACGGCTATACCGTGCAGGATGATGGCTCTGTCAACATACCCGACGTCGGCCGCATCCGCATCGGCGGGCTGACCATCGAAGATGCCGAAGAGCTGCTGTTTCAGAAACTGGTCGAAGCGCAATTCGATCCGACATTCAGCCTTGAGATCGCCGAGTTCAATTCACGCCGCGTTTCGGTTGGCGGTGCCGTCGGCAAACCGGGCGTGCTGCCGATCACATTGACGCCGCTCTACCTCAGCGAAGCCCTTGCCGCAGCAGGCAGCGTGTCCGTCCCAGATATTGATGTCAGCTCGGTGAGGATTTACCGCAACGGCGACCTCTACCAGATCCCGCTGACGGATTTCTATGCCAGCCCCGACCTGCAGAACACGCGTCTTGTCTCCGGCGATGCGGTATTTGTCGACACGGACTTCAACCTAAACCGGGCCGAACGCTTCTTTGAACAGCAAATTCGCCTGAAGCAGACAACTCTGGCTGCCCGCGCGCAGGAGCTGAGCGAGCTGAACACCGCGATCACCCTCCGCCGCAGTGATAATGCCGAGCAACGCAGCACCTTCGAAGCCCGCGAGGCGCTGGGTGCCAATGGTCGCGATTACGTCTATCTGACCGGGGAGGTCGACAATCAGACACGATACCCCCTGCCGTATGAGCGTCAGGCCACGCTGGCCGATGCACTCTATGATGCGGGCGGTGGAATAGCCCGCGAAACCGGTGACGTCTCGCAGGTCTATGTGCTGCGCGCCTCCAGCGATCCGCGCGAGTTCGGCGCGGTTACCGCCTGGCATCTGAATGCCAGCAGCGCCGCCAATCTGACACTCGCGACAAAATTTCAGCTGCGCCCGGATGACGTGATCTTTGTGGCCGAAAACCCGGTCACAAAATGGGGTCGCACCCTGCGCCAGATCACCCCGTCGCTGATCACCACACCTGTTGCGGCAGCAGTCAATTGACCGACCTGACATCGACAGGACCGGTCACCCGCCTCATGATCATCACTTTGATGGTCCTGTCTTTGCTCGGGTCACCCGGTGCTGCTCAGACCGTTCAGCAGGACGATGATCAGCTAGAGTGCGAGGATGAACGGGATGCGGAAGAGGACGAATGTCTGCTGCTCGTTGAGCCGGTCGTGGGCCAGTTTGCCCCAATGATCGCACCTGCTATGGGCCTGCTGGGGCTTGCCTTGGTGGCGGGACTTGCGGCCTCCGGCTCGACCAGCACGACCAGTACGGATTAGTCGCGCCGATGCTTCACCGCATCTATGCGCAACCAATCAGCAGCCAGGCGAAGGTCCGCACATAGGCTCTCGGTGTCACGGCTGCGCTGCTCAGGATCTGGGCTCCGCAACAGATACGATGGATGCAAGGTGATCAATACCGGCGTGCCGTCGGCGCGATGTTCGATGGTGCCACGCCGCCGCAGAATGTCCGCACCTGATCCCAACAGAGCCTGCGTCGCGGTGGCACCGAGCGCGAGGACCAACCGCGGCCGGACCTGTTCCAGCTCGGCCCGGAGCCAGATCTTGCAGTGCTGGATCTCCGATCCATCGGGCCGCTGATGTATCCGCCTGCGCCCTCTTGGCGTGAATTTGAAATGTTTGACCGCATTGGTGACGTAGGCTGCCTGTCGCGGCAGGCCGGCCTCCGCGGCCAATTGGTCGAACAGTTGCCCAGCGGGGCCAACAAATGGACGCCCCGCCAGATCCTCGTGATCACCGGGCTGTTCGCCGACGATCATCAACGCGGCATCTGTCGGCCCTTCACCGGGCACCGCCTGCGTGGCCGACCGGTGGAGCGGGCAGCGCGTGCAGCTGTTGATGGCCTCCGGCAGACCCCCAGCTGCTCCTTGCCAGACAGGGTTGGCCGCAGGTAGTCGGGTCTGTACCCGCACAGCCCGCAACGGTGGCAGAGTTGGCGCCGCCTCAGCCATCGCCCGCGCCCGCGCCGGGGCCGAGGCGATCAGGTCAGGGATAGCGACGGCCTCCGGCATGTTCTGCCAATACTTCTTGGGCATTTCCGATTGCATCGCCTGCACCTTCAACCGCGCCGGATTGAATATATTGCAGAAATAAGTGATCCACAGCGCCTCGCTCGCGTCCTCCGGCAGGTCGGGCCTTGGCTGCCCCGGTTCAAACCTGAGTTGCCCACCCTCGAATATGGCCGACACGTCAGGTGTCAGAATACGCCAGTCCATATCGGCAAAGCGGCGGGCAAAGAATGTAGCGGTCGGCTCCACCGTGTGATGTGTCGGCTCAAACCACGCCGCAAAAGATCGGCGCGGCGCGTCAGCGGCACCCAACTCCCGAAACCGAACAAAGGCCTTCATCTTGTGCTGACAGCGCGATACCGATTTTTCCATATGGCGCAATCGCGCCATATCCGCGTCAGCCCGATCGCTCATCAACCCGCGTTCACTGCGTAGGCGCCAGAGAAACCCGTAGAGCCGGGCAAACCGGTTCGGATCACTATGCCAGACGACCTTATCGGCGAGGGTAACAAAGCCGCGCGGGACCTGGACCTCTCCGCCTGAAGGCGGTCGCGCCTCTGAGGCGAATAGATCCGGCGCGGCGCATTCATTGTTCCACAGGATGGCGTCAGGTGGGATATTCTGCGCCAGAAACCCTCGCGCCGCCCGACGCCAGGCCTCTGCCGTCCCGATCGGGGGCATCTCAGCATGATACATCAAAACAGGGCCAATTGTTCCGGCGGCGGCAGAAACCGGGCCCGCAAATCCGCGCTGTCGGTCAAACCGCCCGGTGTCCACCCGCCAGCAACGACAAAGGCACGCGCCTTCTTCATCGAGGCCCCGATACGAACCAGATCTTCGTATCGCAGCATCCGATGCCGTCGCCTGCTGAGCATCCGCGTGACCGTTTTGACCCCGAACCCCGGAACCCGCAGCAGCAGTTCCCGGCTGGCCCGGTTCACATCCACCGGAAAGATCTCGCGATGTGCCAGCGCCCAGGCCAGCTTGGGATCGACCTGCAAATCCAGATTTCCATCCGGCGTGACCGATGTGATCTCATCGAGCTGAAAATCATAAAACCGCAGCAGCCAATCGGCCTGATACAGCCGGTGTTCACGCTGCAGCGGTGGCGAGATCAGCGGCAGCTTGGCCGAACTGTCGGGGATGGGCGAAAACGCGGAATAATACACGCGCTTCAATTTGTAGCTTGCATAAAGCCGGGTCGATTGCCTCAGCACCATCGCATCATTTGACCCATCCGCCCCTATGATCATCTGCGTCGACTGACCTGCGGGCGCAAATCGCGGCGGACGCCTGCCCGTATAGCTCGCCTCCCTGGCTGCATCAGCGCGCATCCGGACGTCTCCCATCGCCTTGCGGATCTGGCCGGGATCTTTCTCCGGCGCATGTTCACGCACGGCGGCATCGCTTGGCATCTCGACATTGATCGACAGCCGATCCGCCAGAAGCCCAGCTTCGGCAATCAATTCAGGGGCAGCATCGGGAATGGTCTTGAGATGAATATATCCGCGAAAATTCTCCTCATGCCGCAGCTTTCGCGCGATCTGCACCATATCTGACATCGTCGCATCCGGGGACCGGATGATACCGGAGGACAGAAACAGACCTTCGATATAGTTGCGTCGGTAGAATTCTATCGTCAGCTTTACAACCTCATCGACAGAAAACCGCGCGCGCGGCACATTGGACGACACCCGGTTCACGCAGTAGGTGCAGTCGTAAATGCAAAAGTTGGTCATCAGGATCTTCAGCAGGCTGATGCAGCGACCATCCGGTGTGTAGGCATGGCAGATGCCTGTACCCTCATTCGAGCCCAAGCCCTTCCCATCGCGGGAGTCACGTTTTGTCGATCCCGAAGACGCACAGGACGCATCATATTTTGCGGCGTCGCTGAGGATAGCGAGCTTTTGATCCAGCGTTTGTCGAGTCATATGTTCTATATATGTTCCCACCACAAAGAAGGCAATCCAACCAGCAGCGCACCTTAGGTCAAACCAGCAAAAGACAACCGCGACCTCGCGTCCTGGCGATTGACGGGAACCCAAACCACCAAGCCACGTTGATCTTGCAAGCCATAGGCAAAGAACTCCCCTCCTGCCGTCAGAGAGAAAGGTCAACCATGTCCGACACCATTCAAACCGTGAACCCAACCACTGGAGAAACCCTCAACAGCTATTCCCTGCTGAGCGACGAGGCGATGGAAACTGCAGTACAAAGCTGCCATGAGGCCTTTCTCAGCTGGCGCCAGACCCCGGTAGAAGAGCGCGCGAAGGTCATCAAAGCCATCGGGGCCGCCCTGCGTGAGCGCAAGGATGAGCTTGCCGAACTGATGACAAAAGAAATGGGCAAGCTGCTGAAACAGAGCCATCAGGAAGTCGAGCTCTGCGCGGCCATCTGCGACTACAGTGCAGGAGAGGCCCCCTCGACATTCGCCCCCGAAGAGCGCGATATCCAAGGTGGCAAGACAGGGCATATCTTCTATTCCCCCATTGGTGTCGTCTACGGCATCCAGCCCTGGAATTTTCCAGCCTACCAGGTGGTGCGCTACTCAATCGCGAGCTTGATCGCCGGTAACGGCGTACTTCTGAAACACGCCTCCAACGTAACCGGCTCGGGCCAGATGCTGCAGGAGATCTACGAAAGCGCGGGCCTGCCAAAGGACCTGTTCCAGGCTCTGGTGATTTCCCACGATCAGTCGGACGCCCTGATCAGCCACAACCTGGTGCGCGGCGTGACACTGACCGGCAGCGATGGCGCCGGCCGCAAAGTGGGCGCAAAGGCGGCCGAAGCGGTGAAAAAGACCGTGCTGGAACTGGGATCCAACGATGCCTACATCGTCCTGGAAGATGCGGACATCGACGCAGCTGTCCAGACCTGCGTGCAGGGGCGGACCTATAACAATGGCGAAACCTGTATTGCTGCCAAGCGCTTCGTCGTCGTCGACGCAATTTACGATGAATTCCGCGACGCCTATGTTGCCGCCATGAAAGACGTGACCCCGGGCGACCCGATGGGTGACGATGCCGACATTGGACCGATGGCACGGAAAGATCTGCGCGATGACCTCCATCAGCAGGTCAAGGACAGTGTCGCAGGCGGTGCCAAGATCCTCTGCGGCGGCGAAATGCCAGAGGGCAAGGGTTTCTACTATCCGGCGACCGTTCTGGAAAACGTGACCCCGGGCCAGCCTGCCTATGACGACGAACTCTTCGGCCCGGTGGCCGCACTGATCCGCGCCAAGGACGCAGAGGATGCGATGCGCATTGCCAACGACAGCCGATTTGGTCTCGGCGGTGGCATCATGACCAAAGATACCGACAAGGCGATTGCCCTCGCCCGCGATCATTTCGACACCGGCATGATCTTCATCAACGGATTTGGCCTAGCAATCCCCAACATGCCTTTCGGCGGCGTCAAGGACTCCGGCTATGGCCGCGAACATGGAGGCTTTGGCATGAAGGAATTTGTGAATGTAAAATCCGTCATGGTGATGAGCTGACGCCATTCGGGCCGCCTGCTCGACAGGCAGCCCGCACATTGCGGGTCCGAAGTCCCGCCAAACGTGGATCGACCTGATGAAACTGGTCTATTGCAAGGATGATCAGCCCGGGATCTCGCGCCGACGTCGCGGTCGCGGGTTTTCCTATCATATGCCTGATGGCAGCCACATCGGGGACCGTACCGAAGTGGACCGGCTCAACCGGCTTGGCGTGCCCCCTGCTTATACGGATGTCTGGCTCTGCCCATTGGCAAATGGTCACCTGCAGGCCACCGGGCGCGACGCGCGCAATCGCAAGCAATATCGCTACCATCCCGCGTGGCAGTTGTTGCGGGCAGAACAGAAATTCGACAATTTGGTCAGTTTCGCCGAGAGCTTGCCGCAGTTGCGCAGGTGGATCAGCGACAGGCTGAGCGGCACTATAGGCGAGGAGGAAACGGCGGTCGCTGCTGTCCTTGCCCTGATGGATCGCGGCTCGCTCAGGATTGGGAACCCGCAGTACACAGAGGACAACGGCAGTTACGGCGCCACGACCCTGTGCCAACGGCACATCGAGTTCTCCGGTCAGTCAATACATCTGCGCTATACCGCAAAAGGCGGCAAGACAGTTGAGAAGTCGATCCGGGGCGCGGCCCTGCAACGCATATTGGAGCGTTCACAGGACCTGCCCGGACGTGAACTCATCTCTTGGCTCGATGATGGCGGCAGCGTACGCGCCGTCCGGTCAGAGCAGGTACAGGAGGTTCTGACCAACCTTTGCGGTGACGGCGTCTCCGCAAAAACGCTGCGCACTTGGAACGGGACCCATGCAGCCTTTCGCACGGCGCTGCATGCCCCCAAGCTCACGATTTCAGCCATGGCGGAGGCAGCGGCGGAGCGGCTGCACAATACACCGACAATGGCGCGCAACAGCTACATTCACCCGAAGGTCATCGCATTGGCCGAACTGCCCGACGACACGCGCACCGCACGGCTCAAATCGCTCACCCGGCATAGTATCGACGGACTTCGCATGGGTGAAGGCAGACTACTCGAACTACTGACGACAAACTGATCGGGCTGCCCTCACTGACCCACCAGCCCCGTCTTGCGGCCGACATAATAAGCGCCCGCCACAGCCGCCAAGTTCGCAATGACCGCAGCGCCCAGAATTCCGGCATAGCCGAACAGCCAGACCCCCAGCCAGGCCAGCGGCACATAGACCACAAAGATCCGCATCAAGCTCAGCCCCATGGACCAGAGCGCCTTGGACCGGGCATTCATCGCGGCATTTGCTGTCACCAGGACGCCGTAGCCCAGAAAACTCCAGCTGACGACGCGGAGATATTGCGCGGTCTTCTGCGCCGCTCCCTCGTCTGAGGCGATCAGCCCGGCGATTGAAGGCGCCAGAACCGTCAGGAGAAGCGCGACAGCCAAGCCGTAACCGATACAGAATTGCCAGGACCGCCAGACCGCCAGCCGCGCACGATCCCGTTCATCTGCACCCCAGTTCTGACCGACGACCGGTCCGATGCCCGCAGAAAGGGCCAGCAGGGGTACCAGCGCGACCGACTGCACACGCTGAGCCGCCCCCAGCCCAGCCACAACCGTATCGCCCAGCGTGGCAGCAGCTGCGGTGACCATCGCCATACCGGCGGGGTTGATCGCATTGGAGAAGGCCGCCGGCAGTCCGACCCTGACGACTTCGCGTATTGAGCTGACAATGCCATCGGCGAATTCCTGCGGAGGACGAATAACGCCAATCCGCAGCGCATAAGTGAAGGCTCCCACCAAGGTCAGGACGCGCGCCAGAGCCGTCGCAAGCGCCGCGCCCGCCGTGGACATCTCAGGCACAGGACCGAGCCCGTAGATCAGGATCGGATCCAGCGCGATATTGAGCACCGCAGCAACCAGCATGATCACCGCCGAGGTTGCCCCGTCGCCATGGGCCCGAAACACCGCATTCAACAGCGCCATGCCGACCAGAAAAGGAAACGACAGGGCCCAGAATGGCACATAGGATTGCGCCTCCTCCAGCACGGCGCCCCCTGCTCCCATGAGAGAGAACAGCGAGGCGGCACCTAGATAAAACAGGATGGCGACCAGCACCGCCACAACCATACCCAGAACAATCGCATGCACCGAGAGCCTGTTGGTCTCTGCCTCGCTGTCGCCCCGGCCCAGGCTCTGGGAAATCGCCGCATTGGCTCCAGCGGACAGGCCGATGGACAAAGACGTCACCGCCGTGGTCACCGGGTAAATGAACCCGACGGCCGCCAGCGGAGCCTCCCCCAGCTGCCCGAGGAAATACGCGTCTGCCAGTCCAACGCTCAACACGCCCAAAATCCCCAAGGACATTGGAGCGGAGACCGCAGCAAGAGCGCGCGAAACAGTGCCCTGTGTTAAATCCTTCTGCGCCACGGGCCTTCTCCTCGGGTTGGGTAATAGCGGCAGCGCAGGAAACTGCGCCATAGCAGGCAAAACGCCTGAGCCTCTTGATGGTTCCACACTGGATGGCAAGACGTCGGCTCGCCAGCGTCGGCACGGTCTCCCCTTGCCCAAACCCCTGTTTGGCTTAACTTTCCTGGAACACCGCCTAGAAGTAATATGAAGGATCCTGCGCCGTGAATGCACCACGCCTACCGGAAGAGCTGCTGCATCCGCGCCCCGATGGGCTTTATTGTCCTGCTGGTGATTTCTACATTGATCCGGTCCGCCCGGTGCCCCGCGCGCTGATCACCCACGGCCATGCTGACCATGCCCGCGCGGGGCATGGCACGGTCTGGGCCAGCCCGCAGACATTGGACATCATGGCGATCCGCTATGGCGCTGCGTTTTGCGACACATCGGTTCCAGTCGATGATCGCACGACGATCGCGGGTGTCGGCGCGACATTCACACCGGCCGGCCATGTCCTTGGCTCCTGTCAAATTACCGTGGAGGACGGCAACACGGCCATTACCGTCTCCGGCGACTACGCGCGGGTCGATAACCCTGCCTGTGCACCGTTTCAGCTCGCGCCATGCGATGTTTTCGTGACCGAAGCCACCTTTGGGCTGCCAGTGTTCAATCACCCGGACCCCCGGTCCGAGATCGAAAAACTGCTCCGCTCCGTTGCAGCTCAGCCGGAGCGATGCCATCTTGTGGGTGCCTATGCGCTCGGCAAAGCACAGCGTGTCATCGCGTTGTTGCGCCAGGCAGGCTGGGATCGGCCGATCTATATCCATGGCTCACTTCAGCGCCTGTGCGACTACCACATCGCCCAGGGCATTGATCTCGGCGAATTGCGCCCGGCCACCACCAAGGAGGGCAAGGCCGCCTTTAAGGGGCAGATAATCCTCGGCCCTCCTTCGGCCTTTGCCGCGGCCTGGGCGCAGCGGTTTCCTGATCCGGTGATCTGCTTTGCCAGTGGCTGGATGCAGGTCCGCGCCCGCGCGCGGCAGCGCGGCGTGGAGCTGCCATTGATACTGAGCGACCATGTCGACTGGCCGGATCTCACCCGAACCATCAGGGAACTCGCCCCGAAACAGGTCTGGGTGACCCATGGCCGCGAGGATGCTTTGGTTCGCTGGTGTGAGCTGAACCAGATTGCCGCCCGTCCCCTGCGGCTGGTCGGCTATGAGGAAGAGGCAGATTGATGCAAGCCTTCGCAGACCTTCTGGAGCAGCTCGCCTTTACCCCGTCTCGCAACGGTAAGACAGCGCATCTGCTCCATGCCTTTCAAGCCATGCCGGACCCTGAACGCGGATATGCGCTCGCAGCGATTACGGGTGATCTATCACTCCGCAATGTGACGCCTTCGCTGTTGCGCGGTCTGGTGGCGGAAGAGACTGACCCAGAACTTTTCCGCCTCTCCTATGATTTCGTGGGCGATCTGGCGGAGACCGTCGCCCTGATCTGGCCGCGCTCAGACGGCGAGGCATATCTGTCCTTGACCGAGGCTGTGACGGAGCTGTCCGAAACCGCAAAGGCCCAGCTTCCGGCACTGATCATCCGCCGCCTGTCGCAGATGACACCGTCGCAGCGCTATGCCTACCTGAAGCTGGCCACCGGCGGGCTGCGCGTTGGCGTGTCCGCCCGACTGGCCCGCAACGCCCTGGCACAATATGGCGAGGTCGATGTCGCGGAAATCGAGGAGCTCTGGCATGGGCTGACGCCGCCCTACCTGCCACTGTTTTCCTGGCTCGAAGGGGGTGACAAACCAAAAAGCCTTGCCGCCGCGCCGTTCCGACCGGTTATGCTGTCCACAGGTACAGATCTGAACGACCTTTCCAGCCTCTCTCCCGGCGACTTCATTGCAGAATGGAAATGGGACGGTATCCGCGTGCAGGCCGTGAATGACGGCGGCACCCGGCGGCTCTATTCACGCACCGGAGAGGATATCTCAGGCGCTTTTCCCGACGTCATTGAGGCGCTGGACTTCGACGGCACGCTTGATGGCGAATTGCTGGTCAAGCGCGACACCATCATCGCGCCCTTTGGTGATTTACAGAAACGGCTTGGTCGCAAGAACGTGGGCAAAACCATGCTGGCAAGCCATCCCGCCGCGCTGCGCGCCTACGACCTGCTGTTCTGGGAGGGTGAAGATCTGCGATCTTGGACATTGGATGAACGCCAGGCCCGGCTGCATCGCTGTGTTGCGGACCTGAACGATCCGCGTATCGACATCTCTCACCCGCTCACCTTTGGCACATGGGAGGATCTGGCGGTTCTTCGCGCCAACCCACCCGAAGGCGTAATCGAAGGCGTCATGATCAAACGGCGCGACAGCGCCTACATCGCGGGGCGCAAACGCGGAAACTGGTTCAAATGGAAACGCGACCCTATGCTGGTCGATGCCGTCATGCTCTATGCGCAGCGCGGCCACGGCAAACGCTCAGGCTACTATTCCGATTTCACCTTCGGCGTCTGGGACGGCGATAAGCTGGTGCCCGTCGGCAAAGCCTATTTCGGGTTCACCGATTCCGAGCTGAAGGAACTGGACCGCTTTGTGCGCAACAACACGACAGACCGGTTCGGCCCAGTCCGCGCGGTGAAGCCCGAATTGGTCCTGGAAGTGGCCTTTGAAGGTCTAAATGAATCCAGCCGTCACAAAAGTGGTCTGGCCATGCGGTTTCCCCGTATCAATCGCATTCGGACCGATAAACCAGCGTTAGAAGCGGGAACATTGGAGGAGCTTCGGAGCTTTCTTTAAGACTAGATAAGCAAATCGGAATAGCCACAGATGCCGCCCTCAGTTGGCGCCTACATACGAAAGCGAGTTCGATATCATGAGCAAGCAGTCCATGGCCTATCTTACACTGGCCCTTGCCCTAGCCTTTGCCGCCGCGCCGCTGATAACCGACCCGTTTACCGGCTATACAGCTGATCAACTGCCCTATCCACAGCCCGACCCGGTCATTCAACCCATCGGTTCGGCCTTTTCAATCTGGATCGTGATCTACATCTGGCTGATCGTTGGGGTCGGGTTTGGCGCGTTTCGCGCGCCGGAGGGCTCAACATGGCATGAGATGCGAAAACCCCTCTCTATCAGCCTAGCCATCGGGGTGTGCTGGCTTTGGGTTGCGAACAGCTCACCCATCCTTGCCACAATCCTGATCATCGCGATGACAGTCACCGCGATCCTGGCTATGCGCCGCGCAGGCCGCAACAAACGGGTCTGGAAACGCGGTCCTGTAGGGCTCTATGCCGGGTGGCTGACCGCAGCATCGGCGGTGTCCATCAGTATCATTCTTCCAGGATATGGGTTGATGAACCCGCAATTGGCCGGCGTAATCTGCCTGACGGCGGCGCTGGCGGTCGGGCTTTTGGTCCAGGCAGACAGCCCCTCAGCCTGGACTTACACCGTCGCAATCTGCTGGGCCATCGGCGGGATTATCATTAACCAATGGGGAAGCGATAATTGGCTCATTATTGCTTTGGCAGGTCTCGGCTGGATCGCTCTTGCACTGCGCGGCCTGTCCGGTGCCGGGTTGATAAATACTACTGAGTAGTATAATCTCCATAGTCACCCACAAGAGCCTCAGGTGCGCAAATGAGTGTAAAAGCCTCCATCTCCCTGACCGAAGCACAGGACGACTTTGCCCGCACATTGGTGGCAGAAGGGCGATATGCAAGCCTCAGCGCGGTGTTGCAGCAGGGTCTGGAACTGCTGCGCGAAGAAACGGAAGCCCGCCGCGCCGAGACATCCGCCCTGCTTGCATTGATCGCCGAGCGCCGCGGCGGCTCCTTTGTCAGCGGTACTGAGGGGCGTCGAAGGACAGCCGATCTTCTGGCGCGCAAACGGGCAGAACATGGTCTTTCGGGTTGATCGCGCCGAGGCGATTGATCAGGATCTTGATGCCATATTCGACTTTCTCTTTGATGCGGCAATCGGCTTTGGCGAGGATCCGGACACCGCATTCAGCAGGGCAGCGGCCCGCCTGAACGAGATTGACGCGGCCATTGAGGCACTGGGCAACGCTCCGCACCAAGGCACCCTGCGCAGCGATATCGCTCCGGGACTGCGCAGCGTGACAAAGGGGCGCACCATCCTCTATTTCGACCTGAACGAAGCCGAACAGCAGCTACGCGTATTGGCGGTGTTCTTTGGGGGGCAGGATCATCAACGCCGGATGTTGCTCCGTGCGCTCGGCGACGAGCAAACGAACCCGATGCCCTGATCAGGCGCCAATCTGATCATGATTTGTCAGGCATTCGGAATGATCCCGCAAAACCTCCAGCACCCGGCACTCGGCAACGGTTCCCCCGGCACACTCACGGATCATGCGCTGTAATTCAGTCTGCAAGGCCTCCAGCCGGGCAATCCGATCAGCGACGTCTTTCAGCTGTCTCTGCGCGATGGAATCTGCATTAGAACAGGACTGACCCGGATGATCCGCGAGGTTCAGTAACTCCCGGATTGCCTCCAGACCAAAGCCAAGTTGTCGCGCGTGACGGATGAACGAAAGCCGGTCCAGATCACTCTCGCCATAGCGACGCTGCCCGCCTGCTGTGCGCCCCGCCTCCGGCATAAGGCCAATCTCTTCGTAGTAGCGAATGGTCTGCACCTTCGTGCCTGTCCGCTTGCCCAATGTCCCAATTGTCAGCATCTATCACCCTTCTAAAATCTACATCTTATGTAGGTTTTGCGATAGGCTGAGCAACCATTCTGAAACGGAAAAGGGGCCACCAATGGCAGCCCCTTCCAGACCGATATTATCGACCTCGCGACTTAGGCCGCAGCTTCACCGGGCCGCTTGCCCAGAATGATCATGCTCAGCAGGTCATCATCGGTGACATCGTCAATATCGACGGTGCCAACCAGCTGACCGTTCTTCATGACCGAAGCCCGGTCGCAAAGCTCCATCACCGCATTCACATCGTGATCAATGAGGAAAATACCGATACCCTGCGCCTTCAGCTGCTGGATCAACTCGGCAACCATCTGCGTTTCATGCGGCCCAAGGGCGGCAGTCGGTTCATCCATGATCAGGATCTTGGCGTTGAAATAGACCGCCCGCGCGATGGCAACCGACTGACGCTGACCGCCCGAGAGAGCCGAAACCGGTTCCGAGAATTTTTGAAAATTCGAGTTCAACCGGTTCATGATCTTGCGACATTCGGCCTCCATGGCGGAATCGTCCACCAGACCAAACGGGGTAACCAGCTCGCGACCCAGGAACAGGTTGGAGGCCGCATCCAGATTATCCGCCAGCGCCAATGTCTGATAGATCGTCTCGATGTTATGCGACCGCGCATCACGCGGATTGGTGATCTCAACCTTATCGCCATTGACCCGGATTTCGCCGGAATCCATCTGGTAGGCACCCGACAGCACTTTGATCAAGGTGGATTTCCCGGCACCATTATGGCCGAGCAATCCAACAACTTCGCCGGGATAGAGATCAACGCTGACGTGATCCACAGCCTTGATCCCGCCAAAGGAGATCGAAATATCTTTCATCTCGACCAGCGGCGTGGCGCCTGCGGCGCGCAACTCTTTTGCAGTGCTCATATCCGGGCCCCCACGCGTTTGCGGTAAAGAATATCGATCCAGACGGCTGCAACCAGCACGGTGCCCACGACGATGTTCTGGAACGGTGCGTCGACACCGACCATGGCCATCCCCGACTGCAGGCTCTGCATAATCAACGCCCCAAGGATGGCGCCATAAATCGTGCCAAACCCACCGGACAGTGCAGTGCCGCCAATCACGGCCGCCGCAATAACGCGCAACTCATCCAAAGTCCCGATATCATTGGAGTGATTGGCAAGACGGGCCGAGGCCACAACCGCTGAAAGCGCACAGAGAAATCCCATCAGGGCAAAGATCTTGACCGTCAGCAGACGGGTGTTGATGCCGGACAGCTCGGCGGCATCCGGGTTGCCACCGGTGGCAAAGATATAGCGGCCAAACCGGGTGCGCCGGGCGATAATCGTCATAATCACGGCAGTTGCAATCAGGATTAGCACCGAGATTGGCAAGCCATAACCGACAACCAGCCCCTCAGGCATGGTTTCGCCTTCTGCTTCCATCATTCGCGCCAGACGGCGCGCCGGGATCTGATAGGCATTCAGCACGGCCACAAAGCCAAGGATCGACGCCGCAATCGCACCTGCAATCACCGCTTCCGCCCAGGCGGGTTTCACCGGGAAACCATGGCCCTGTTTGCCGCGGCGGCTGTTCCACAGGGCAACCAACGCCAGAGCCGTGGCTACGATTCCGACGGCCCAGCTGAGCGTGGTGCCCAGCGTGCCCGAGGTGCCCCCGAAGATCAGGAACCTGCTGTCAAGCGGGCCAATGGTCTGCCCGTCGGTCAGATACCAGGCAACGTTACGCCAGACCAGAAAACCACCCAGGGTCACGATAAAGGCGGGAATGGTCAGGAAACCTACCATCCATCCCTGAAAAGCCCCGATCAGGGTGCCGATCGTCAGGCCAACCACCACGGTTATGATCCAGGTTGCCGGGTGGTTGAGTCCAAGCCCCAGCATATCCGGCAGCACATCGGTCTGCACGACAGCCATCACGGCCGAGCAGGTCGCCAGCAACGCACCGACGCTCAGATCGATGTGGCGTGTCACGATCACAAAGACCATGCCCGTGGCCATGATCGCCACAGAGACCGTCTGGATGGTGAGGTTGAAAATATTGCGCGGCGTCAAGAAACGCCCATCCGTCAGGATGTTGAATCCAATGCACAAGATGACAAAGGCACCGATCATTCCCAATAGGCGGACGTCCAGTTCCAATTGCTGGAACAGGCCACGCTTGTTTTGTTCGGGGATCGGCTGAGACGTGGTTTCGGTCATATCCGAACTCCAGTGATCAGCGGTAGTGAAAGGGGGACGCGCGCCCGATCCAATCGGGACCCTCTGAGGGCGCGCGCCGGTTTAGAAAGAAGTAGCCGAGAAACTCTCAGCAGCTGCTTAGTTGCAGGGCGCAGGACCGTTGGTCACACCCTGGCACAGCGCCTCCTTGGTGATCCAGCCGGCATCGACAACAACCGACAGGTTGTCAGCGGTCACCGGGATAGGCTCCAGGAACCGCGCCGTCAGCTCGGTGCCCGCTGGGGACGTCCAGGCGGCACCGCCCGCGACATCACCCATGGCAGCGCCTTCGGCCATTTCGACCGCGATTTCAGCGGCGGCCTTGCCCAGATCACGAGCGTCTTTCCAGACGGAAACGGTCTGCGTGCCTTTGGCAACACGGTTCAGCGCAGCGTGGTCGCCATCCTGGCCGGACACCGCGATACCTTCCATGCCCTGCGCGGTCAGCGCGGCGACAACACCACCGGCGGTGCCGTCATTGGAGGCAACAACGGCATCGACCTTGTTGTCATTGGCGGTCAGGATCTGTTCCATATTGCGCTGAGCGTTGGCCGGCAGCCAGCCATCGGTATAGGCTTCGCCAACGATCTTGATATCGCCGCTATCGATTGCCGCCTGAATGACCTCTTGCTGGCCACCGCGCAGGAAATCCGCGTTGGGATCGGTGGGCGAGCCCTTGATCATCACATAGTTGCCGCTCGGCTGGGCCTCAAGCACGGCCCGGGCCTGCATCCGCCCCACTTCGACATTGTCGAAAGTGAGATAGAAGGCACGGCTGTCTTCAATCAGGCGATCATAGGCAACAACGGGGATGCCTTCGTCCGCCGCCGCCTGAACAGCCGGGCCGATCGCCTGAGCGTCCTGGGCCAGAACGATCAGCGCATCCACGCCCTGTGCAATCAGGCTTTCAATGTCCGCAAGCTGCTTGGCCGACGACGACTGTGCATCTGCCGATACATAGGTCGCACCTTTCGCTTCCAGCGCAGCCTTGATCGCCGCTTCGTCGGTTTTCCAGCGCTCTTCCTGGAAGTTCGACCAGCTGACGCCAACGGTCACATCTTCGGCAAGGGCCATGCTCGCGGTGGCGGCAAAGGCAAGTGCGGAGACTCCACTCAAGAATTTCATTGTTTTCCTCCCTCGGGTCGTTGCGGGCTGCTGCGGCAATCGGGTCCCCCCACGCCACATGCCCGTCCTGATATCCCTAACATTATTTTTTTTGAAACTCAAATTAAATAATGTATCATGAGGCCAGATATCTTGTCGGGCGGCGCTTTCCTGCGATAAGTCGCCTGACAATAAGGGGGAAATACGGTGGTTAAATCGGACAGGCTTTCACATTCCGGCGAACTGCGTGAAAGCAGTCGCCTTCAGGTATTCGATACCATCCGGGCCGCAGGGCAAATCGCACGAATCGATATCGCTCAGGCCACCCGCATCAGCCCCGCCACCGTCACGGCGATCACCGCCGAACTGCTGGCCGCAGGGCTGATCGAGGAAGTCAGCCCGGATACAGCGCGCGGTGCCAAACGCGGCCGCCCACGGGTCGCCCTCAAAATCTGCGGCAGCGCCCATCGGATCGCCGGGCTGAAATTGTCGCATCACGCCATCACTACCCTGATCACCGATTTCGAAGGCACAGAGCTGGTCAGCCACGAAATGCCCCTGCGTGGCGGTCAGATGTCGCCAGAGGCCCTTTGCGAGAAAATTGTCGAAGCCCTGGACCAGAGCTGCGCTAAGGGCGGGTTCACCCGCGCGCACATCTCCGGAGTTGGCATTGGCATGGCCGGCGTTATGGATGCCGAGCGCAATTTCATCTACTGGTCATCGTCGCTCAACGTGCGGAATATCGATCTTGGCAGCCTTCTTGGCAGCTATCTGAGCATGCCGGTGTTTATCGACAACGACGCCAATCTGGTCGCCAAGGCTGAGCATCTCTTCGGTGAAGGTGACACCCGCAGCAACTTTGTCGTGGTGACCGTCGAACATGGTGTCGGCATGGGCATCGTCATCGACAATCAGATATATCGCGGCGCGCGCGGCTGCGGCGCAGAATTTGGCCATATCAAGGTGCAGCTCGAAGGCGCGCTCTGCCAATGCGGCCAGCGCGGCTGTCTGGAAGCTTACGTCGGCGACTACGCCCTGCTGCGCGAGGCGAATATCACCAGTGGCGTCGAACGGCACAAGGATCTCGCCTCGCTTTATGCTGCCGTCGGTGACGGCGACACCATGGCGCAATCAATCCTTGACCGCGCCGGGCGCATGTTTGCCATGGGACTGGCCAATATCGTCAACATATTCGACCCGCAGATGATCGTTTTGGCGGGTGCGCAGCTGGCCTTTGGCTACCTGTCCTCCGACAAAGTGGTGGAGGAAATGCGCCGCTGGGTGGTTCAGGTGGACGGCCCCCTGCCCGAAGTGCGCGTCCATGGCTGGGGCAACAAGATGTGGGCAAAAGGGGCCGCCGCCTATGCGATTGAAGAAGTCTCCGCACTGACCATCCGCGAAGTTGCCAGCCATGCGGGATAAACTCTCATATATCCTCGCGCCGATCTGGCTCCTGCCGCAGATCGCGCTGGCGGACATCCCCGAGCCTCCGGTGTTCCGCTCCCAACCAGTTCCCGCGCATGTCTATGATGGCGGTTGGGAGCATTTCGTGGGTGGAGGGCTCGCCTCGCTGGATTGCAACGACGATAAATTCCCTGATCTGGTGGCGGCGGGCGGCAGCAACCGGGTTCAGCTGATGATCAACCAGAGCGAGGCACCAGGCGCCACGCTGCGGTTTGCATCCGCTACACCGGCCGCCCTCGCACAGACAGGTGTCACCGGCGTCTACCCGCTCGACATTGATGGTGACGGTATTCTCGATCTTGCCCTGCTGCGCGTTGGCGCGGATCAGCTGCTGCGTGGAACCGGAAACTGTCAGTTCGAACCCTTCGATGTTCTGGGGTTTACCAGTGGTGACCACTGGACCACCGCGTTTTCGGCCACCTGGGAGCCGGGCGCTCAGCTGCCGACGCTTGCCTTTGGCACCTATGTCGACCGAAGCGACCCCGAGGGTCCGTTTGAGGCCTGTGACGACACACTGCTGTATCGGCCCGATGGTGACCGCTACGGCCCGGCCATCCGGCTCCAGCCAGGGTACTGCGCGCTGTCCATGCTGTTCACCAATTGGCACCGAAGCGTTGGGGCAACCGCCCGCGGTCGGGCCGATCTTCGGATCAGCAACGACCGACATTACTATGTCCGGGGCGGGCAGGAGCAGATGTGGAAAATGACCAGGCCGCCAAGGCTCTACCAGCAGGACGACGGCTGGCTGCCCTTTCACCTCTGGGGGATGGGGATAGCGTCTCGCGATCTGAACGGTGACGGATTTTCGGATGTCTACCTCACCTCGATGGGAGATCAGAAACTACAGCTGTTTGATCCAAGCGGCACCGGCCCCGCCTACCGCGATGTGACTTATGATTACGGCACCACCGCCCACCGCCCAACCAGCGGCGGTGACGGGCGACCATCCACCGGGTGGCACGCGGATTTTGGCGATGTGAACAACGATGGGCATGACGATATCTTTGTCACCAAGGGAAATGTCGAACAGATGCCCGATGCCGCCATGCGCGACCCGAATACCCTGTTGATCCAAGGGGCAGATGGGCGTTTTGCCGACATGGCCGCCGCTGCGGGTATTGCCAGCATGGAACGTTCTCGCGGCGCCGTGCTGCGCGATCTCAATCTCGATGGGCAGCTTGACCTTGCCGTGATCAACCGGCGCGCGCCAATGGAACTCTACCAGAACACCACCAGCCCATCCGGAAACTGGCTGAGCCTGTCACTCAAGGGCACTGCCCCGAACACGCAGGCAATTGGTGCCTTCGTCGAGCTGGACACAGGCATAAGGATACACACCCGCGAGGTCACTGTCGGCGGCGGCCATGCGGGCGGCTCGGTCGGGGATCTGCACTTCGGTCTGGGAGAGAGCGATGATCTGCGGTTGCGCATTATCTGGCCGGATGGGGAAACCACAATCTGGCAAGAAATCACGCCCAACCAGCATCTTACCCGAACACAATAGACCCCTGGACCGGTAGATTAGCGTTCCACCGGCAGGCCCGATGGAACGCTATCCGGCACCCCAAGCCGCCCCTTGGCTGCGGCGCTGTCGGTCAGCGCTTCCAGAAAGGCCACGAGATCGGCAATATCCCCGTCACTTAGCGCAATCGGATCCAGATCATTCGCCGCCGCGATACGCTCCAGCTCGACCGGATCATCCATGACGGCCCAATCCGACACCCCATCAAGACCGGGCAAGACCGCCTGGCTGCGATCATAAGACATCAGCGCCGCGACGGGATCCAGATGGTGACGCACAACAGCCTCCAAAGTGGCATAGGCGCCGTTATGCCCATAGGGCTCTGTCAGCGCGACATTGCGCAGCGACGGGGTGCGAAAGCGGTAAGCGTCATCCGGATTTCCAGTCACCCGCAACCGCCCCTCGTCGCGGGCGTGGGTTTCAAATCGGGCGGCCTTGCCCGGACCAAGCTGCGGCATCGCGATTGCATGAAACCTATTGTCCGTCTGCAACCAGTCTGTATGGCACTGGCTGCATCCGGCGCTCCCGTAGAAAAGCTCCTGCCCCCTTGCTGCTGTGGTGGGCAGGGCCTCTCCATGCAGCTGAGCACGATCAAACGGGCTGTCATCAGCGCGCCATTCAAACCGGATAAACGCCGCCAGCATATTGCCGATATCGGTAAAGCGGATGGGTTCTGCCGCTCCCAGGATCTCATCAAAACGCTGCCGATATTCGGGGATCTCTGCGACCCGGCCCGCGATGATATCCCATGCTCCACCGGGATGGCTCAGCTGACCCAGACGTACCGCGCGCGAGACATCATTTTCGCCGTAGTGGCCAGCCATCTCATCTGCCGAAAGCACCGGAAACATCGCCTGTGCGGCCAGCGCGGAATCGAATCCTGCGACCATATCACCTTCCAACGGCGTGCGGATACCCGACCCATATGCGGGGTCAGCCTCCAGTCGGCCGTCGTGGAACATCACATCCATATCATCAGCGCCAAGATTCCAGAGCGCAGGCGCATTACGTGGAATACGCTGTTCAGGACGGTTGTCCGGATCCGCGCGCCGCTCAGGGCCAAGCGTGGTTGCGCCCTCGCCCAGCGACAGGGAGACGCCGTCACCTGTGCCAAACCGTGGATGATGGCAGCTGGCGCAGCTGATGTTGCGGTTGCCCGATAGAATGGGATCATAAAACAGCAGTTGGCCCAGCTCGACCTCTGCCTGTATCTGCGGGGCAAAGCTTGGCCGCGGCCCCAGATCCAAATTCATGGACTGTTCCTCAGCGCTACCAGCACAGGCGAAGGTCGCGTTCGTCATGCAGATCGCAATCGCGCCACACAGGCGATATCGACGCCGGTATTCAGCCATCTTGCTCCCTCTCCGCTACGGAAAATTTCAGCAGCAACTTCTGACGATACGGATGACCGGGGTCCACCAGAACACTCGGGAAATGGGGATGATTTACAGCATCTGGCAAACCCTGCGGCTCGATACAGACGGCAGAAAATGGTTCCAACCGCTGTCCATCCCGCGCGGCGCAGGAACTGTTCAGATGACTCGCCGTGTAAATCTGCGTACCCGGTTGATCTGAAAAAACCCGCATGACAACACCATTGGAGGCGCCAAGATGGGCCACCTCGCGCATATCACCCGAAGCGTTCGGGGGGAAATTCACATGGATATCCGTGCCAAGCCGCTCTGGATCCAGCGCGGCAAAGCTCCGGCCAGCGCGATAGTCAAATCTGGTACCGCTAGTTGGTGCAATTTCGCCCGTAGGCACCCCATCCCGGCGCAGCGGCAGATAGCTCTCGGCGCTGCTGCGCAGGCGGTGCCCCCAGATATCGCCCTTGATACCAAGCGTATAATAGTTGTGCTGCGCCAAGCTAATCGGGGTGAGTTGGTCCACCGAAGCTGTCATGTCATAGCTGACCGTTGTGCCGGACACGGCAATCCTAAGCCGGATATCGGCACCGCCCGGATAGCCGTTTTCACCATCCGCGGAGAAGTGGCGCAATTCAACCGCCCCGGCCCCCAGCCGCCGCATATCCCAGAACACCCGTCCAAGCCCCTGCGCGCCGCCGTGAAGCTGGTTGCTCCCTTCATTGGCATTAAGAGAAACCTCGCGACCCGCGAGGTGGAAACCCGCCCCGCCAATCCGATTGGCCACCCGGCCAACAATGGCACCCAGATAATACGGATCCCCCAGATAGGCCGTCATATCGGCATATCCCAGCACCATGGGTTGCCAGGTTTCACCATCGCGCAGATCCAGCCAGGCCGTTATAGCGCCAAGGTTCATCACCCTTAGCCGCAGATGATCATTTTCCAGATCGAGCCAACGCAATCTCTCGTCAGCATCGTCCCGCAGATGCGAGTGCTGCTGTAAGGCTCTGGAGCGAGGCTGGCTGGATGATGGCATACAGGGGCGTCCTTTGGGTGCAGAACCCCGGAAGTCCTGGTGATGATATTTATTTCACCGATCAAATTAATACGCCGAACTGCGGCTGTCAATTCAACTGTTCGGCCGCATCACCAGCTCGGGAACGCTTGTTCAGCCTGGCTGCCGATCTGCATACCCCATCTTTAGAACGCCCCAGCATGACTTTGTTTACGACAAAATCTTGCCACGAATTTGAATCAAATCTTAGGAAAGGCGGACGAGATCGCAGCCAGAAAATCGGCCAGCGACCCTGTCGACATCAATGTCGACACCGCGAGGCTGAAGATCGGGGTAAGGCATGAGCGACATCACGAATTTTGACCACCTGCGCGCGCCATCAGACAGCGGTCAGGCGGCAAAACCGCGCTTCGATATTTATGCAAGGATCGGAAAGCGCCTTCTTGATATGTCACTTGCGCTGGCTCTTCTGCCCGCCCTCGCCCCGGTTATCGCGCTCCTCTGGCTCGTCAGCCGACGCGATGGCGGGCCAGGGCTCTTCGGTCATACTCGTATCGGCAAGGACGGAATACCCTTCACCTGCTGGAAAATCCGTACCATGATCCACGGCGCGGAGGATATTCTGGCCGAGCATCTCAAGTCGGACGCTCAAGCGGCCAGCGAATGGGCCCGCGACCGCAAGCTCAGCCGCGATCCACGGGTCACGGGCTTTGGCCTGTTCCTCCGCCGCAGCAGTCTTGATGAGCTGCCACAGATCTGGAACGTGCTGCGCGGTGATATGAGCTTTGTCGGGCCGCGCCCGATCGTGCGCTGCGAACTGCACAGATATGGTCCAGCCGCTTCTGCATATCTGAGCCAAAGACCGGGAATCACCGGGCTGTGGCAGGTATCAGGTCGCAACGATGTCAGCTATGCTGATCGGGTCTCCTTTGACGTTGATTACCTGAAGCGGCGGACATTCGGCTTTGATATCAAACTGATCCTGCTGACCGGCCGCTCAGTCATTGCGCGCACGGGACGGTAAACGGGCCATTAAGCCCTCTGCGGTAATGTTCAGCCAACGGCGATAGGGATCAGGGTCTGTACCAAGGGTGACAGCCGCGGCAGATTATGCTCCCTAACTGCAAAAGCGGGACCAACAGAATGCACGACAGCAATACCGATGCTTCGACACTCAGCCATATATCGCAGGGCCGCGGCCGCCTGGCGCTGATTGGCGTGTTCTGGTCCTTCGTCAACATCATGGTCAGCAACGGCTTGACCGTGGTTGTGTTCCTGGTGACCTCTCTATTGCTGGAGCCCGCCGATTTTGGCGCCGTGGCTCTGGCCACCTCGATCGTCATCTGGGTCATGACATTGGTGCCGCTGCCGCTTGGAGACGCCATCATTCAACGCAGCGACCTGAGGCAGAGCCATCTGGACAGCGCATTCTGGCTGACGATGGTGATCGCACTTGCCACTATTGCGATCCTGGTTCTCTGTGCGCCGATGATCGCGTCCTGGACCAAACTCGAGGCACTTGCGATCATATTGCCGGTGCTGTCGCTCCGTATCCTGTTTGTATCACTTGGAAATATTCCCGCGGCACTGGTGAACCGGCGGATGGAGTTTCGTCATATTGCGTTGCGGACAACCCTTGCAAATGGGCTGGGCGCGGCAGGTTGCCTGCTGCTCGTGTTGCAAGGATATGCCATCTGGGCACTGGTCTGGGCGCAGGTCATTACCGCGATTGTCGGCTGCGTCGTCTCCTACTGGGCCGCTGGCTGGCGCCCTGGGCTACAGCTCTCGAGGGCCGCTTTGACGGATCTGCGCGGCTTTACCCTGTTGACGATGGGTGGCCGGATGATCGAACCGACCAAGATCAACCAGATCCTGCTCGGGATCGTCGCCGGCCCAGCAGTGCTCGGCATCTTCTTTTTCGCCCGCAGAATGTGTGAAATCCTGCAGGAGCTTACCATTGGCACGCTCTTGCCTGTCACAAGGGTCCTATTTGCCAGTCTGCAAACTGAAAAAGAACAACAGCGGGAAGCGTTTATCCTCAGCAGCTTCGCCGCTGCAACCGCCGCCTTACCGCTGTTCATCGGCTTCATCATTGTGGCCCCAACGGCGATACCCTTCGTCTTTGGCAGCAAATGGCTCGCTGCGATCTACCCGCTCCAGTGTTTCGCCATGCTCAGCCTGATGATGAGTATCGGCGTCATGCAGGCCTCTTTGCTCAGGTTCTCCGGTCATGCACGTTGGTGGTTCGGATTTGAATGTGTCGTCAGCCTGTCTGGATTTGCAGCGATCCTGCTGCTGGCCCCGGAGGGTCTGAACAGGATCATGTCCGCATTGGTTGGCATTTCCTTCTTGCTCTGGCCGGTCGCCACGCGCAAAACTCTGAAAACCCTCGAAATCTCGGCGACAACCTATATCTTCGATGCACTGCGCCCCGCGCTGATTTCTGTCTCAATGATGTCCATTGCGCTCTTCGCGCTACGTGAGTTGGGGCCGCCGATGTATGGCACCCCACAGCTTATGGCTCAACTTGCGGTTGCAATCCCCACCTATCTGATCATGATCCTCCTCGTGGGCGGCGACCGCTTGCAGCAAATCCTGGGAAAGATCCGCAACAGAAGAGATAGCAATCCAATTGAGCCTGGCGCTCACCAGTAGACGTTTCCACCGGCGACTGCCGTCAGCATTCTGATTTGCACCCGCATCTCAAGTCGCAGGCCTACCGGCGTTCGCAGCCAAACTATGATCCGCAGCACCTCTCCAGCCGACGCCAGCCATCTCATGACGCCATGTCGAGGTTTCGAGGAGCTAGGCCGTTCGGTGCGCGCAGCGGACAAAAGCCGGTACCATGGTCAAAGGCGATACGGTGCAGCATCGGACACTCAGGAAGCAGAGGCTGCCTTGCCGCCCAGAACCATGGAAACCGCTGAAAGAGCCGCGCGGTATTGAAGCAACACCCGCCCATCTGCTTTGACAGGCTTCCGGTTGGCACCGCTCCCACCGCAGGGATGCCAACAGACCGCGAGCCAGCTCAGTATCGTCGCCCCGTCAGGATCAAACATCCGCTGGTCGTTCGCATGCCGATGGGTAGCGGACAATGGATGCTCCAGACTGAATGATCTCAATCGGGTGCTGCACCACTACCCGGCATGATAGGGATCTGGATCGTCAAACCTGCTTTGCGCCGCCCCGCAACAAACCACTTCAATCAACCAGAGTTGGCGTTAGCGTGTCATCCTTGCGACCTCGCTGATTGCAGGAAACTCAGATCACGGAAACGCTGACGGACTGCAAACCATCGAGCTCAGGAATGACCCAAAGATCCGACACGGGGCCACCACCGGCAGCAACAGCGAACATCAAAGACGAGAGCCACCACTCAAAGGAGTGGTGGCTCTCAAGCATTTGGCGGAGCTACTCTCGGACTCACCGACCCCGCCTGGACACCCAGTGACGCCCGCGCCTCCAGAGCAGTCTAAGTCAGCGCCCTAGGCCGCAGCCGTATAACTGTGGTGCTGCGCACTCTGCACGGGCTGGCGGCCAGCATCTCCAGTCTGAAAGGCTGTGACCAGCCGCGACAGATTGGTTGTCTCATGGTCCAGCGAACTGCAGGCGGCGGCGGTCTCCTCGCACATGGCGGCATTCTGCTGCTGGGCAGCTTCCAGTGTGCTCATCGCGCCATTCAACTCCGAAATGCCCCTGGATTGCTCGTCGGCCTGTTTGGCAATATCGCCAACATGTTCCGAAATGCTGCCAATGGCATTCATAATGGTCTCCAGAGAGGAATTGGTCCTGCCGACCAGATCCACGCCATGGGCCACCTGCGCTGCGGAGGCGGTAATCAGCTTCTTGATTTCTAGCGCCGATTCAGACGAACGCAGCGCAAGACTACGGACTTCGGCGGCAACAACCGAGAACCCGCGACCCGCTTCGCCAGCCCGCGCGGCTTCAACACCGGCGTTCAGGGCAAGCAGGTTTGTCTGAAACGCGATATCGTCAATCATACCGGTGATCCGGGTGATCTGCTCGGAGGTGGCGGCAATCGAATCCATCGCATCAACCGTCTCCCGGGCTACCGCCGAGCTGTTTGTTGCACTCTGATTCACGGATGTGACCAATGCCTCAGTTTCGCGCGCGCCGCTGGCGACATGCTGGACGTTTTGCGTGAGTTCGCTCAGCGACGCCGCAGTCTCTTCCAGCTGAAGCGCGGATTGTTCTGTGCGCTGCGACAGATCGTTGGTTGCCGAGGAAATCTCCGTCAACCCGGTATCGATCGAACGTGCCGAGTCATTGACCGAGGTGATCAGCTTGCTCAACTGTTCAACAGTATTGTTGAAGTCCTGGCGCAGCCCCTCATACTGGCTGGGCATTTCATCGTGGATTTTGACATCCAGCCGCCCGGAAGCCAGCTGTTGCAAATTCTGGGCAAGGGCCTGAACAACCGCCTGCTGCTGCTGCTGATCGCGCAGCTGATTTGCTTCCAGCTCCTCCTTGGATGCCAAACCCTGGCGCAGGGTCTCGATGGACAGGGCCATCGCCCCGATCTCATCTTTACGCTTTGGAATATCAACGGGTTGATGCACCTTCCCGGCGGTAAGATCCTTCATGACCCCAAGCATTCGCCCCAGGGGACGCCGGACAAGCGAGCGCACCGAGAAGAAGATGGTGGCCAGCGTCAGCGCCAGCAAGAGAACATTGGCGATCAGCTGTTCGTAGATGCTTGCCTTTACCGGGTTGACGAAGACATGGCGTGGCACATCCAAGACGACAACCCAGGTCTTGTTCATGCCGTAGGCGGTGAAAGGAAAGAACAGGCGTGTCGACCCATCAGCGCGATCCGAAACGATCTGCACCTCTCCGGTTTCGACAGCGGCCTGGAAATCTGCCACCTCTTCCCCTTCAAAGGCCTGAATCAGCATTTCCGGGTCAGGATGTGACAACCATTTGCCGCCCTGGCCCAGCAGCATCACACTGCCGCCTTCATAAACCGACAGCCCCCGGACAAAATCACCGAGATTATCGAGCACGATATCGACACCGGCAACACCGACGATCTGGCCCTGTGCATTCACAGGCACCGACACCGATGTCAGCAGGCGGTTTTCATTTGAGAGATAAGGTTCGGTGATGACACTCTCGCCACTGTCGATCGGCAGGCGATACCACTCGGATGTGTCATTGGGATCAACGTTGAACGTCTCGAAATTCAGCCCGCCGGACTCCGCTTTGGTCCAGTAGGCGGCAAAGATACCATCGGCATTTCGTCCCTCTTCACCGGTAATGAAATCTTCGGTGGCGCCGTCCGGAATTGCTGACATCCAGGAAGAGAATACAAGATCATAGCGGCCGGGGACGCCTTCCATGATCTTGATCAGATCGGCGGTGGTTGCCTCGCCATCTTCGATATATCCGGATAGCGCGCCGCCTAGTGCCGCCGCAGCTGAGGTCGCTTCGACCAGTTGAGACGACAGGCTTTGCGCGATATCCGAGGCACGCTGCGACGCGCCCTCCAATACCCGCTCCCTGACCTGTGCAGATTCATTGAGGGCCGTAAATACGCTGAAGCAGAGCATCAGCCCGGTAATTGCAACCGTGGTCGCGGCAAGTAGCTTGCCTGATATTGTGTTGAACAGAGCTGGCATTCATATCTCCACTTGGAAGGCTCGTCTTGCACAACCTCTCGCATATTCGCCTGAACAAAGTGTTGACCCACCGCGCCGGGGGCAGTCCCCCAACCGGTTTACCCAGCAGTTTTCAATTAGATTGAAGATATATTTTAGGCCAGCCCCGAACGAGGACTGGCCGCCGCGCAGCAAAGCGAGAGACAGACCTCTAGATCGGGGCCGTCGCCGCCGACAACCACCGGCCCGCTGCATCGCTGACCAAGGGCGATAACCGCTGCAGCACATCCTGATGATATGTATTCAGCCAACAGCGTTCGTCCTCACTCAGATCTGCCGGGATCAGCATGTCGGTTTGTATTGGTGCAAGCGTCATATTGCGAAAGCTGAGGAACCCATCACTTTCTTCAATAACCTCAAAGATGTTCTCAATCCGGATGCCAAAACGCCCGGCCTCGTAATAGCCCGGCTCGATCGACACAACCATGCCAGGCACCAGATCCACCGGATTATAGGGCCTGCCGATGCGTTGCGGGTGCTCGTGCACCGAGAGCCGATGTCCGATGCCATGACCGGTGCCATGGTCGTAATCCAAGCCGAGGTCCCAGAGCGGTCGCCGACAGATCGCATCTATATGATGGCCCTGCGTACCCCGGGGAAACCGCAGCGTGGCCAGCGCATGGAACGCGCGAAACACCGCCGTATACGCCCGGTCATAGCCGTCGGGGCGCATCCCGAAGGCATAGCTGCGCGTGGCATCGGTGGTCCCGGTGTCATACTGGCCGCCGCTGTCCAGCAGATAGGGATTCTGTGGCATTATCGGAGCATTACGCCCGTTGGTGGCCGCGTAGTGGCACATTGCAGCATTGCCTGCCGCGGCTGAGATCGTCTGAAAGCTCTCAGTCAGAAAACCCGGACGCGCCTGTCGGCAGGACAGGATCTGTGCTTCCGCCTCACGCTCGGTCACCGGCTCACCAGCCGCCGCGCGCGCAGGAACCGTCTGCGCCAACCAGGCCGAGAACTCGACCCATGCCACCCCGTCTTCCAGATGGCAATCATGCAGACCGGCGATTTCGACCGGATTCTTAACGGATTTGGTCCGGGTCAATATACTGGCCACCGCAGCCGCAGTCGCCCCGGCGTCGGCAATAGTATGACGCACCGCAACCGGCGAAAAATCCGGATCAAACAGGATCCGTTCTCCGGCGTTGCATCGGTTTTGAAGAGCGCCAAGAAACTGCGAGACTGGCTGGGCGGTCACGATGTCCGGCAGGTGATCCTTGACCTCATCATCCAGCTTGGCCGGATCAACGAACCAAGTGACCGTCCCGTTTCTCTCGGCAATGAGAAAGGACTGCGGCATCGGGTTGAAGGCCACGTCATCCCCACGCACGTTCAGCAGCCAGGCAATATTGTCAGGTTGTGTCTCAACCAGACATGCGGCGTCCTGCTCGCTCAGATATGCTGCAAGATCCGCACATTTCTCGGCACTGCTCCGCCCGGCCCATTGCATCGGAAAAACGCTGATCCGCCCGGTCGGCGCTGGCGGCTGGTCCGACCAGATCGCATCCACCGGATTGTCGCCTTGCGGCAACATCGTCGCACTGGCCTGCACAGCGGATGCGGCAAACCGATCGAACCAGCCGGGTGGCAGGTGCATCGGGTCGAACCCGATCTGCCAGCCTGCCTGCGCAACCGCGCCCAGCCAGTGTTCCGGTGGCTGTTCAAAAATGTGAAGCCGCGAAAACAGCGGTCCTGAGCATTCATTTGCGACCTGCACGGTATAGCGGCCATCCACAAACACGGCGACGGTCTCAGCCGTGATGATGGCCATTCCAGCCGATCCGGTAAAACCTGTGACATAGGCAAGGCGTTCGTCATGGGGAGCCACATATTCCCCCTGATGCGCGTCAAACCGGGGCAGAATGAAGGCATCCAGATCGCGGGCACGCAGCTCGCGGCGCAGATCGGCAATGCGGGCAGCGGCAGGGGGCCCGCTCAACATGTCATCCATTTTGATTGATCTCTTCCGCAAGATGGCAGGCGACCTCGCCACGGTCGCCAAGAGGACGCAGGTGCGAGACATCCCGCCTGCAAATTTCCGAAGCGTGGGCGCAGCGCACATGGAACGGGCACCCTGGCGGCACGTTCAGCGGCGACGGCAGCTCTCCCTCCAACCGGATCGCATCCCCTTTGTCATCGGGATCAAGCGACGGGGCCGCACTCAGCAACGCCTGTGAATACGGATGCGCCGGATTGGCAAACAGGCGCTCGCTGTCGCCGATTTCCACGATGCGGCCGAGATAGATCACTGCGACACGGTGGGAGACATGGCGCACCAGCCGCAAATCATGGGCGACAAACAGGATGGTCAGATCCAGCTGCTCCTGCAGCTCCAGCAGAAGATTCACCACCTGCGCCTGAACCGAGACATCCAGCGCCGATACCAGCTCATCGGCGATCAGAACCTCAGGCTCCACCGCCAGCGCACGGGCAATGGCAATCCGCTGACGCTGGCCACCGGAGAACTCATGCGGCAGTTTCTGCGCCGCATCTGCGGGCAGCCGCACCAAATCCAGCAGCTCCGCGACTCGTGTCGGGATCTCGTCGGAGGGGCGCATCTTATGGACCTGCAAGGCTTCGCTCAGGATCTGACCGCAGGTCATACGCGGGTTGAGCGACGAATAGGGATCCTGGAACATCATCTGCACGCGCCGGTTATAGCTGCGGTCGCTGCGCGCGCCGTCGGCGAATATATCCTGCCCATGATGGCGAATGCTGCCACCCTGCGGCTCGTAAAGCCGGACGATGCAGCGCGCCAATGTCGATTTTCCGCACCCCGATTCTCCGACAACACCTAGGGTTTCTCCCTTCCTCAGCGCCAGGCTGACGCCGTTCAGCGCGCGTACGGCGCGACCGGGTTGCTTGCGCATCACATCAATCAGGCTGCGCGGCAGATGAAACGTCAGGCTGAGATTGTCGATCTCCATCACCGGATCAGTCATGCCACCTCTCCCTGGACCGCGGGAACCGGATTGAAACAGGCCGCGCGACGCCCGGCACTGATCGCCTCCAGTGGCGGGCGCGCATTCAGGCAGGCCTCAGTCCGTGCGTCGCAACGGGGCGCATAGGCGCAGCCTCGGGGCAGCATCTCCAGACTAGGTGGCGTACCCGGCACAGAGTAAAGCGGCGTCCGTGGCGGCACATCCTGTGGCACCGACTGCATCAATCCGGCCGTATAGGGATGGCGCGGCGTGCGCAGCACCTGCCGCACCGCCCCCTGCTCGACGATCCGCCCGGCATACATCACCGCAACATTCTCGCAGGTCTGCGCAACGACCCCCAGATCATGAGTAACGAGGATCACGCCCATGTTCATCTCTTCAGACAGGCGCAGGATCAAATCAAGGATCTGCGCCTGAATGGTAACATCCAGCGCTGTGGTCGGTTCATCCGCCAACAAAAGCTTCGGCTGCGCCGCCAGCGCAATGGCAATCATCACCCGCTGCCGCATCCCGCCCGAAAACTGATGCGGATAATCCTGCAACCGAGAGGCAGCCGCCGGGATACCTACATGATCCAGCATCTCGACCGCCCGGTCCCGACGCGCCGCACGCGGCAGATCGGTATGTGCCTTCAGTGTCTCGGTCAGCTGCAGGCCCACGGTCAATAGCGGGTTGAGCGACGTCATCGGCTCCTGAAAGATCATTGCAACCTCACCGCCGCGCACCTGGCGCAGCTGCCGATCCGACAGGCGGGAAATATCCCGCCCCTGCCAGCGCACCTCGCCTGTGACCTCTCCATGGCGACGGGTCAGCCCCAGGATCGACCTGAGTGTGACGCTCTTCCCCGAGCCGCTTTCGCCGACAAGCCCCAGAACCTCACCCTGTCGCACATCAAAGCTGACATCGCGTACCGCAGGCAGCATCACACCGCCGCGTCGAAACGTCGTACAGAGGTTACGGACCTCAAGTATCGGCTGGGTCTCTTTCATGCTCATACTCTCTTTCCCCTTAACCGCGAGGCCGCAACAGATCGGCCAGCCCGTCGCCGATCAGCGAGAACCCGATCCCGGTCAGCACGATGGCGATGCCCGGCATCAGACTGAGCCACCAGGCCGTGGTGATGAAATTGCGCCCTTCGGCAATCAGGACACCCCATTCAGCCTGCGGTGGCTGCGCCCCCAAACCGAGGTATCCAAGCGATGACCCCAGAAGAATGGCCAGCGACATATCGGTCATCCAGTAGACAATCACCGGGGTGATCGCATTGGGCAGCAGGTGGCGAAAGATCACGCGCCGGTCAGAATATCCCATGACAATTCCGGCCGCCGCATAGTCATTGCCCATCTGGGTGATCACCTCGGCGCGCATCAGCCGGGCGTAGTAGACCCAGCCCACCGCCGTGATGGCGATATACATATTGACAAGCCCCGGCCCCAGCACCGCAACAACCGCGATCACCAAGACCAAAAACGGGAAGGTAATGACGGCATCCACGACCCGGCCAAAGATCATATCGGCAATGCCGCGATAATAGCCCACCAACGCACCAACCGTGACCCCGATCAGCATGGCAAAGACCGTGGCCAGAACGGCCATCTGCATATTCACAGAATAGGCAGAGATCACCCGGCTGAGGCTGTCGCGCCCCAGCATATCGGTGCCGAAAGGATGCGCCCAGCTCGGCGGCTGCCGCACCGCGTTATAATCGATGAAATTGGGATCATATGGGGCGAAGAGGCCCGGCGCGATGGCCAGCAGCGTCGAGGCTGCGATAATCGCGACACCGATCATGAACCCCGGTTTGCGCAGCGCGATCTTCCACCGGCTCTGCTGCGGTCGCGTCGCCTCGGGCGACAGAACTGTGGCATCGGTCATGTCAGACGCATCCTCGGGTCTAGGGCGCTCTGGATCAGATCGGTCATCAGGAACACGATCGACACCAGCACTGCAAATGTCAGGGTCAGCCCCTGGATCAGCGGATAATCACGGGCAAAGATTGCCTCCAGCATCAACCGGCCAACGCCCGGCACCGCAAACACCGTTTCGGTGACCAGGGTTCCGCTCATCAGGTTGCCGATGGACAGGCCAAGCAGCGTGACTGTGGAAATCAGCGCATTGCGCAACACATGCCGCCCCAGGATCTGCCAGGCCGACAGTCCCTTGGCACGGGCAAATTCAACATATTCCGCATCCACCACCTCAACGATGGCCGACCGCAGATTCCGCATGATGATCGCAGAGGTATAAAGCGCCACTGCCACCGATGGCAAAAACAGATGGTAGAGCCGCTCGGAAAAACTGTCGCCATAGCCCCCCACCGGGAACCAGCGCAGCTGCGCGGCTAGAAATGTCAGCAAGATCAATCCGATATAAAACACCGGCATGGACAGGCCGACCTGAAAGACGGTGCGGATCACCGCATCGGGCCAGCGCCCCCGGTTCAGTGCCGCAACAAAGGCCAGCGGCCCCGCGATCAGCACCGACAATGCCACGGCATAAACCGTAAGAAACAGGGTCGTCGGCAGGCGGCTGGCGATCACATCTATCACCGGCGCTCGCATCAGGATCGAGCGCCCCAGATCCCCCTGCACGGTATTGGACAGGAACTGCCAGAACTGGACCACCAGCGGCTGATTCAGTCCCAGCCGTTCGCGAATAGCGGCCAGATCAGCATCCGACGCGCGGTCCCCCGCGATGGCGATTGCCGGGTCTCCGGGTAATAGGCGCACCAGAAGAAAGATGATGATCATGACCAGAAAAAAGGTCACGGCCATCAGCAACAGGCGCTTGAGAATATATTGAATAGTGGCCATTCCGGCATCCGTTCGTCTGCACCGCCAGCCCCAGGGCTGACGGTGCTTTTACATTGCAGGGCGAAACTGATCAGCGGCTGATCGACGCTTCCTCAAAGAGGTTGTTGCCCAGCGGTGTCTGCACGTAGCCGCTGACCTTCTTTGACAGGGCCACCGCAAACGGGGTCTCGTACATGAACAGCAGCGGCGCCGCCTCGGCATAGATCGACTGCATCTCGGCATATTGACCAGCACGCGCACCCGAATCCATTTCCGTTGCCGAGGCCTCAAACAGGCTGTTGAACTTCTCGTTCTCCCAACCTGTGCCAACGGCCTTCGCAGTGGGGAAGTAACCGAGCCAACCAGTGACCTGACTTGGGTCATTCACATCATTGACCCACCCATAGGTATGGATGTCAAATTCACCCGACCGGTTCTTCGCGCCACGGGTGGCATTGTCGACCTGCTCCACCTTAAGCTCGATGCCCAAAGGCGCCCACATCTGCTGAAGCGCTGCAAAAATGGTGCTGTCATCCGCCGATCCGGCCAGCGTCGTAAAGGTGATCTCGGTTCCGGGCTCAAGACCGGCCTCGGCAATCAAGGCCTTTGCCTTGTCCAGATCATAGCCATAAAGCGGATCAGTTGATGTCGCCAGCTGGGTCGCCGCCGCCATCAGAGGCGAGGTCATGGGCTTGCCGGCCCCCTGCAGCACCAACCCGATCAGGGCCTGTTTATTGGTGGCATAATTAAGCGCCTGACGCACCCGCTCGTCCGCCAGCGGATTGGGCGATCCATCTGCCCGCGTCGGGCGGGTATTGATCGGTGAATAGATAATCCGGGTCGAGGGGAACAGATTCATATCGATGTTCGGATCCGCCTCCAGCTCGGCCACACGCGAGAACGGGATGAATTCCGCCGCATCCATCTCACCGGCCTGCAGCTTCAGGATACGGGTGGCATCATCGGGGATAATCTCGAAATGCACACCGTCCAGATAGGGCAGCGGTTTGCCGTCCGAGCCACTGCGCCAGTAGTGCTCATTGGCGCAGAAATCCATCGATGTGCCCTGCTCAAACCCGCAGAGATAGAAGGGGCCAGTGCCCACGCCCGCACTCTTTGCTGCAAAGATGGCGGCTGACTTCTCCTGATCCGTTGCGCCTTCGGCGGCCTCGAACGCGGCTTTGGACACGATGCCGGTGGTAAAGGTTGCCAGCATCGACAGGATCGTCGGATCCGGTGCCGAGAGGGTCAGGGTGATCTCGTTTCCATTATTGGCAACTGTATCCAATGTACCGAGGAGACCCGCCCACGGGCTCAGATCAGCATTGCGAGCACGATCCAGCGAAAACACCACGTCCTCTCCGGTCAGCGGTGTGCCATCGGAGAATTTGATCCCGTCGCGCAATGTCAGGGTCACCGTGGTGCCATCTTCAGAGACATTATATGTCTCGGCGAGGCCAGGAACGACCGAATTTCCATCGTCGCTGGGGCGCAGCAACGTGTCGAACAGGCTGCCAACCATCCAGATATCCGGATTGCGATCCGCATAGATCGGGTCGATCAAGGTCGATCCGTCGTAACGGGCAAAGTTCAGCACGCCGCCGCGATCCTGCGCCAGCGCCGGTACGGTCAGTGCCGTGGTCAGGGCAGCTGCGGCCGCCACCAGTTTTCTTGTCATTTGTGAGATCCTCCCAGATCGATTCTCCGTCTCATGTGGAGAAGCATAGCGTGGGTTTTAAAATTACTAAAATTATTTTTAGCAAAAGTTCTGATTGCGGTAGAAATCTCCGGTAGCTCAACTGCAGATGGACGCCGAACTTGCCGCATCAGCCCCAAGGCCGGAGGGTAGAGATATGCGCATTTGCGCCTGATCCTTCAGCGGGCAGAGCTCTTCATCGGCATGGTGCTCACCCAAAGTTCAACCGCCTCTTCGTCACTCAAAACGATCGAATAATGCGGCTTCGAGCAGTCATGGTGAACCGTATCCCCCGGCGACATGATATGCACCGAATCCCCCAGATGATATTCGAGCTGCCCCGAGATCAGGTAGCAGAACACCTCGCCCTCGTGGCACATCTTCTCCGAGACATGACCAGGTGGGCGGTGAATGATCGACGGGTAGCAGAGCGCGCCGGAAAACCCCGGCCCCAGCTTCTCATACAATCTTCCGTTGGTTCCCAGAGCGTAGGTCTGCCGGTTATCCTTATGGATATACTCTCTAAACTCTTCCTCAACACTCAACAGCTGCTCTACGCTGGTTTGCAGGGCGGCAGCGATGGACAACAGCGAGGACAGCGAGGGCGTGCTGATGCCCCGCTCAACCTGAGAAATGAACCCGGGCGTCAGTTCAGTGTCCTCGGCAACCTGCACCATTGTCATCCCCATCGCCTTGCGGCGGCGGCGGATCGCGTGTCCAAGCTGCTCGGAATTGTCCTTCTTGCGCGTTTTCTTGCTGGCGCCTGCCTTTATGGTCTCTGTCTTGCGCGTCTCTGAGGCGTCCATATCCGTATCCTGAAATTCCGGCAGCCCGACACCGCGCTGACCAAAGTGACCCATCCAACCAGCCGAACCTGTTTGGTCATGATCTGTGATGTGGGCTTCAGGAAAACATATACTAAAATTTATTGTAGTGCTACATCAGAAACAGGCGATCGATTGCCTTGACCACCTTTCAGCCCGCCCCAAGCCCGCCGGAACCGCAGGAGACCTAGATGCGCAGCACCAGGACCGTACATGTCATTTCCGCCCATGCCGAGGGCGAAGTGGGTGATGTCATCGTCGGCGGCGTGGCACCGCCGCCGGGCGCCACACTCTGGGATCAGCGCACATTCATCGCGCAGGACCAGACCCTGCGCAACTTTGTCCTCAATGAACCCCGCGGCGGCGTGTTCCGGCACGTCAATCTGCTGGTGCCCCCCAAACATCCCGACGCCGACATGGGGTTTATCATTATGGAACCCGAATACACGCCGCCTATGTCCGGATCGAATTCGATCTGCGTTGCGACCGTGCTGCTGGATGGGGGCATTCTGCCCATGCAGGAACCGGAAACGCATCTGACGCTGGAAGCGCCAGGGGGGCTGGTCAAGGTGCGCGCCGAATGCAGAAATGGCAAAGCGGAGCGGATATTTGTCCGCAATGTTCCCAGTTTTGCAGAGGCAATTGGCGTTGCCTTGCATGTCCCGGGGATCGGTACGCTCTATGTGGATACGGCCTATGGCGGCGATAGTTTTGTGGTCGTACAGGCCGCCGATCTGGATCTGACCATCTGCGACGCAGAGGCCAAGGCCCTGGCACAGATCGGAACCTGCATTCTGGATGCGGCAAATGAGCAGCTGGGTTTCAGCCATCCAGACAATCCCGACTGGTCGCATATTTCCTTCTGTGCATTTTGCGGCCCGCTGGAGCGCACCGACATCGGGTGGCGCAGTCGCTCTGCCGTGGCCATCCAGCCCGGCAAGGTGGATCGTTCACCCACCGGAACCGCAGTATCGGCCCGAATGGCCCTGATGCTGGCCAAAGGGGAAATGACCGCAGATGAGGAGTTTGAGGCAGTGTCGATCATAGGCTCCAGTTTCAAGGGCCGGATCGCCGACCAGACAACCGTCGGAGGCCAGCCCGCCATCATTCCGGAAATCAGTGGGCGTGGCTGGATCACGGGAATACACCAGCACATGCTGGACCCCGATGACCCCTGGCCCGGTGGCTACAGGCTGAGCGACACCTGGGGGGCGTGATGCCCTGCCCCTTGATCCGCGCGGCCCAGCAGGGCACACCCGAACAACAACCGCCAGATTGGCACCTACGTAACCCCGACCCATGAGGCTCCCATGGCAGCCAAGCGCGCCATCTCCCGCAGCACCCTTCCCGACGTGATCGCCGCCGATTTGCGCGAGCGTATCCTGAGTGGTGAACTTGCCGAAGGTGAACCGATCCGCCAGGAGGCACTGGCAGAGGAATACGATGTCTCGCGGATGCCGGTGCGCGAAGCTCTGAAGCGGCTCGATGCCGAGGGGCTGGTCCTTTTTGCGAATAACCGCGGGGCAACAGTCACCAAACATTCCCTGCGCGAAATCGCGGAGATTTTTGATCTGCGCATCCTGGTCGAGGTCGATCTGTTCCGTCGCTCGATCCCTGCGATGACCAGCACTGACTTCGCAAGATGCAGCCAGATCCTGGATGAAATGGACGCCTCCTATGATGCTGATGACGTGGCAACCTGGGGCGCATTGAACCACCGCTACCACTCTGCGCTCTATGCTGCTGCCGAACGTAAGCTGACCAATGAAATGCTACAGGGGCTCAGCCTTCATTCCGACCGGTTTGTGCGCATGCATCTCAGCGTGATGAAACAGCGCGAACCCGCCAAGGCCGAGCATCGCGACCTCCTCGCACTGGCGCAGGCCCGCAATGTGGAGGCCGCCTGCGATGCCCTGACCCGACATATTTCCCGCACCAAGGAAGAGCTGCTGGCGCTGGTTGCGGAGAACCGCAGCTAATACGCCCGCCGCAGGGCATACAGCGCGAATTTTACTGGCGCGCCTGTTCATCTCTTGTGAGCGCCCATAAAACCAATATATTTAGTCAGGAATTAGCCGGGGTGCCCGAGTGCCCCTCTAGATAGACGGATTCATCACCCATGATGCCAGTGCAGACCTTGTCCCTGCCGCAGGTGACGGCCCCTGACCGGTTGCGCAGTACCCCCCTGCTCGATGAGCAGGAATATATTGCACTCAATACGTTGCGTCTTGCGGCGATGGGCTGCCGCGCCGCTGCGCGGACCGATCTGTTCGAAGCCTGCGCGCTGCTCTGTGTCGATGGAGAGGATGCCAGACGCACCTATGTCGATACTTTTGTGAAATGCCTGCCAGAGGCAATGCCACGTCGAATCAAATGGTTTCGGCCCGGCACGGCAGAGGTCTCCTTCGACGAAGCTTGGGTGATGCGCTGCCTGTCCTGTGTATCAGCACAGGATTATGACAGCCTCGGCTTCTTGCTGCGGTCGCAAATCGACCCGGCGCGGCGGCGCTACATCGGGTTTCTTCTGGGCCGTATTTCCGAGCAATTTCCTAAGTATTAGAATCGTTCTAAAAACTCTTGCCATATGCCCCCGGATGGCTATGTTGTGTGTCACAGCAAGCCAGCTTCCTGCCAGCCAGCTATTTTATGGAACAATGGGGAAAATGATGACACAGACCGCTGCTGCACTCTCGACCGATGCCAAAACCGCAATCGCCGATGCTCTGAACCAATCCGTGGCAGAAACCGCTGTCACCACGATGTTGGCCCAGAATTTCCACTGGAACGTCAAGGGCATGGCATTCGGCCCGCTGCATGATCTGTTCCAGAAGATCTACGAAGATCACTTTCTGGGGCAGGACGACCTTGCCGAGCGCGTACGTGCACTGGATGCCCATGCCGAGGGCACATTGGCCGGGATGCTGAAACGCTCCAAAGTTGCCGAACACGACGGCCATGCGACCGATCAGGAAATGATCCGGATCATGATGGAGGCGCAGGAAACCCTCGCCGCGACCCTTGCAGGCTGTGGTGCGCTAGCCGCCGATCATGGTGATACGCTGACCGAGGATCTGTGCATTGCGCGCGGCCAGACCCATGAAAAATTTGCCTGGTTCCTGCGCTCGCATCTGGCGGGCTGACACGACAACGGCGGTGGGTGAACAACCTAGCCGGTAACGACATATAATCGCGGTCAGAGGATCTCCTCTGCCGCGATTTTTCGTTTTGCCAGTTTCTTGCGGTAGGCAAGGTCCCAATGTGTGTATTTTCCCAGCTGGCCCTGCTGCGCGGTCAGCATCCTGACAAACGCGCGCCTGTGGCTGTCTTTCTTCAACGCTTTGAACAGCGACTTCTGGGCCTTGGTCATCGAACAGCCGATGCAATGTCCCTCACGCTTGAATTTGCAGACATCAATGCAGGGGCTGGGAGTCTTGGGCATATCGAACCTTATGCGTTACCGGGCATCTTTGCCCACAAATGGGGCGAGACGGGTCACTCTGCAACCACAAAGACGAGTGTTTTTGTCAATTTCTCGACACCCCCACTCGCGCGCCAGCTCGATAGCGCCCTGACGCCGAACCAACCGGCCGTCAGAAGCGCACAGGGCACATCTAAATCTCGCTACAGTTATATGTCGACTTTGACAGCCACTCCGGGTTGATCTCGATGCCCCAGCCGGGCTGATCAGTGACCGTCGCCTGACCGTTGTCGATGCGGAATGGATCAGTGACAAACAGATCCCGCTGCCAGGGATAATAGTCATCGCCCTCGATAGAGAATTCCAGATAGCGCCCGGGCAGATCGACGGCGCGGAGCAAATGCATCGTGAACAGGGTAACCAGAGACAGGTTCGCACAATGCGGCGTGCAGGGCAGCCCCGCCGCCGCACCCAGCTGCGCAACCTGCATACTCCGCGTCATCCCGCCCAGATACAGGATATCCGGCTGGATGATGTCAACCGCGCGCATCTCGATCATACGACGCCAGACCTGCAAATCCCAATCCTGCTCACCGCCCGCCACATCCAGATCCAGCGCGCGGGTCACCTCCGCCGTCTGCTCCAGCATCCAATAGGGGCAGGGTTCCTCGAAATGCTCATACCCATGGTCCTGCAGGTGCTGGCCTACCTCAATGGCGCGTTTCGGGGAAAACCCGGAATTGCCATCAACCAGCAGGGAGACCCGATCTCCCAATGCTGCCCGGATCGTCGGAATGATCGTCTCCGTCCGCCCCGGCCATTCATCCCGGTCTTCGCCGCATTCGGCGCCGACCCGCACCTTGAATGCGTCAAACCCGTGGCTGTCACGCAGGGCCTTGAGCCGATCCGCCTCGTCCTGTGGTGTGATATCGCGCCGCATCGAAGAGGCATAGGCCCGGATCGGACCCGGCGACCCGCCCAGCAACACCGCCACTGGTTTTTCGGCCACCCGGCCGCGCCAATCCCACACCGCCGTATCAAAGCCCGCCATCGCACGCCGCAGATAGGTGCCCGGATATTTATGCTCGCGCAGCGGGATCTCGGTGATCACCGCCTCAAGCGCATCCATACCCCGGCCCAAGGCCCAGGGCGCCACCTGCCGATGAAGGATCTCGCAGGTCAGATCGCTGTTATAGGTCGAAACCTGCCCCCAACCCTGCTGGCCATCCTCCGAGGTAACCCGGACAAACCCCACCAAGGGCGTGCAGAATGTCTCGATCCGGCAAATGCGCGGCCCGATGTCCTGTTGTCCGCGATCATCCTGCAGCGGCACCGCACCCGAGGCTGAATAGGGCGTATTCATCCGGCCTCCAAAATAAGATCAGCCGCCCGATGGGCCAGCATCATAGTCGGAGCATTGGTATTGCCCGAGGTGATATTGGGAAAGACCGAGGCATCCACGACCCGCAGCCCGTCAAACCCGTGCAGCTTCAGCTTGGGGCAGACAACGGCGGTGCTTGCATCCGCCCCCATACGGCAGGTCCCGACCGGATGAAACACCGTGCCACAGCGTTCGCGGAAATCCGACAGGATGTCGGCATCTGCCATCTGCCGCAGATCAGGCCCCATTGGAGCCTCGATCAGCCGGGTCAATGCCGATGTGCCTGCCAACCTCTGGCAGAGCAGCCCCCCTGCGATAACCTGCGCGCGGTCTTCCTCAGTCGCGAGAGAGCCGGGCTGAATCAGCGGAGGGGCAGTTGGGTCGGCGCTGCGAATGTCGATCCGGCCCCTGCTGGTCGGACGGGCGGGTTGAAAGCCGATAATGAACCCGGCAAACGGATCTGGCTGGATCACCTCACGCTTGCCGTCAGGCGTAGTGGTATAGGTCACCGGATTGAAATAGAGCTGCTGGTCAGGGCGGCCCAGATGCGGCGCGCTGCGGAAAAACCCGCCGCATTGGTTCACCGACAGCGCCAGCGGGCCCCTGCGGCGTATCGCATACTGCAGGGCGGCGTGGAGCTTTCCGGTCAAGGGCGACAACACATTGTTAAGGGTCGGCTCTGTGGCGCGAAAATAATAGTTGATCCCCAGATGGTCCTGCAAATTTCCACCAACATGGGCCTGCTCCTGAACCACCTCGATCCCGTGCCTGCTCAGCAGATCCGCAGGACCGATCCCCGATTGCTGCAGAAGACAGGGCGAGGCAACAGCCCCGGCGGACAGGATGATCTCACGTCCGGCCGATATCGTCATCAATCTGCCGCGCCGCCGTAGCTGTACCGAAACGGCACGCCGACCGTCAAAAATGATCCGTTCCACAAGCGCACCGGTCATCAAGGTCACATTCATCCGCTTTAGCGCGGGTGCCAGAAATGCCCGCGCCGAATGCATCCGGCGACCACCGCTTGTGTTGATCCGATAGACCGCCGCGCCTTCGCCACCGGGATCGTTGATATTGCCGGTACTCGGCAGGTCCAGTTCAGCCGCCGCGGCAAAGAAATGCCGGTTCGCCGGGTGTATCTGGTCCGATACATCCTGCACATGCAGCGCACCGCTTCCCTGCCGCCGCCCATCGGGCGCCACTTGGGTTTCCATCGCCTTGTAGGACTGATGCACGGTCTCCCAGTTCCAGCCCGTCGCGCCCGCGGCCTCCCAATCGTCAAAATCCTGCGGCACCCCGCGGGCATAGACCAGAGCATTGATTGCGCCCGAACCACCAACCCCCTTGCCACGCGGCCAGTAGCCGCGCCGCCCCGCGAGCGTCGCCTCGGGTTCGCTTTCATATTTCCAGTTCACCGCAGGATCAAAAAACGTCTTGCCGTAGCCCAGAGGCAGCGCAATCCAGGGGGAGCGCCCACGCCCGCCAGCCTCAAGGACAAGCACCTTATGGCGGCCGCAGCGGCTCAGCCGCTCCGCCAGCACACATCCCGCAGACCCTGCGCCAATAATAATGTAGTCAAATCGCGTCACTGCCTGACCGTCCGCAAAGTCTTTATCGTCAGATCGTGACAAAGCTGATCGCAAAGCGGAAACGAAAAATAGTTCGTCGCTACCTTAAAAAAATTCGCAGCATGGGTATTCTGCGCCTATGTACAGCGATCTTCCTCCGATGAATTGGCTCCGTGCCTTTGATGCCAGTGCGCGGCACGGCAGCTTCACACTGGCGGCGAAGGAGCTGGGCCTCACACCTTCTGCGGTCAGCTATCAGGTTCGCGGGCTTGAGGCGCAGCTGGGCCACAAGCTGTTCCGCCGCGACCACAAGCTGCTCAGCCTCACACGGCTGGGACATGCCTATCTGCCCGTGGTGGCCAAGGCTTTTGCCGATATTGACGCGACCACCTGCAATCTCTTTGGCAAAGGGACAGAGCAGGAGGTGACCCTGCGCTGTCTCACGTCTCTGAACCTCCTGTGGCTGATGCCATTGCTGGGCGACTACAGAAAACAATATCCCGCCAGTCGGCTTCGGGTGCTGTCGTCATCATGGAGTGAGCTGTCGCAGGGCGAATCGATAGATGTCGACATTCGCTATGGCGATGGCAGCTGGCGCGATGGCCCCGTCTTGCCGCTGCTCCAGAACACCGTCATTGCAGTGGCGACACCCAGCCTGCTAGGCACTTCCCCCTGCTCCGAATTGGACAGATTGCCACTGATCGAAATGACCGGCGTTGTCGACACCTGGCGCCATTTCTTTGCGCTGCACGCCCCCGGCGTTACAGTCCCCGAACCAGCCTACAAGGTCGACCAATCGCTGATTGCACTTGAACTGGCCAACCGTGGTCTGGGCGTTGCTCTGGTTGCTGATGTCTTTGCCCAGCCGTATCTTGAGCGCGGCACATTGCGCCGCGCCAGCGATATTGCCCTGTCGACCCAGCATGGCCATTATCTGGTGCTGCCCTCGGATCGAAACAGCCATCGGCCTGAGGTGAGCACGCTTGTCGACTGGCTGCAAACCCAGGCGCATCTAACTGCCGAACGTGTCGCCGCCGCGATTGCCACACCGCCTGCGGCGGGCTAGGGTCAGCGGGAAACAGACCACGCCGACAGGCCAGCCAAACCCGGCAATCCCGCGCCCTGATCACGAGAGACCTGGCGGCTGCGCCGCGCGGTAACTCCAGTCAACATATATGAATAGGTCGGAATGCTCACTGTTCTTGCAAATCGGACCTATCGTCACCTGCTGGCCGCACAGGTCATTGCGCTGCTCGGCACCGGGCTGGCGACGGTTGCGCTTGGCCTGCTGGCATGGCAGATCGCAGGGGAGGACGCCGGCGTTGTTCTCGGCACGGCCCTCGCGATCAAGATGGTGGCCTATGTCGGCCTCGCTCCAATCGCCGCCGCCCTGGCCGATAGGCTGCCCCGGCGCACCATGCTGGTCTCGCTCGACCTGATCCGCGCTGGTGTGGCGCTCGCGCTGCCCTTTGTCACCGATATCTGGCAGATCTATTGCCTCATTTTCCTGATGCAGGCCGCCTCTGCGGGCTTTACGCCGACGTTTCAGGCGACCATTCCCGATGTGCTGCCGGATGAGGCAGAATATACGCGCGCGCTCTCGCTGTCGCGACTTGCCTATGATTTGGAAAGCCTGCTGTCGCCAGCACTTGCGGCAGCACTGCTGACCGTGGTCAGTTTCCCGATGTTGTTTGCAGGCACGGTCATCGGTTTTCTGACCTCTGCCCTATTGGTGCTATCCGTGCCGATCCCATCACCCCAGCCTGGCAAACCGCGCACGATCTGGGCTCGCACGACGCGTGGCATACGGCTCTATCTTGCGACGCCGCGACTGCGGGGCCTGCTGGCACTGAACCTTGTCGTTGCGGCGGCCTCCTCGATGGTCATCGTCAATACGGTTGTGTTGGTGAAAGGCAGCTTCGGCCTGCAGGAACCCGAGGTGGCCATCGCCCTTGCGGCCTTTGGCGGCGGGTCGATGCTGGCCGCGCTGCTGCTGCCACGGATGCTGGACCATATGCCGGACCGTCCGCCGATGCTGGCAGGCGGCGCCATCCTCACCTTCGGGCTCTTTCTCGGCCCATTGGCCAACAGCTTCCTGCTTCTGGTTGTTCTTTGGATGATACTTGGCTTTGGCTTCAGCCTGGCCCTGACGCCAACGGGGCGGTTGCTGCGACGCTCGGCTAATGCAGAAGATCGCCCGGCGCTCTTCGCCGCACAGTTTGCCCTCAGCCATGCTTGCTGGCTGGTGACCTATCCGCTGGCAGGGCAGATCGGCGCCCGCGCCGGTTTCAATACGACCTTTCTGGTGCTCGGGCTGATTGCCGCCGTCGGTCTCTTGCTCGCCGCGAAGCTATGGCGCGGAAATGCCGATATGGTGGCACATGATCACCCTGAACTGCCCGACGATCACCCGCATCTGGCCAAGCATGGCCATGGGCGACAGCACCGACATGCCGCGATTGGTGATGATCTCCATCCGCGCCGCTAGGCGATGAGTCTTAACGGCTTTGCGGATCCGATCTCTACGCCCTGTAGCGCGTGCTGCCCGAATACAGGCCGGATGCGACGGCGCGCTCTTCGCGATCCTGACACGGGTCTTTAGCGGCTCCGAGAAACGTCCCCCCAAAAACCGCGACCGCAGCGGCGCTAAGGCGGCTGCGGTCACAGATGAATCGACACCTAAATCAGGATAGGCTTAGCCGGTGTTCTGCCAATCTTCCGGCTCATCAGCCCACATGTCCTGCTCCTCCCAGCCGTCACCGGACGTGTGTTGCTCAGCGGCATCGACCACCGCCTCCGGGGTCTCGGACCCGTCTCCTGCTACGGTGAAAATCGCCACCAGCTCCGCCAGCTTGGTCGCATCACCGCGCAGCATATGGCTGGCGGCGGTGGATTGCTCCACCATTGCCGCATTCTGCTGGGTCACCTGATCCAGCTGCGACATGCCGATATTGATCTCATGCAGCCCGGTGGACTGGGCCGTCGCGCCATCGGCGATATCGGAGACCTGCTGCGAGATCTGCCCGACCTGTGCCACGATGCCGCTCAGCGCAGTGCCAGCCTTGCCGACGAGTTCGACGCCGTAGTCGACCTTCTTCGAGCTCTCGCTGATCAATGTCTTGATTTCCCGCGCCGCCTCGGATGTGCGCTGCGACAGGCCACGCACTTCGGAGGCAACAACCGCAAACCCACGACCCGCTTCGCCAGCGCGCGCCGCTTCGACACCGGCGTTCAGAGCCAGAAGATTGGTCTGGAACGCAATGTCATCAATCACGCTGATGATCTGCGCGATATGTTTGGAGCTCTCCTCGATTTCCGTCATCGCAGAGACCGCGCTGCTGACAACGCTGCCATTCTCGATCGCTTCGCTCTTTGCGGCCTGGGTGGTGGTCTCAACCGAACGCGCGCCCTCAGCTGCGGATTTCACACTGGCTGTCAGCTCATCCAGGGCAGCGGCGGTCTCCTCCAGCGTCGCCGCCTGGCTTTCGGTCCGCCGCGACAGATCATCGGAAGCCTGGCTGATCTCATCGGCGCCATTGCGAATGGAAGAGGCAACATGCACCATATCCATCACGGTTCTGCTCAAGGTCTCAACCGTCTGATTGAAATCCGCCTGCAACTGGGCGTAGCCCTCGGTCAGTTCTTCGTTGATCCGCGCCGAAAGGTCGCCCTGTGCAAGCCGGGCCAAACCCTGACCGATCGCCGTGACGGCAGCGGTCTGCTGCGCCTGATGGATCGCGCGCTCCTCCTCGGTGGCCTTGGACAGTTCCTCTTTCTCCACCAACCCGTCACGGAACACGGTCAATGCCTGTGCAATGCGGTAGATCTCGTCGCTGGTGCGCTCAAATCCCTTGATCGGGCTCAGATCACCATCGGCGAGCCGCTCGGTGGTCCGGCTGATCGCGTTGAGCGGTCGTTGGACCAGGAAATGGGTCAGCAGCAGCGCCACCATCAGGAGCCCGCCCGCCACCATCAGCATCCGTTCGATATTGGCGCGAGCCTCGTCTACGGTCGCTGCAATGTCGGTGGCCATATAGGCAATTTCACCCCGGCTGCCGGAGCCAAGAAGCGAGGCACGGCTCGCGATCTGAAGCACCGCATTGGCGGTTGCATTGGCCGCTTTGGTCGCATCCGCGTCCGCCGTGAGCGAGGCAATTCGGAAAACCGCCAGCCCCTGATCGGGTGCCGCCAGCGTGATGATCTCGTCGAGCTGCGCGGCCAGCCGTCCTTCGTCAAACGTCTTGTAGTCTGCAAGAGCGGCAGCGGCTCGCTCCATCGGTTCGGCAGCAGCGCGGGTCTGCACCAGACCCTGCGCGGTCACGACATCCAATGCTGCGACCTGGAAATTGCTGATCCAGGTATTGATCTCAAGCAATGTGTTGAGAAAACCGACCTCATTCGCAAGCAGACCCTGAATTGCCTTCTTGCTGTCGGTGCTGGCATCGTCAGCCGCCAATGTCACCTCAAACACCATGTCATCGACGGCAGTGGCCAGTTCGGTATCGCTGGACAGGCGCGCACTCAGCACCTCCTGACGCAGGGCGCTGGACTGAGCACCCGCGCGCGAAACCGCCTTCTGCAGCACCGCAGCAGCATCACGGATGGCAAAGATCGGTACGACACCTGGCGCCTCGACCTCCAGCGTGTTGATCACCTCGTTCAGACGGCCATCCGATGCCTTGGCCAGATCGGTCAGGATCGACTGCATGGCACGGTCCTTGGTATCGCCGATGGCAAGGGCTATACCGGAAATCAGGTTGATTTCCGCACGCGCCTGCAACAGCGACTGCAGGGTGGCAAATTTCACCTCGACCAGATCGGTCAAAGTCGCATCGACTGCAGACATCGTCTGCTCACCGCCTTTGGTGAGGTTCGAATAGGCCTCCTTTGCCATCTCGGCGAGCGTGACCTGCATGGCGCTGCTCATTTCCTGCAGCTCGGCCGTCATCGCGATCACTGCCGCAGCATTCTTGAAAGCAATGGTACGGGCGTCAATGGAGGCATCCAGCGCCTCCTCTACCATAACCAGATCTGGTTTGAATTCATCACGGAGCACTTCGGGCAGCTGTTCCACCGCGCTATCAAGAGCGCGAACCGCCGTTGTCACATCGCTCTTGGCAAAGTCGAGCGCATTCAGCGTATCAGCCAGCATCACCGCAACCATCGCGTCCTTGGTTCGGGCCGCAGCAGCGGTCATCTGACCGCTCAGTTCCAGTTCAGGAAGCTTTTCCCCGGACAGGACATGCACATCTCCGGCCACCTGTTCAAACGCCCGCGTCACCGCATAGCCGATGGCCCCCGAAGTACCCGCCATCGCCAGTAGGATAAGAAACATCTTGGCGCGAATACTGGACAACGGATTCCACCGCCGTGTCGCGCGTTTACGTGTCTGCTTCGTCATTATTCGCCCCATGAGTCCATTAAAACCACTCGGTTTTGCACAGAAATCCGGCAGAGGCCGGGTGATTGAGGCATCAGACATGCCTCAATCTGGCGCTTTTTCAGGATTCGCCGCCTGCCACGACAGGCTGGAAGCTGCCATCCTTGGCGATATGGGTCAGGAAGACGTCATCCATGCCCTGGTTGTCATCCGGACCAAAACGCATGGTGACTCCGCCCAAATCCACCTCACTCAGCCCGGCGAAGGCCGCGAGATAGCTTTCACGGGTCAGCTCGGCACCTGCCTCTTCCAGAGCGCGGATGGCCAGACGACCTGTCAGATACCCTTCAAGTGTCACGAAACCCGGCTCGGCTGCGGCATCCACCGCCTTCAGTGCGGATTGGTACTGCGCCACGACTGGCAGCGAAGTGTCCCATGGGAACGGCACAACCTGGCTGATAATCACACCTTCACCGGCCTCGCCCAGTTCCTTCGCCAGCGCGTCGGACCCCACAAAGGAAATATTCACGAAGGTCGGATTGAACTTCAGCTTGCGCGCCAGCTTGATGAATTCGGCAACCGGCTTATAAGCGCCAACCATCACAACCGCATCCGGTTCGGCCTTGCGGATGGTCAGAAGCGCCTTCTTCACAGCGGTGGTATTGCGGGTATATGTGCCCTCGGCGGCGAGGGTCATGCCGCGTTTTTCCAGTGCCGCGGTAACACCAGCCAGGCCTACGCGACCAAAACCATCATCCTGATAGAGCAGCGCGATGGAACTCATGTTCAGCTCATCCACCAGATGGGCAATCCAGGCTTCGGTTTCCGCCGCATATGTGGCACGGACGTTGAAGATGTTCCCGTGGCTTGCATCGCGCAGGAAACCAGCACCGGTGAAGGGGCCGATAAACGGCATGCCAGCCTCGGTCGCGATCGGCTGCGTTGCCGATGCGGTCGGGGTGCCAACAGCGCCGATCAGGCCAATATGCTGATCATCAGCAATCACCTGTTTGACCAGCGTGGCCGATCGGTCAGGTTCATAGCTGTCATCCATGCTGTCCAGAACGATGCTGCGTCCGTGAACACCACCCGCAGCATTCGCCTCGGCAAACGCGGCTTGCAGGCCAAGCTGCATCCCCTGCCCCAGCGCCGAAGCCGGACCCTCAAGTGCGGCGACCTGTGCAAATCGAACTTCAGTCTCTGACACGCCCTGCTGAGCAAGTCCAAGCGTCGGCAGGGCCATGGCCAGTACCGCTGCGGTTGTTAGTTTTCTTAGCGACATCGTATACTCCACCTTTCAAAACACCGGCGCAGCTTGCCCTGAACCCGTTAACAAAGGCCCTCCGGGCGAAAATAACCCTGCGCAAAATATGCAAAGCATTTTATCAATCGGTCGAAACCACAGACCAAAGCGCCCAGACCATCGACCTCTTCCCGCGCGACTGTTAGGGTGACAGCACCTTATTTCCGGTCAGCGCCCAGGACCTGCCGTCGTGAAAATCCCTTTGTTCTTTGATGGCTATGATCTGAAAGCCTACGATGCCCCACATGGCCAAACCCTGTCGCAGCTACGTGAGCGCCTGCGCTATGGATATCGCCTGATGAAAGGCGCACAACCGCGTACCGGCTTCTACGTCGCCTTCACGAATCTTGCCAAAAGCCTTCGGCGTCTCGGTCACGATGTGGTGATAAATGACTTCGACTTTGCCCGCGGACATCCGGATCACCCGATCGGCCTGAGTGGATATCTGCCGCCGCTGGCCCGTTTTGGACTGCGCAACCCTGCCATTTACGGTCCCGGACGCGTGCCGGACAGCAGCGACCTTGCAGCGCTTCGCGAACAGGTGAACCTGAAAGTCGTGACCTACCCGTCAGCCTGGCCGATCCAGCTCAATCCAGCAGAGACACGCGCACAATTCGCACCGATGTTCGTGGGCATCGACACCGATGCCTGGCCCGATATGTCGGGTCACAGCAAAAGCATTGATCTGCTCTTCTACAACAAGGTCCGCTGGCATCGAGAAACCGCCCGCGAATGCGATCTGCTCCAGCCCCTGCGTGACATGCTGACCGCGCGCGGGCTCAGCTGGCGCGAACTGGACTACGGGCATCATACGCCCGCGCAGTACCGCGATCTGGTGAGCCGCAGCCGTGCGGTGCTTTTCTGCACCGAACACGAAACCCAAGGGCTGGCCTATCAGGAAGCCATGTCGGCGAACCTGCCAGTCTTTGCTTGGGATGAGGGGGTGCTGGTCGACCCCTCACAGCGGATCCTGGCACAGGGTGACGTCACCCCCAGTTCGGTGCCCTATTTCGATGACCGCTGCGGGATGCGGTTCCAGATCGACAATATGGAAGAACAGTTTGATCGCTTCTGGACGGCGCTGCCAAACTATCGCCCCCGCGATTACGTATTGGAGAACCTGTCTCTCCAGCGCGGCGGTGAGCGTTTTATGTCACTCTACGAGCCGCTCTTTGACGCGGCCTCATCTCTTCGGCCCGGTCTCACGCCTTTGGCCCGGAACGCCGATCCCGGCTGAAGCCAGCAACGCCGTCACATCATCGGCGGTCTGACGGAACATCGTCTCGGGCAGCGCCGCGATCCGATTGCGACAGGCGGCGATCCGGTCCGGCGTCAGCTGCTGCAACAGCCCGACCAGCTCGGCGGCATCAGCACGGCGCAGGGTCCAGCCCTGCCCTGTCTCCTCAATCTTGCGGCCGGTCTGCGTCGTCGCCACGGCGATCACCGGACAGCCGTGCCAGCCGGCCTCATAAATGCGGTTCGGCAGCAGCAGATCCGAATTGCCACCGGCGCGGGCATCACCCGCCTGCCACAAATCCTGCGCCCAGACCACATCGCAGCCGCGGTAGCAGGCAGCAAGACCCTCCGGGTAGGCGTAGGCCCCGTGAAAGATGACATTGCCGAGCCCGGCGATCCGGTCATGGAAATCAGGCAAGACATGGTCGTGGATCTTGCCGTGAACATGCACCTCGATCGCCGCCCCCATTTGCTGCGCCACCCTCAGCAGCAGCTCAAAGCTCGGTCGGCAGCGTATGGCGCCGATCCAACCCAGCCGCAACGGCCCGGATGCCGCGCCATGAAAACCTCCCGCGACGGGTCGTGACATGCGGTCCGGCACGACCATCTTGTTCTCCACCAGTTGCCAGGGCCCAACAAAACCCTGTACCGGCACGAAATACCCTTCGTGGAAACCGGGCGAGGACAGCCACAGCACCTCCGCCGCCGCGATCAGCCGCCGCTCGACCCAGCGGGCGATCCGGGGTTTCGGGCCGCTGCCCTCGAACAGCGAATGGATATCCAGCACCTCATAGGCAAGCGGCGCCGCGCTGCCGCTCCGCCGCCGCAGCGCGGCGGCCAGCGCCAGCATATCGAGATTGCGCGCCACCAGTAGATCAGCCTGCTGCACCAATGGCCGCAGCCGTGGGTCACGCAACGCAGTGAAGAGCGCCAGACGCCCCCGGCGTAACAGCCCGTGTTGACCAATCTCGCCCAGATCAATGTTTTGCCAGCTCACCTGCGGCAACGGCCCCTTGCGCGAGGACACCGAGATCACCTCATGCCCAAGCGCCTGAAAAGACTCCAGCCGTCTCAGCTGGGCCACGTCAGTCAGATCGGAGGCAAAACAGAGCAACTGCGCCATATGTCAGCCACGGATCCGCTGCGGCGGCGGCTCTTGATCCTTTGCTCCGCCGTAGATCTGCGGCTGTGGCAGGGCAAAACATCCCGCCAGCACGCCTAGGTGCAGCAGCCCCCGCAACAGCCAGAAATTCCGGCGCGGCTCGACAGGCAGGACAGGCAGGGTCGCAACGACACAATAGGCAACCTTGGCCAACGCCGCCCCAGCCAGTTTTGTCCGTGCCAGCAGCCCCGATGCGCTGGCCGCATAGCTCTGCCCCATGCGGAACCGCCGTTTTGCCAACCAGCCCAGATGCAACCGATCCGACGCAACCACCTCAAAGACGACCGCATCGGCCGAGATCGCAAACTGCGCGCCCAGATGTGAGAGCACAAAGAAATAGGCGGTATCCTCGCCGCCGCTCGTGCCGCGGGAGAGATCAAACTCCAGCCCCTCCCAGGGGCGACCGGAAAACCGCATCAGCGCATTGCAGCTATGGGCGGTCTGTAACTGCACCCCACCGCCATTGCCGGCGCGAAGTTCCGGCCAGTTGCTGTGCCAGTCCTGATCAACCATCCATTGCGGCGCCTGCTGCGGGTAACGTGCGATGGCCGGCCCTGAAATCACATCCGCGCCGGTCTCCATGGCGCGGCGCACCAGCTGTTCGATCCAGTCGGGCGGAACCACCTCATCATCATCGACAAAGGCAACCCAATCCGACCGCCGCTTGCGCGCCATGGCCAGACAGGCGTTGCGGGCCAGAGAGATATTGCGTGCCGGCGCGTGGACATAGCTGACCGGCCACGAGGTCGCGCAGCCGCGCACCCAGTGGTCCGCCGACGGCGAGGTATCATTGTCCGCCACGATGATATCTATCGTATAGCCCTGAGGTGCGCGCAAAGCTGCCAGGCTCTCCAATGTGTCGACCACGCTGCGGCGCCGATAGGTGCAGAGTAATATCGAAATCCGTTCGCTCATCGCTTCACCCTGCGCCCCGCGGCACCCGCCAGGACCGATTGAACAGAATGCCGCGCCATCGCCCGCACCAGACCAAGCGCCCAGCCCATGTGCATCAGCACCAGAGCCACCCCGGACCAGATCCCGGCACCCCCCAGTCGCAAACAGGCGATGCCCGTCACCACAATCACCACAGTCAGGTAAACCAGCGGCCAGATCAGAGCCAAGGGCCAGAAGGGTGCCGCGACCAGTGCCAGTCCACATAGGAGGAGATTGGCGACCGGCACAATCTGCCGCAGCCGTGGCCGCATTCGGTGTTTGATCAATGTTGCCGCACGGCCTGCGCCATAGTTCTGATATTGCCGCCATAGCGCGACAGGCGTGCTGCGCATCACATAGCCAAGCCGCACATCACCGGCCAGCCAGATACGCCCTCCGGCCGCCAGCAACCGCCAATCCAGCTCAGCATCCTCATTGTGGCTGAAACTCGCATCATAACCGCCAACCCGGCGGAACCAGTGCAGATCCATCAGCGCGTGATGCCCGTGATCCACATAGCCCGAGGTCCGACCTCCCCGATGTGCCGCACCACCCGACCCGAAGGGCGTATCCACGACCCAGGCCGCCGCCTTGCCGAATTCACTGCGACCTTCGGACTGCATCGCCACCACGACCGCCGCACGATCATCGTTCTCCCGCAGCGCCGCGCACAGGGCGGTTGCATAATCCGCCGGATAGATCGCATGGGCATCACAGCGCAGCAGCACATCAAAGCCGCCGCCAAATTCAGCAACCGCCCGATTGATGCCTGCGGACTGAATCCGGTCCGGATTATGCAGCACATGTATCTTGATCGGCGCTGTCTCGGCCAAGCTCTCGACGATGGCCACCGTGTCATCATCGCTGCCCCCATCCGCCACCACCAGCGCAGACCGATCTGGATCGCGCAGCAGCGGGTCGCGCAGCAGGCTTTCGAGACAGGGACGGATCGCAGCCGCTTCATTCAGGGTCGGGATCACCACCAGCACCCGCACATCAATGCCCCCGGGTGCAGCGCTGACGCCCTCCCTGCCTCTCTGACCGCTCATGCCCATGGTCTTTGTTCCATTCCGTGTTATGGACCTGTCTAAAGGATCCGATTATGTTGCGACAGATTGATTTTTGCGCGCAGTCTGATGAACTTGGCACTGCCACCTACTTGCCACCCCTGCGGCGTCGCGCAGCGCAGGGCGGGCCGTGGGCAAACCAATAACGATGGGGTCAACCAACGTGTCCACGCCTAAGACGTCCTTTGCCGCGGATGACGGCCAGGAGGTGCTCGATCTCGGCGCCATTTTTGCAATCATCTGGCGCGGCCGCTGGGTCATCGCTGCCTGTGTCCTGCTCGGTCTGTTTCTGGGCATCTGGCGAGCCTATCTCGCCGCCACTCCGCTCTACGGTGCCGAGGTACAGCTGGTGCTGGACACCCGCGACGAAAAAGTGGTCGATATCGAAAGCGTGGTCAGCAGCCTTTCCGCCACGGATGAGGTGATCCGAACCGAGGTTCACATCCTTGGCGGTCGGGAACTGGCGGGTCAGGTCGTCGACCGGCTGAATCTTGTTTCCGACCCGGAATTCAACATGATGCTGCGCGATCCCGGCCTCAATCCTGTCCAGACGCTGAAAGATCTGATCAAGGGACTCCTCGGGATGCCCGTCTATAACACGACCATTCCGCCAGATCCCGCCTTTGTCCGCGAAAAGGTGATCCAGACGCTGCTTGCCAACATGCGGGTGGTGAACATACCGGACACCTATATTTTCTCGATCTGGGTGCTAAGCGAGAACCCCTTCAAGGCGGCTGATATCGCCAATGCCTTCGCCGACACCTATATCGAAAATCAGGTGGCGGTGAAGCTGAACGTCACCGAACAGGCCACCGGCTGGCTGGCGGACCGGGTGACCGAGCTGCGCGGCCAGCTGGAAGCAAACGAACGGCGGGTTGCCGACATCCGGGCGCAGGCCGATGTGACCAGCCCCGCACAGTTGATCGGGCTGGAGAACCGCCTGATTTCCCTGCGCAGTGCGCTGACCGAGCGGGCCGAGGATGTCGCCGCGCAACGGGCCAAACAATCCGAACTGAGCAGCCTGCAAACAGCCGAGGAGCAGCGCGCCGCCGCCCGCCGCTACGGCTATAGCGCGCTTCTGGCGCGCGCTGATGATCCGCTGGCTGGCTGGCGCGCGGTTCTGGCGCAAGTCTCTCGTGATCTGCGCGAAGCCGAAGCCAAGGAACACGCAATCCGCCGCTCGATGGCCGATCTGGAGATCACCATCGCCACCCAGAGCGATGCACTGACCGAAGTTGTGCAGGCCGAACGCGACGCCGAAGCCAGCCGTCTGCTGTTTGAAAACTTCCAGAACCGGCTGCGTGAAACCTCCATGCAGATCGGCCTGCAACGCGCCGACAGCCGGGTGATCTCGCGCGCCTTCCCCCCGGACCAGCCTGCCCTGCCCAACAAGGGCCGGATCCTTATCCTGTCGGTCTTCCTTGGCGGGTTTCTCGGCACTGTTCTCGTTGTCGTGTTGCAGCTCTCCCGGGCGCGCCTGCATTCCCCAGCGCAGATCGCAGGCCTGACGTCCGTGCCTGTGATTGCGGTGCTGGACCAGTTTTCGCAGAAAATCCGGCCCGAACAGGCCGGCGCGCTTGGCCCGCAGACCCGCGATGGCGAGGCTGTTCGCAATCTGCGCACCACGCTGCTGATGGCGCGGGGAGATGTCCCGCCGCAGGTGGTTGTCTTTACCTCCGCCGAAAGCGGCGATGGCAAGTCGACGCTGTCGGCGGCCATGGCACATAATATGGCGCAGATCGGTAAATCGGTCCTGCTGATCGACGGCGACCTGCGCCGCCATTCCCTGTCTGACCCGCTGGCCAGTGGCAACAGCAAGCCGGGACTCTTTGATGTCCTCACCGGGCAATGTGATCTGGCAGCGGCGGTGCTTCCCGGTGCGCTGGGGCAGGCCGATATCCTGCCTGCCGGCACCGTAACCGGCAGTGCTGCGGATCTGCTCAGCCAGGGCGGGCTGACCGAGCTTGTGTCGGTGGCGCGCAATCACTGGGACATCATCATTTTTGACACCCCGCCCATCTCCGTTGTGCCCGATGCGCGGATCATCGGCCTGCATGCGGACCTTCTGATTCTGCTGGCGCAATGGAACACCACCCGGCAATCGGTCTTTACCAATGCCCTACGACAGCTGGAACAGGGCGGGCGCAGTCCCGACGGCATTGTGCTGACCAAGGTCAAAGGCACCGCCCAGCCGCTCTACGGGGCAACCAGACGGTCGCGCGACCGCTATTACCACAGCTGAGAGAGCCGATGCAGCTGTCCCCCCTTTTGCGCAAGGCCAGGATAGCCGGTCGCCGCTGCCTCGGCCGACCTGTGCTGAATTATCAGGTGCTGGGTGAGCGCTGTTCCGGGACCAATTTTCTCGACCAGCTGATCCAGCAGAACTTCGCCGCTGCACGCCCGCGCTATGACATGTGGAAACATGCCTTCCCGAACCTCATCGCGCTGCCGGCGGATGTGCTCTATATCGTGATCTTTCGCGATCCGTTCCAATGGCTCGAAAGCATGTATGGCAAGCCGTGGCACAGCCTGCCAGCGCTGCGTGATCTGCCGTTTTCGCAGTTTATCCGCGCCGAATGGCGCAGCGAGATCGACGTGCCGGCGTGGTTTGACCTGCCAAAGACCAGCCCCTGCAAAGGTCAGCCGCTGAACCAGGATCTGCATCCGATCACCGGCGCGCCCTTTGCCAACCTGCTGGCGTTGCGTCGCGCCAAGGCAGAGGCGCTGCTGTCCCTGCCCCGGCGCGGTGCACGGGTGATCTACACCACCCATGCTGCCATCAGTCGGCGCCCCGAAGACATCATTGCGCGCATCGCAGGCGAAAGCCCGGTGCCCCCGAACAGGCGCTTGCAGGTCCCGCAGGGACACTATGGCTGGTCATGGTCCGACCGTGATGTAAAACCCAAGACCCCCGGCCACCTGATCACGCCGGAAGACCGCACCTGGATCCTCAGCCAGCTTGACCCCGCACTGGAGGCCGCAATGGGGCTACCGCTCGATCCGGCGCCGGATGAGAACCAGAACGCAGGCTAGACCCCAAAAGTACACTCAGATCCGGGGTGGCACATCCCGCCAGCACCCCAGCGCTCGGCCGGCATAGATCCAGGCCATCGCGATCAGCATGTGCCGGATCGAATGCTCGTTGTAGATCACGTTATCCGACAGCGCCGCGACCAGATTGATCAGCACATAGAAGAGATAATACCCCGAGGTCACGCTACCATCCTGCAAATACCAGCGAAAACAGCGCAGCACGACGGCGATCAGCAGGCCAAAGAACGTCACCGCCCCAAGGAGCCCATTGCCCACCATCAGTTCGATATAGCTGTTATGAAACCAATAGAGTCCCTCATCGACATAGGCCTCAATATAAAGCCGTGCGTAAGATGGCACCGACCAATACGCCCCAAACCCAACGCCGCCAATCGGCGCTTTGGCGATTTCTTCCAGACCAAAGGCCCAGATCACCGTGCGCCCGGTCAAGGTACTGTCCTTGCCCAGCCGCTCCAGCAGCAACCCAAAAGCGTCAATGCCTGAGATATAGATCGCGAGCGGCACCAGGAACAGCACCATCAGCGAAAACAGCAGCGCCACCCGCCGCGCTGTCCCGCCCCAGCGACGGATCCACAGTACCGGCACATAGATCGCCAGAATGGCAAAGGTCACATAGGCCCCCGCCGATTGGGCCATGCCCAGCACCGGGATCATCAGCGCCGCCGCCAGAATACCCAGGATCGAAAGCCGCCAGTAGAACCCAAGCGTCACCAGCCCATGCGCTGCATTCACCGTCGCCTTGGCGAGGGAGTTCTTGTGCATATAGATGCCCTTCAGCGCCCCGTTTGGATGAAAGGCCGGAGCAAGGAAGGTCACGACGGAATTCAGATAAGACAGCGCCACGCCGACCGCCGAGGTCAGGCTGACAACAATCATCGTATGATGCGCCGGAATAGCAGAGGCGATACGCACTGCAATCAGCGTTGTCATCGTCAGCTGGAAACTACGATAGGCGGTGACCGGCGGGTTGATGCTCCACAGGGTGGAGGCCATTGCAATCACGCAGGGCATCAGCACCGGCCATGCCTGCCAGAGAATGGCAGCGCTCTGCCGCCAGTCCCGCAGATACCACAGGATCGTCAGCACATAGAGCGCCATCCAGCCGGGCGACTGGAACCCAAGCCGATAGACCACCCCGGTACCCGACATGGCCGCAAGGATCAGATAACCCATGCGCAGATGGCCACGGGTCAACCACCAGCGACCAGCTCTGCGCCGCAGCACAGACACCTTCGGCTGCCCGATGTCTTGCGGTGGTTCAACCGTGAGTGTCATGTCGTCCCATATGCCGCCTCAAACGCCCGCCATTATCCCTCGCTACCTGCTCCCCCTCCGCCAATCCAGCCGCGCGCCCAGCCGCGACGCCCGCCCGCGTCTCTGCGGCAACACCGCAGCTCTGCTCCCCTGGGGGTCGAACCATCGGCACCATCCACAGGGCAGACATGCCCAGGGCATCACTCACCTCCGCATCGATGCGCCTGCGCGAGGCGGCGCAGCACAGGCGCGCCCAGATCGGCGCCGCCGCGGCGCTGAGGTCCAGTTCGCCTGCGCTGTCTCTCGGCAGGCTCATCCCCCCTGCCCTGCCGTCTCGGCCCAGTCGCCAACGCTGCGGACGACACCACAGGCGCGAGATCCCGGCCACCAGCTTCAGCTCCAGCCGGTTGCGCAGGACGGATAACACCCATGGCCAATGATCGCGGCACATTGCGGCGCGCCAGGCGGCGCGGCCCAGCCGACCGCTGCGAACCTCCCGCGCCAGTTCCAGCTGTGCCTGACGCCGCAGAAGTGCCTGCCGACGAATGCCCGCGTGGAGCGTCAGCTCCTCGCGCCTATACTGCGCAACCAGACCATCCAGCGCATGGATCTGTGCGGCCAGATCCTCGGGCAGGTTGCGATACGAAACCGACGCCGGGTGCCGACGATAGAGATAGGCCGCCATCGGCAGCACCCACATCGTCGCACCCGCCAGCAGAAGACGCAGATAAAGGTCATGATCCTCGCCGATCCGCAGCGCGGGGTCGTAACGCAGATCGCGAAGAAGCTGATTTCTGATCAATGGCTTAAGGTATCCGATGTGACTGATGCCCTGCGGGTCAACCCCGCTCAGAACCAGATCCTTCAACGTCAGCGCGCGGGCGTGTTGCGGCGCATGACCACCCAGAATGGTTTCTCCCCGCACCATCGGGCGCTCTGAAAACAGGATCAGGTCATCAGCGACCACATCGGCCCCAAGATCCCGCGCCGCTGCCAGCATCAACTCCAATCGCCGGGGATGCTGGCTGTCGTCACTGTCGCAGATCGCCACCCAGTCCCCGCGTGCAAGGCCGAGCGCATCATTACGTGCCCGAGCCGGGCCGCCGCAGCGCGGCCGCCGTTGCGCCCGTATGCGCGGATCCTTGGCCGCAGCCGCACGGATCACCGCCCAGCTGTCATCGTCGGAGGCGTCATCAATGATGATCAGCTCCAGATCCGCCATGGTCTGTGCCAGTACCGCCCGGATCGCCAGCGGCAGATGAGCGGCGGCATTGCGGGTGGCCATAATCACCGAGATCTGCGGGCGCGGCTCAGCCATCCCGGCGGCCCTGCGGCGGCATCAGATCAGAGACCACAGCCCCGCGCGCTTTGATATGCGCGGCGGCCGGGATCCGCCAGGCCGCCGATAGCCCGGCCTCGTCGCCATAGGTCACAGTCAGCGCACGGCGCGAGGCCCGATAACACAGATCCACCCATAGACTGCTATGGCCACCATCGGCGCCGGGGTCCGGGACAACGACATGTTGACCCTCTCCCTGCGGCGGCAGCCCATCGGCAGGGCCGATCAGATGGACCCGCTCCGCCGCAGCCTCACCGGCCTGCCCAGCTTGGCCGCCGCCCTGCCCCCTGCCAATACTGCGCATCTTCGCCCAGGCGATCTGCACCAGTCGAAACCCCAGCGCAGGATGCCGCAGGATCTGGCGCAGCGCCGCCCCAAACCGCCGCTGTTTCAGCGTCTCTGCCAGCGCCTCAAAGGCCAGACGGTCTTGAAGCACTTGCCGTCTCTCTTCAATAATATGTTTTAATTCAATATGTTGTGATGCACTCAATTGACCCGGCAACGCCTCCATCGCAGCAAGCGCCGCAAGAATCTGCCGTCGGGTCGATCGATGTGACAGGGAATGCGGATGTCGCCGGTAAAGGTAAAGCGCCTCCGGCAGCAGCCACATACGCGCGCCTTGCAACAGCAATCGCAGATAGAAATCCTGATCCTCGCCGATCGTCAGCGCCTCATCATAACGCAAGGCCGCCAGCGCCTGACGGCGGATCAGGGGCTTCAGATAGCCCAGCTGCGCACCAGACGTGCCCGGTTCCGGCACCCGCAGCATATCCGCAGGCCCGATCTGTCGCGGCACCTCCGGCGCATCACTGCCAAGAACGCTGCGCGGACCAGCCAGCGGCTCCGTCGCGAAATGCACCATGTCATCCGCAACCGCATCCGCATCCAGCGCCTCTGCCGCGGCCAGCAGGCGCCGCAACCGGTCCGGGTGCATTATGTCATCGGAATCGCAGATTGCCAGCCAATCGCCACGGGCCGCCGCCAGCGCCCGATTGCGGGCGGCAGCAGGACCGCTGGGTGTTTCATGCAGCAGCACCTGCACGCGGGGGTCCTGGCGTGCAACCTCTCGCAGGATATCCACCGATCCGTCACTGGACCCGTCGTCAGCCACGATCAACTCCCAATCGGCATGGGTCTGCGACGCCACCGACCGCAGCGCGTCCCGCAAATATGGCGCGCCCTGATGATTGGCCATGATGATCGAAATCATCCGCCCCTGCCCTGCCGGTTCCTGCATGATGCTGCCCACTCTTCTCCCGGCATATCTAGCATGTCCCCGCAGGGTGAGGCCAGATGCCGGGCAGCGGCGTTTGACGGAATGCACGGGGTCATTTCCCGTGGCACAGCCGATCCGAGGTGCTAAGACTGGCGCTCAGTACCGCCGCAATCGCCACGCCGACAGGAAAGACCCGCCATGACCACGCCCCCCCTTGCGCCATCCGGTAACAGCGCGGCACAGGCTGGTCCAACGCTGGTGGGTATTGGCGCACAGAAATGCGCCTCCACCTTCATTCACGCGGCCCTCGGTGCCCATCCTGATGCCGCCGTATCGGATCCCAAGGAACTGGATTTCTTCAGCGCCTATTTCGATCGCGGCTATCAATGGTATCGCAGCCATTTCAGCCATGGCACGGACAAGACGGTGAGATTTGAGGCATCGCCCTCATATTTCTATGACCCGCGCTGCCCCGACCGGCTGAATGCCTTTGATCCGAACATCAAGGTGATCTGCCTGCTGCGCGATCCGGTCACCCGCGCCTATTCCAACCACCTGCATGAGGTGATCAAGGGCCATATTCCTCCCCTGCCCTTCCACGACGGGCTGGCGAACAATCCGGCCTATCTGGAGCAGGGGTTCTACAGCCGCCATCTGGGGCGCTGGCTCGACACCCTCGGCCATGATCGCGTGTTGGTACTGCTGGCAGAGGAAATCAGCGCCGATCCGGTCGCGGCTGCCCAGACGGTCTATCGTTTTGCCGGGCTCGACGATAGCCACAGCTCTCCGGTGCTGCATGAGCGACGAAACGAAAGCGACCGCGCCCGGCTCCCTGCACTTCGCAGCCTGCTTCGTGCAGGTGGTGATCAACTGCGCAAAGCCGGGCTGGAGGATAGCCTGGCCCGGCTAAAATCCACCAAGCCGGTTTCCGCAGTGCTGCGTGCCAACAGCCAGAACATGCGTGATGTGGTGCCGCCCCTGCGCGACAGCGATATCGCAGACCTGCGCAGCTGTTTCGCGGAGGATCTGCGCCAACTTCCCGCCCTGCTGGGCCGTGACAGCCTGCCCTGGGAGAGCTGGGCTGCAGTCACACGGTAGGCCACTACTGTACACATATGTCTAGAACAGGATCGCATCCTGAGCTATCAGCAGATCCAGTGTCAGCGCATCCGCCCGGTCATCGATCACCGCAACATTCACCCAGCCATCTTCGCCGTCGGCCTGCAACAGATCGCGCGTACCACGCCCACGCTCACCATCAAGCCAGCGCAGCTGATCCGCACCATCCAGATTGAACCGCGTCAGATCCAGAACGTCCCCTTGGGACAGGGAGAAATCATTGACCCGGTCCGGCGTCCCGCCCTGGCGGAAGATAAAAACATCCGCGCCGCCCCCGCCGCGCAGCTGATCACGACCGATCCCACCGTCAAGCTGATCGTCACCCCCGCCTCCCGCCAGACGATCCCGGCCGCGACCACCAAACAGGAAATCATCTCCGTCCTTGCCGCGCAGGATGTCCTGCCCCTTGTCACCATAGAGGTGATCCGAACCACGATTGCCCACCAGCTGATCCGCACCATCGCCACCGTGGATCAGATCTGCACCAGCGCCGCCGAACAGATCCTCTGCCTGCTCCGTGCCACGCTGTTCGCTGTCGAACTCCGGCTCGGCGGGATCTTCCTGTCCCGGCAGGGACACATCCGCAATCACCGCGACCAGCGGCGGCGCATCCGGGTCAGGTGTTCCGGCCCAAGCCGTTTGATTGTCGGACACCGCCCAAAGGTCAGCAAAGCTCTTGACCGCCCCGGAGTACCAAAGCCCACCCGGCATATCAGCCCCGCTGAGATCGGCGCGCACCTCTCCATCTACGCGGAAAATCGCGCTGGTGCCGGTCAATTCGATTTCATAGGTATGCAGCCCCTCGGCGGCATCGAACCCAAGATCAACGACCAGCGGCCCCGCGGGGCCATCGGCCAGCCGCACGCGGCTGCCATCCTCCGCCTCCATATGGATGCTCAATTGAACCTGACGGGTATTGGCGCCAACGAATTCAAAATCGAACTCCAGCCAGCGATCGTTCCGATAGTCCTCCTGATAGAGGAACATCCCAAAGACCGTGCCATCCTGCATCTGCGGCGCCTGTGCAGTCCAGCTCCAGATGCCGGTCTCATGGGCCGCTTCGGACTGGATTTCACCACCGGTGAAAAGCCGCTCTCCAACGCCATTATCCGACGTCAGATGCAGCTCAACCGCGCCGTCACTGTTGATCTGGACATTATCCTGTGACCACGTGGTGTCGCGCGATTGACCGGCATTCCATGTCGACACCAGCCAGTCGTCGCTGTCACGCATCTCGCCGGGGACCCGCAGGTCCAGCGCCGGTGTCTTTTCTGCCTGCGCGCTGTCTGTTGATGCCATGTCGATCACTCCAAACCTTGGTGCCGCGGAAAACGGCCATGCCTTTGGTTTGGTTGTCGGGGCGAACGATGGCAGGATTGTGCCTTAATTATCGCCCATTAATGCCCCATTCAGACAGTTTAACGCAAACTCAAGACCAGTTTTAGAGGGTTGCTTTTTAGTCGAATTGCGCAGCATGCAAGAGCTTGCGGAGCGACAGCCAAGAAGTCACCGCACGGCACATCCCCAATGCGCTAACGAGCGTCATTTCACCAGCACTTGCGGCGTGGCGGGTGTCCCCGCAGGGACAACGATAATGCTCTGCTCCCTTCAGCAGCGCGGCGAGCATGATCAATGCCAATCCACCCATCTGAAGCCTGGCTCAAAGAAAAAAGGCCGTCCCCGCAGGGACAGCCTCGTTGATACCGTCGTGTCGGCCAGCTTAGCGCTAGGTCTGATCCCCGTCCAGAGCATCAAAGAAAGCCGTGATCGCGGCCTCAAGCCGGCGCTGGTCAACGGCCGAGAAATCACGCTCCATCGCCATTTCAATCCGCCCGTCCCGCGCCAGACACCGCACCGTCCCCGCAGGGACAGAACAGCGCAGCGTGGTCTTGGCCATGCCGGCGCGCTGGCTGGTGCTGGCCTCCCTAACATCCGATGCAGGGGCCTTGAGCGCCTGCCGCAAAACGGCCAGCTCTTCCTCAGCGCTGGAAAAACTCCGCTCCCTTAGGCGTTGCCGCAGCGACTCAAGCGTGGCCGGGTTCTCCAGCAGGTGCTTCTTCAGATCCAGCCCTAATGCACGGGGGATCGCCTCGGCATAGGACAGCTCTTCTCCAATCAGTTCCAGCAGCTCTGCAAAGTGGCGAATGTAGCTGCGCTTCTGACGCCCGGCTGAAGCATAAAGCAGCGCAACAGAGTCTTCTACAGAGTCTGAATCCGTCTCTGGATCCTGCGAATAGGAGAGCGCGAGCTGCGCCATTTCGGCAAAGGAAATATCCCGGCGCACCAGGTTTTCATCCACCATTCGCCGGTACAGACCCTGTAGCGTCTCGCCCCGCGCCACCAGTCCGGCCGGGATCAGGCGGAACTGTTCCTCTCCCGTTTCCTCGTAAAGCGCGCGATAGGCCGACAGTCGCCGGAAGCCCTGTACCAGCTGATACCCCTCGCCGTCCTCTTCCACCCGGATCGGGTTGGACAGACCAAGATCGCGGATCGACTCCTTCAACTCCTCCAGCTCAGGATCCCGGTTGACGGCGCGATCGCGGATCAGCTTGCTGGTCGAAATCAAATCCAGCGGGATCCGATCGACCACCAGACCAAGGGTCTTCAGCCGGACAAATTCATGCGCCAGGCGATCGTTCTCTGCCCGGATATTCTGCTCGACCTCCGCCCGTGTCCGCAGCGCTTCGGCGTTTTCGCTGATGGCGGTGGCCATCGGGCCACGGCGCGCCTCGCCTGAACGGAACGCCGACTTCGTCTCAAGCGCGGGGGCGCCGGGGTGCGGGTCCACCGGGGCAGGGGAGGCTGCCTCGGGCGTGGCGGGGGTGGGATCCGACGGAAAATCGATGTCGAACATTCTGCGCTTGCTCATGCCTCATCCTCCAGCTGGGCCCATGCGGTCAGGGCGTTGCCCTTGAACTCCATATAGGCCTGGTCAAAAGACGCGCGCGCCCGTCGCCAGGTCTCGCGCGTCATATCCCGGTAGTCGATTTCGTAAATCGAGCTGAGGAAGCGCCCGGATTGTTCCACCGCTCGGGTCATCTCAATCGGGTGTTCCGTCATCCGGTCGCCAAAGACCTTGACGAAGGCATCGCGCATGGCGCGGTGCAGGTCATTGCCGGATTCATAGCGGGTGAGCAGAAACCGGACCTCCTGAAACACCTTCGGCAGGCTGAACGTCCCCGCAGGGACAACCCCGTTGAACGCCGAGAGATCCTCAAGCGCCTCGGAGAGCTGGCCGATGAACGAGGTGGTGGAGTCATACTCCCAATATCCGGGACCTGACGGGATATAGAGCATATCGGCGGCGAAGACCGCATTCATAGACTGATAGCCAATGGCCGGCGGGCAGTCGAAGATCATCATGTCGTAATCGTCCGACGGCAGCTGATCGAGATAGCGCGACACCGCTGCAAAGAAGGACCATTCCGGATTGAGATGGCGGTACTGCGCCGATGCAAATTCGACAAAGGCGGCATTGGCGCAGCTGGGGATCACATCAATCGTGGGCCAGCTCGTCGGCTTTACAAAATCGCTGATCCGAAGATCCTGCAGGCCCATGGCGGTGATTGCTTCTGGCAGGCGCCGCTCGGGCAGGGCGGCCCCGGACTCGGCGCCGCGCGCACTGGCGTTCATCCGTTCGGTCTCACGCACGAGGTCCCGCGCCATGATGCCCCAGACCGTATAATCTTCGGTCACATCGCTCAGCCCCATCGAATGGGACAGGGTGGCCTGCGGATCAAAGTCAACACAGAGCACACGATAACCGTCCAAGGCGGCGGCATGGGCAAAATGCAGCGCTACGGTCGATTTGCCCGCCCCCCCCTTGAAGTTGGAAATGGCCACCCGCAAGGCCCGCTTGCCCGCCGGTCGCTCCGGCATCAGCGATTTGCGGTTCACCTTCAGCCGGCGGCGCAGCTCATTGATTTCCTCAAGCGAATACCAACGCTGACGCCCGTCTTCCTCGACATGGCCCTGGGGCAGGCTGGGATCGGCCGCCAGCCGTCCACGCAGCGTGGACTGGTTCACCTTGAAGATCAGCTCGGCCACCTCCCAGCTGGAGAAGCGCCTCAGCGTCTTTTCCATCTTGGGAGAGAAGGTCTGCTGCCGGATCCAACTCTGCATTTTCAGGGATTGTGCCTGCATATTCGCCAGGTCTTGATGGGTAAACAT
>NZ_JBBLYU010000003.1:300000-449130 GCF_037911135.1 Phaeobacter sp. A36a-5a | reverse complement strand
CCTCAGACGGTTTCAGGAGGACCCGAGGCAAAATCCAGGAGAAGGGGTGATGCGCCGCTCGATGAAGGTACATGGCAGCGCGGGCTAAGCCCGCCGCGCAGGTGGCGGGATCGGACATATCGAGCCACCTGGATAGACATCCCCCTGCCTATCGGTGCCCGCCGCAGCCCGTTCGTCATATGTGTCTACTATTATGTGTCAGATGTGCGAACCACGCAGCCAGGTCGAAAGGCACAGTCCTTGCAGTCCAGCGGACCACGGACAGCGCAATATGCTGTCCCCTCAATATGCGCACGCCGCGCCCCCGGCAGGGGACGCGGCGCTTGGCCCAACGGAATTGGGAGCTCTTTCCAATTCGGGCGGGAGGCCTCTGCGAGGCGGCAGGCATAACCCGCCGACAGCATCCGCCGATTATTGCAGTTGAGCCCAGAACAGCTCGAGATGACGTGAAACGATTTCCTGAAAGCGGCCATCCGCCTTGAGCGCCTTCAGCCCCGCATTGATGCGGTACAGATGGGAGGTGCCACGCCAATGACGTTTCGAGATCACCACATGTAGCCCTTCTTCTGACAGTGGACGCTCCAGCGGGATCACCTGATCGCGCAGCCCTTCGGCAATCAGCGTATTGGCCCCGAGGAACAGGTTCAGCGAGACGGCATCCACCTCGCGCGCCATCAGTTTGCGGAAACAGGCACCAGGATCAGCCGCCTGCACAAGAGTGACCTGACCGCTGCTCAACCACTTGCGGTCGCTGCGTTCCAGATCATGAGTGTAGTAGCCTTCGGGGCGGCAGAGCCTCTTGCCAAGCATGTCGGCGTCGCTGTCGAAGGTAAAGGGTGCATCCGCCCGCACAAAGACCATGATCGGAATGGTCATCAGCGGTTCCGAAAAATGAAAGTTCACACACCGCTTGTCGTCAGGCGTCGCCGAACAATCCGGTTTCAGCCAGGGAAAACCCATGTCGAACTGCTTTTCATCCAGCATCGGGAACAGATGCTTTGACCAGTCCTGCTCCCAGGTGATGGAATAGGAGACCGGTGCCGGGGTCAACTCCAGCGCCGCGTTCACCAGTTCGGTGACCATGCCCTGTCCGGGCAGCGCCTGATCGGTGAAAGGCGCAAAACCGCCACCGGTCAGAAGCTTCATTTCGGCATCATCCTTACGCAGAGGTGTGGCATCGGGTTCTGAGGCCTGCTGCGCGCAAGGGATATGCAGGGTCTTGCCCGGGATGACGCTGGGCCCTGCGAGCACATGCTGGTTGCTGTAATAAATCAGCGTCCAGCGGCTGCGGTCATTATAGTGGGTTTCGGCAATCGAGAAGAGCGTATCGCCGGGCTGAACCCGGTAATCGACGTTGCAGATGGCATGGGCCGCGCCGGGCGCAAGCCCTGTGGCCATCACCAATGCGACCGCCAGTGTTGAAAGATGTCTCAGCATGGCGCCCTCCCTCAGAAGCCGGCCCAGATCCTGGCCATGTGGTCTTCGATGATGGCCTGATACTGACCATTGCCGCGAATATTGCGCAGGCCTGTGTTGATCATCGACAGCATATCGTCAGCTTGCGGGTGGGTTTTGTGAACCACCACATGGATCCCCAGCACGGACAGGGGCAGCGGCAGCACATCGAACTGGTCCAGCAGGTCATTTTCCTTCATCACGCTGCGCCCGGTGAATTCGTTGATCGCGACGGCGTCGGCCTCTCCCCGGGCGACCATCTCGAAGCAGTCGGCCACCTTATGCGGCTGCTTCAGAGTGATTTTCTTGTCTTCCATCCAGCGGCGACCATAGCCATCCAGATCGAAGGTCAGATAACCAGCCGGGCGGCACAGGGTCTTGCCCTCGATATCGGCGTCACTCTCAAAGGTGAAGGGGCGTGACTTATCCACGAACAGCAGCATCAGTGTTTCGAACATCGGGTCCGAGAACAGGAAGTTCACGCAGCGATAGCTCTCCGGCATGGTATCGCAATCCGGGCGGTACCAGGGAAAGCCGAGGTCCAGCAGCGCGTTCGACAGCAGTGGGTCGAAATGGGACGCCCAGTCATCCACCCAGTGGATCGCAAACCCCTGCGCAGGTGCCGCATCGGTCATCGCTGCATTCACCACCTCGGTGATCAACCCGCCGTTATGTGCCGTCTTGGAGGTAAAAGGCGCATAGTCGTCGCCGGTCAGCAGGTTGATCTTGCTGCGCACGGCGGCGGTACCGGGCTTCACCCTGACCGGCGCCGCGACAACGGGCTGTGCATCCGCCACCGCTTTGCCGCCGGGCAATCCGGTGGGCAGCCCGTTCAGGCAGGCCATGGTCAATTCCATCCCGACGCGGATCGCGTCTGGGCGCGGGCCGATGGCGTCGATATTGCGGCTATGGATTGCGCTCCACATGCCCACATCCTTGTAAAGCCGGTCGGCAATCAGCGACAGGCTATCGCCGGGGCGCACCTTATATGTGCCGCCGCAGGTTTCCGCCGCCACGGGTTTGGCCAGCAGGCCTGCGACGCAACACAGCGCCGCGATCAGGTGTTTTCTCATCTTGTCCCTCTTGGGTTTAGCTGGGCGTCCCGCGCCACTGATGGGCGCCGCCTCTTTGTCTCGTGATTTGTGGAAAGCAGGCATCTCTGCAAAGCATCCGTTGCGGCCAATGCAGAAAACCGGGAATCGCGGGCGCCTTGCGCCGGTATTACTGGCCGACGAACAGCGCCAGGATGGTTGCCGTGTCAACGCGCCCATCGGCCCCTATCAAAGCTGCGGGGACCGTGATCGACTGGCTGCGATAGGCATCATTCACCATCTGGTCGATATAGGCGGGCGATTGGCCCTGCCCAACGGCACGCAGTACCATACTATAAAGGGCCGTGTGCGCCTGTGATGCGGCGGGAGCCGGGGCCGCCGGCTGTGCGGCAGCGGCGGTCTGGCTGCCACGGCGCAGCGCCGCCAATGTCCCGGCAGTCATCTGCGCAACCAACGCATCCTCGGCGCTGAGGGGGGCCGCCGTTTCAACAGCTGCTGTCAGCAGCTCTTCGGCGGCGGCACGTTCGGCAGATGTCGCAGTGGGATCAAGCCCAGCCAATGCCTGCGGAGTCAGCAGCTGGGCGACACGCGGCTTGGCAGCCGCAGGCTCTGTCACGTCATCAGATCCGAACTGCAACACGGCGAGGCCAACGGCAAAAAGCGCCAGAACAGCCGCAGCGGCGCCAAGTTTCGCAATCGGGGACATCCCGGTGCCAAGCCCTCTTACCTTTGGCTTTGCCGCATGGCTTCCCTGCGTGCCCGGTTTGGCGGTCGAGCTGGCAGCACCGCCTGATCGGGCCTGACCCGTGGCGACCGAGGACACTGCGGCAATATTTGCCGTGTTGCGGGTTTTTCCCGTCTGGGGCGAGCGAAGCGCACTGTTGCTAGAGGTAATCACACCATCAATCCTGACCGTGCGGGCAGACCGATCACCGGCCTCTGCGGCCTCGGAACTTGTTACACTGTCTTTCTTTAAGCTCAACATCGGCTCAAACTACCCCCGGCTGCTCCGAAAATCGCGGTCCAGCCGCGATTTGTTAACCGATTCTTAACCTTCGAGCGATTCTGCGTCAACATTCTGCGATAGAATGGTAAACTTCCACAGAACTTGCGATGAACCCGCCCATATAGAGAGTAAAGCGCATCGCTTCCGCTACATGCTGCCCCGAGCGATAGGCAGACCTCTGACCGCAGGAAAGGCGTCGGCGCGGAGGTGTTGCGATGATCGCAGCCTCTCAGATATGCAATCATAAGATGAACGCCCCTGCGGCTTGCGCCTGTCGAAAGCAAACCTGAATGGCTAGGTGCGAACTGCCTGCACTCAATATCTGCAACAATGACTCCTCGGTCAGGGTGGACCTGAGGGCGCAAAGGGCACTCCTGTCAGCGTGAACCGCGCGGCCCGAGCATCCAGCCTGTCAACTGGAAGATGCCCCGCAGTGACCTGCGGGGCATCAAAGTCCGAAGAATGGATCGCGCGTCGAGGGTAAACCCGCCGCGCTATCGGATCTCTACATGCGATCAGAAATCCAGGTTTTCCACGCTGAGCGCGTTTTTCTGGATAAATTCGCGGCGAGGTTCCACGACGTCGCCCATCAGCTTGGTAAAGAGATCATCCGCTTCGACCATATCCTCAACCCGCACCTGCAACAGGGTGCGCGCGTCGGGGTCCAGCGTGGTTTCCCACAGCTGATCCGGGTTCATTTCTCCCAGGCCTTTGTAACGCTGTAGCGCCAGACCTTTTTCACCCTCATCGAGGATCGCCTTCAGCAGACCGAGCGGGCCGTGGATGGCCTGGCTGCGGTCACGCCGCACAAGCGTGGCAGTTGAGCCGTAGATCTCTTGCAGGCTGTTGGTAAAGCTCCCTGTTTTCCGTGCCTCACCAGAGCGCAGCATCGGACCGTCCAGTGTCCTGAGCTCTTCGACGCCGCGCAGGATACGCGACAAGCGAATACCGTTATCCTGAGTGATACGACCACGCCAGCCGCGTTCATATTCCAGCGCAATCAGGTCAAGACGCTGCGCAACCTTGTCGGCGACTCCCTGAAGATCAGCATCAACGGCGCCGGGTACAAAGGCACCGGCGACTGCCGCCTGCTCAAGGATATGGCGCGGATAATGCGTCGGGAAAGCATCCAGAACGCGCTTCAGCTGGCGCGCCTCATCAACCACACGGGCCAGATCCTGACCCACCAGCTCCTCGCCGCTGCCCAGTTTCAGAACCGCGCCGTCGACACCCTGATTGATCAGATATTCATCCAGCGCAGCCTGATCCTTGAGATAGACCTCGGATTTGCCGCGCGACACCTTATAGAGCGGCGGTTGGGCGATATAGAGATACCCGCCCTCGATCAACTCGGGCATCTGACGATAGAAGAAGGTGAGCAGCAGCGTGCGGATGTGGGCGCCGTCAACGTCAGCATCCGTCATGATGACGATCTTATGGTAACGCAGTTTCTCGATGTTGAATTCATCGCGCCCGATGCCGGTACCAAGCGCCATAACGAGGTTGCCGATTTCCTGACTGCCCAGCATCCGGTCAAACCGTGCGCGTTCGACGTTCAGAATCTTGCCGCGGAGGGGCAGAATGGCCTGTGTCATCCGGTCCCGGCCGGTCTGGGCGGAACCGCCGGCCGAGTCACCCTCGACCAGGAAGACTTCGCTTTTGGCAGGATCTTTCTCTGAGCAGTCCTTGAGCTTGCCTGCAAGATAATTGACATCCATCGCGGTCTTGCGGCGTGTCAGTTCACGGGCCTTTCGGGCAGCCTCCCGCGCGAGGGCGGCTTCGATGATCTTGCCGACGATCTGCTTGGCCTGATTTGGGTTTTCTTCGAACCATTCGGCAAGCTTCTCATTGACGAGGCTTTCAACCACGGGCCGCACTTCTGAGGAGACCAGCTTGTCCTTGGTCTGGCTGGAGAATTTCGGATCCGGCACCTTGACCGATAAGACGCAGGTCAGCCCTTCGCGGGCATCATCGCCGGTAAAGGAGACCTTTTCCTTCTTGGCGATGCCGGACGACTGCGCATAGTTGTTGATGGTCCGGGTCAAGGCGCCACGGAAACCCGCAACATGGGTCCCACCATCGCGCTGTGGAATGTTGTTGGTAAACGGCAGCACGGTTTCGTGGTAGCTGTCGTTCCACCACATGGCGACCTCGACCCCGATATCATCCCGGTCACCGGTGATATAGATCGGCGCCTCCATGACAGGGGATTTTGACCGATCGAGATATTTGACGAATTCCTTGACGCCCCCCTCATAGAACAGCTCCACTTCCAGCCGTTCGGCCGGACGCTCGTCAATCAGGACGATCCGCACACCAGAGTTCAAGAAGGCCAGTTCGCGCAGGCGCTTTTCCAGCGTTTCAAAGGAGTATTCCAGGTTGGAGAAGGTATCTGTCGAGGCCAGAAAACGGACCTCGGTCCCGGTCTGATCCCCGCAGTCGCCGACCACCTTAAGATGTTCCGCGGTATCGCCCCGCTCAAACCGGGCGACATGCTCCTTGCCGTTGCGCCAGATACGCAGCTCCAGCCAATCGGAGAGCGCATTCACCACAGACACGCCCACACCGTGCAAGCCGCCAGACACCTTGTAGGAGTTGCTGTCAAACTTACCACCGGCATGTAGCTGCGTCATGATGACTTCAGCGGCTGAGACGCCTTCCTCGGCATGAATATCGACCGGGATACCGCGCCCGTTGTCGTGCACCGAAACACTGGAATCGGCGTGAATTTTCACAACCACCCGGTCCGCGTGACCGGCCAGGGCTTCATCGATGCCGTTGTCGACGACCTCATACACCATATGGTGCAACCCAGAGCCATCATCGGTGTCCCCGATATACATGCCGGGACGTTTGCGAACCGCCTCCAACCCTTTGAGAACCTTGATGGAATCCGCGCCATATTCTGCGGGGGCCTGCTCGTTTCCGGACATTCACATCTTCCTGTCTTTGCTTCAGGATTTTATACGAAGTCTGGCCGGGAATGTCACGCGCAAGCCCCTTTTTTTCTTGGTTGAATCAAGCCGCTCTGGCGCCCAGGGACGCAACCTTGCGCAGCCAGGAATTTACGGTCCCTTCAGAGGCGTCCGTGGCCGGGGCAAAGGAAGAGAACCGGGTCGGCTTGATGCCCACAAACCCCAGGATCTGACTGCTGATAATCCGCTTGATGGCATTGCCGTAGATCAGCCTCAGCCATAGACCGGGCGTATCCGAAGTGAGCAGCACCCGCGCGGTTTTGCCGGTCAACATCGGAGCAGGTACGCCCATGAAGTTGACGTTTCGCGTGTCAAAGGCCCGCCCTGGCAATAGCGCCCGGTCAAAAACGCCCTTCAGCTTTGCCGGAACGGCCCCCCACCACATCGGGGTCGCCATCACAACGTGATCGGCCCATTCGAGATCGGTCAGAAATGCTGCCAGATCCGGCTCCAGAGGTTTCACATTCTGATACCCCGCCTGGCCATAGTCCATGTCGAAGCGCATCGCGGACAGATCGTGGTATCGGACCACGTGGCCCTCTCCCTCAGCTGCGGCCTGATAGGCCTGGCAGAGCGATTGCGACAGCGAGCTGGGCGCCGGGTGGCCATTGAGGATGATGATTTTTCGCGTGGACATGAGAACCTCTGAATCTTAAAACTGACTAAGGTCAATTTATTCAAAAACTGACCGTGGTCAATATACAAAATGACCACGGTCAAATTCTATGAAAGGTCGCCATGTCCCGCCCTCCGCAGCAACGTCGATTGGAAACCCGCGCCCGCCTGTTGGAGGTCGCCGACGCGCAGATCCTCACCGCTGGCTACAGCGGGCTGAGGGTCGAGGATGTCGTGGCTGAGGCCGGCGTTGCAAAGGGCACGCTGTTTTCGCATTTCGGCGACAAGAACGGTCTGCTCGCCGCATTGATCGGCCCGCGCATAATGGCCGTGCTCGACGAAACCGAAGCCCTCCCTACCCCCGACACTCTGGACGCGCTGATTGATCGTCTGTTGCCGGTGGTTCAGTTCGTGGCGCAGGATCGGGTGATTTTCGATCTGCTGCTGCGCTACTCAGGCACCACCGGCACCGAAACCGATGCGGTGATCACCCAGAGTTTCTTCCGCCAGATCTCTTTGTGGTCTGGATGGGTGGCAGAGCTGCAAGCCAGCGGCGCCCTGCGCCAGGATCAGCCCGCAAATGTCCTGGCCGAGGGGATGCAGGCGTTCCTCAACCATGTGCTCGCCCTGTCATTCTGTGCAGCGCATGATACGCCCAGCAGCTTCCGCGAGGATCTGCTGCTATATCTCACACCCTGGCTGGCCCCACAGCAGTGAGCAACGCAGGACGGAACTGATCAGACAAAGGGAATAAGACAGCCGACACCGATCAGCAGGCAGCCCGACACGATATTGATCCGGCGCAGCGTCGGCGGGGATGTGATGTGCCAGCGCACCCGGTGCACCAGAGCGGCCACACATAGATTCCCCACCAATGGCACCAGGAACGACAGCACCACAATGGCAAGGATATCGAGCCACGTCACAGCGCGCAGGTCAAAGAACCCCGGCAGGACACCCATGTAGAACAGGATCGCCTTTGGGTTGCCCAGAATGACGGCGATGCCGGCGATAAATCCAGCCCAGAGCCCCGGACGGGTCAGGGCGCTGTCGCTTTCGATTCGGGCATCTGCATGTCGCAACAACATACCCCCCATAACCAGAAACATCGCGCTTGCGACCCAGCGCAGCAGCTCCATCAGCCCGGCAATCTCAGACACAATCCACGACACGCCCGCCACCGCAACCAGCGGCCACAGAATATCGCCGCAGGCCACGCCCAGGGCCAGCGGCCAGACCGCCTGGAACCCGCCCGACATGGCTCGTGCAATCACTGCCAGCCAAACCGGACCCGGCGTCAGGAACAGAACGAATAGCCCACCCGCATAAAGCATCAAATCCCAGACAGAGATGCTCATCCCGCCACCACCTCGGAGCCCATGGCGCCCTCCTCTACGGTAAGCATCTGCGCCTTCCCCTCAAATTCTTCAAACAATTCAGGGCCGGTGCCAGTCATCCAGGCCTGCGCCCCGAGCAGGACAATTTCCTGATAGAGCGCCGCGCGGCGTCCCACATCCAGATGCGCCGAAACCTCATCCAGCAGCAGGATAGGAGGCGCGCCGCCTTCCGCAATGAGCGCGCGTGCGTTGGCGAGGATCAGCGATACCAGCAACGCCTTCTGCTCGCCCGTCGAACATTCGCGCGCGGGCAGCGCCTTCGCCTCATAGGTGCCCAGCAGATCGGTGCGATGAGGTCCGAGCAAGGTCCGCCCCGCTGCCAGATCACGGAACCGCCCTTCCTCAAACGCCTCGCGCAGATCCGACGCATTGTCCGGCAAACCGCCGTCGGACTGTATCAACTCCAGTTCCGCCGCAGGAAAAGCCGTCTCTGCAGCCTGTTGCGCCATACGTAGCCGATCGACCGCCGCGGTGCGCGCTGCATGTATGCGATGCCCGCTCTCAGCCATCTGTGTTTCCAGAACCCGGTACCAGGCGGGGTCGCGGATCTGTTCCTTCAGCAGGCGGTTGCGTTCACGCATCGCCTTTTCATAGAGCAGCGTCGCCTCGGCGTGGCCGGGATCAAAGCTGAGCACGATCCGGTCCAGAAACCGGCGGCGCCCTTCGGCGGCCTCGATCCACAACCGGTCCATCGCAGGAATCAGCCAGACCACCCGGCAGATCTGGCCGAGGTCAATCTGGCTGGCGGATTTGTTGTCGATCTTGACCTGTCGCGCCCTCCCACCCTCGGACCAGGTCTCGACCTCGTAGCTCCGGCGCGCAACGGTCAGCTGCCCTTTCAGCTTCCATCCCAGCTCCTCCGGCCGCCGCGCCATATCGGCGGCACTGGCCCGCCGCAGGCCCCGTCCCGGCGAAAACAGCGAGACAGCCTCAAGAATATTGGTCTTACCGGCACCATTGGCACCATGGATGGCAACCGGGCGCCCGTCCAAATGCAAATCCGCCCGCAGATGCGAGCGGAAGTGCGACAGTGTCAGCTCAGTCAGCGCCAGCATGGGGCGGGATCCGATGTCATCTTTCCAAAAATACTCAAATCGCCCGTTGCGGCGGGCGGCTCAGCCGCCAGGAGAGCAGGCCGTGCCATCGGCCACGTCAAACACGCATCGGCATCACGACATAAACGGCGCTTTCGTCGCTGCCCTCGCGCATCAGGGTCGGATCGCCGGAGGAGTTGAACATGAACACTGCATTTTCACGATCAACCTGATTGGCGATCTCCAGCAGGTATTTGGCGTTGAACCCGATTTCCAGCCGTTCATCGCGATAGGCCACGGCCAGTTCTTCCTCGGCAGCGCCGCTGTCCGGTGCATTGACGGACAGGATCAGCCGATCCTCATCCAGTTGCAGCTTCACCGCACGCGACCGCTCCGAGGAAACCGTAGCAACCCGGTCAACAGCGCGGGCAAACTCCGCCGCGTCCACTTCCAGACGGCGCGTATTGCCTGCCGGAATGACGCGTGTGTAATCGGGGAAGGTTCCGTCGATCACCTTTGATGTCAGGGTAATGCTGGGCGTGGCAAACCGGACCTTGGTCTCGGACACCGAAACCGCGATATCCATTTCGTCGTCATCCAGCAGCTTGCGCAGCTCGCCCACCGTCTTGCGCGGTACGATCACGCCGGGCATATCCTCTGCCCCCATCGGCAGATTGGCGTCGATACGCGCCAGGCGGTGGCCATCGGTAGCCACGCAGCGCAGCGCCTTGCCGCCTTCGACCCCATCCGCCACATGCATATAGACGCCGTTCAGATAATAGCGGGTTTCTTCGGTGGAGATGGCGAATTTCGACTTGTCGAACAGCCGACGCAACACTGCGGCGTTTGCCGTGAAATTGGAATGATACTCCGAAGAAGCCATGACCGGGAAATCTTCACGCGGCAGCGTCGCCAGCGAGAAATTTGATCGGCCTGCCTCAACCGTGAGACGGCCGCTTGCGGCATCGGCTGTGAGTGTGACCAGAGCGCCATCCGGCAGTTTGCGCACAATTTCATGCAGCGTGGTGGCGGCCACGGTGGTGGCGCCTGCCCGCTCGACCTGGGCCGGGGCCTTGTCGACCACCTCGATGTCCAGATCGGTGGCACGGAACTGAACGATGTCCCCTTCCGCTTCAATCAGCACATTTGCCAGGATCGGAATGGTATTGCGACGCTCAACCACAGACTGGGCCTGAGCCACAGCTTTCAACAGGGTGCCGCGTTCGATGCTGATCTTCATGTCCCTAAGTCCTCTAACGTCTGGCCGGGAGAAGCAACGTAACGCTTTACCCCTTCGGCACAAGGCTTTTTATGGATTTGTCCAAGGGATTGCCCGCAGCGTCAAGGGCGGATGACCCCGGGCTCGATTTATCCCCGATAAACGTGGCGCTCTGGCATGGTTTGCCGGTTTCACCCGCCGCCACGCGCGCCCAGCTGTCCTGACCCGGAGGGCAAAAGACCCCGGACGGGCCGGGGTCATTGCGGGACTATTGGGTTTACCGCCTAGGGCGATGATCAACGCGCGATCTGCCAGAACAACAGGAGTGTCTTACGCCTCCAGAGAGCGGCGCAGCATTTCGACATCTTCGGCGATCTGGCCGTCGATTGTCTTCAGCTCTTCGATGCGGCGCACACCGTGCATGACCGTGGTGTGATCGCGACCACCAAAGCGCCGACCGATTTCCGGCAGGCTGCGACTGGTCAGCTGCTTGCACAGATACATCGCTACCTGACGCGGGCGCGCATAGGAACGCAGACGCTTGGGGCCGATGATATCGGACATGCGGATGTTGTAATACTCGGAGACCTTGCGCTGAATCTCTTCGACCGTGATTTTGCGCTCGGAGGCGCGCAGAACATCGGCCAGACAATCCTGGGTGAGCTCCATGTCGATCTCGCGACCGACGAGGGAGGCAAAGGCGAAGAGACGTGTCAGCGCACCTTCGAGAACACGCACGTTGGTCGAGATACGATGCGCCAGGAACTCCAGCACGCCGTCGGCGATGCGCAGATCCGGATAGGTCTGCATCTGCTGCGCCACTTTTGACTGCAGAATGCCCAGACGCAGCTCGTAGTCGGTCGGATGCAGGTCAACGACCAGACCACATTGCAGACGCGACCGGACACGATCCTCAAGATCCTTGATCTCACCCGGGGCGCGGTCGGCGGAAATGATGATTTGCTTGTTCTGGTCAACCAGCGCGTTGAACGTGTGGAAGAATTCTTCCTGCGTGCTGTCCTTGCCGGCGATGAACTGGACGTCATCGACCATCAGCACGTCCACCGAGCGGAATAGATGTTTAAAGTCCATCATCTTGCGTTCGCGCAGGGCCTGCACGAAACGATACATGAACTGTTCTGCCGACAAATAGAGCACATTCAACTCTGGATTTCGCGCTGTCAGCTCCCATGCAATCGCGTGCATCAGGTGCGTCTTACCCAGACCAACGCCACCATAAAGCACCAGCGGGTTGAACGTAACAGGACCGCCATCGGCGACGCGGCGAGCGGCGGCATGGGCCAGCTCGTTCGGCTTGCCGACGACAAAGCTGTCGAAGGTAAAGCGCGGATCCAAAGGCGCAGCCTGCAGTGTGTCGCCCTGATCCTTGGCAGCGTAACCTGTGGCAGCACGGGCGCGCGGCAGTTCGGTCAGCGCCTCGTCATCCAGGTCCAGCGGCAGATCATCGGCAGCGCCCTTGGTCGCAGTGGCAGCCGGTCGCGCCGTCGTATTGGCGGCGACCTTGAAAGCCAGGCGCTGGACCGGTTCGCCCGACATGTTCAGCTCATGCAGAATCAGGTCAGCAAAGTTCTGGCTGACGTAGTTGCCCATGAAGTTCGTCGGCACGTTGAAGATGGCAACGCCATTATCAACACGGGTAAACTCCAGAGGTTCGATCCAAGTTGTAAAGTTGTTTTGCCCCACGGTTTTCAACAAACGCTGTCTCAACCGTCCCCAGTTATCTTCCGTCATTCTGCGCCTCACGCGTCCCAATAGCATCGGCCCTTATTTGGCCTCTTGTTTCATCCCCAGCCTGGCCCAATCCCAGACGACGTTCACGCACAACGGATGTGTGTACTGACCCATAGTTTGGGCAGCACTGCCTTGCAGAAGGCAAAGTTCAGGATCGCGTCTAAATCAACCGGCAAGTCGCTTTGCAGCGGTCGAATGGTCGAACCAAATACATACACAATTGGAACAGGCCCGCCGTCTGGATAGATCCAGAAACACAGCAGGAGCGTGGTGCACGGTGTATCAAAATACCTGTGTACCAGCACAATCAGCCTCCTTGAGTCCCATCAAGGATACCGCGAGCAGCCTGTCCCCCCAGCGAGTGAATCGCTGTAACAGTGGTAGCAATTCGGGAGGGGTGGCAGCAACGAAACTATGATGTTGACTCAGGGATTGGGGACAAAGAATCCCCTGCGCCCGCAACCACCGCACCAGCTGTGACCAAAATGCAAAAGGCGCCGCTGAACGCGACGCCTTTGTGTTTTTTCCGGCTTGTCGAGGGGCCGCTGAACGCGGGTGCGATGGAATCAGCAGGCGCCTACGAAAGACCCGATTAGCCCAGCGCTTTGACGCGCGCTGTCAGGCGGGAGATTTTCCGCGCTGCTGTGTTCTTGTGGTAGACGCCTTTGGTCACGCCACGCATCAGCTCGGGCTGAGCTGCGCGCACGGCTGCAGCGGCTGCCTCTTTGTCGCCGGATGCGATAGCTTCTTCAGCTTTGCGAAGGAAGGTACGGATGCGCGAACGACGGGCTTTGTTGACAGCAAAGCGTTTCTCGTTCTGACGGGCGCGCTTTTTTGCCTGAGGCGAATTTGCCATGATGTAGGACCTAACTTTGGTTTCGTGTTTTCAATAGGCGCAATGCCAGCCGAACCCGGATCCGATCCACCGGTGTGATTCTAGCCAAGCGGGCTGCACGCGCATGTATGGCGGCGGGTAGTAGCGTCAAAACCGACGGAATGCAAGCCACCTCGTCCGCGCTGGTGAGTGGCCGTCGGAATATCCGCATCTGCACGGACACGCGCAGTCATTCTGCATAAGGTTAAGCAAGAAAACGGCAGGCCCAGGGCCTGCCGTTTTCATTCATTCGATGCTGTCGGTCACTTGTCGCGGAACTGGGCTTCGCGTTTTTCAAGAAAGGCAGCCATGCCCTCTTTCTGATCTTCGGTGGCAAACATCGAGTGGAACACACGACGTTCGAACAGCAGGCCTTCGTTCAGCGGCAGCTCGTAGCTGCGGTTCACCGCTTCTTTCACGGCCATCGCCGTCAGCAGGGATTTCTCCGCAATCTTGTGGGCAGCGGCCGTCGCCTCATCCAGCAGTTTCTTGGCGGGCACCACGCGAGAGACAAGCCCGGCGCGCTCTGCCTCCTCGGCGGTCATGAAACGACCGGTCAGGTTCATATCCATGGATTTGGATTTGCCCACAAAACGAGTCAGGCGCTGGGTGCCACCAATGCCGGCGATCACGCCCAGATTGATCTCGGGCTGACCGAATTTGGCAGTATCTGCCGCAATGATGAAATCGCAGAGCATGGCCAGCTCACAGCCGCCGCCCAGTGCGTAGCCGGCCACAGCTGCGATGATCGGCTTGCGGATCGCGCTGATACGGTCGTTCACATCGGCAAACAGATTGTTCGAGAAAACCTCGGTAAAGCTCTGTTCCGACATCTCCTTGATATCGGCGCCGGCGGCAAAGGCCTTTTCCGACCCGGTCAGGATAATGCAGCGCACCTTGTCGCTGGCATCGGCCTCTTCCAGGGCGGTGCAAAGTTCACTCAAAAGCTCGGAGTTGAGCGCGTTCAACGCTTCGGGCCGGTTCAGTTTAATTTGGCAAACGTGGTCCTGCACTTCGACGTTGATCGTCTCATAGGCCATGGTATTCGCTTTCGATTGTTCCGTTCAGGGAAGAGTCATTATCACGCGACACCTCGCGATCAAGCTATCTTTGGCATTTGCCGCAGTAGAAGGATGATCGCCCGGACTGGACTAGCCGCGCAATGCTCCCGTCACATCCGGCGCGTCGGCAGGGCTCTCCCTCGCGGCCGTATACATCAAAGCTGTGCTGAAAATATCCAAGTTCTCCATCAGCTTGTCGGAAATCCTTGAGCGATGATCCGCCCGCTTTGATGGCGTCTGCCAGGACCTCCTTGATGATCGGGACCAGGGTGGCAACCCGCTGCGCGGCGATCTGCCCGGCCTTGCGCCGCGGTGATATTCCCGCGCGGAAAAGCGCCTCGCAGACATAGATATTGCCGAGACCCGCGATGATTCCCTGATCCAGCAGCGCCGATTTCACCGGCGTATTGCGCCCCCTGAAGGCAGAAATCAGATGATCCTCGTGAAAGGCATTGCCCAGCGGTTCCGGTCCCAGAACTGCCAGCAGCTTGTGCTCATCCGCCGTGGCCGTATCCAGCAGGTCCATGGCGCCAAACCGGCGCGGATCGTTAAAGGTGATGCGCGCCCCATTATCCATATCGAAGACCACATGATCATGTTTCTGCGCCTGCGGATGATCATGAACAAACTGTCCCAAGGGATCCCCAGATACCGTCATGCGGCCCGACATGCCCAGATGCACCAGCAATGTCTCGCCACTGTCGAGGTCGGCCAGGATGTATTTTGATCGCCGCCGAAGCGCATTGACGCGGCGGCCTGTCAGCCGTTCCGCCATACGCTCCGGGAAGGGCCAGCGCAGATCCGGGCGATTTACAGTGGCCTTTTCGATCACCGCGCCCTCCATCGCGGGGGACAATCCGCGGCGCACCGTCTCGACCTCGGGCAATTCTGGCATTACATCCCTCCTGACACATTGCACCAACATGGGGCCGAAGGGCCGCATTGTACCGCCCTTCCAGCGCCCTATAACTGGGGCGACACACAACAAACGGCAAGCCGCATGACTCAGAGATCTGAAGATACCACCCATTTCGGGTTCGAAACCGTGCCCGAGTCGGAGAAGGCAGGGCGCGTGCAGGGCGTGTTCAACTCGGTCGCCTCAAAATATGACGTTATGAACGATGTCATGAGCATGGGAATTCATCGTATCTGGAAAGATGCGATGATGGACTGGCTGTCGCCGCGCCCCGGCCAGCGACTGCTGGATGTTGCCGGCGGGACCGGTGACATTTCCTTCCGGTTTCTGAAGCGCGCAGGCTATGGCCACTCTACGGTGCTCGATCTGACAGCCCCGATGCTGGAAGAGGGACGCAAACGCGCTGAAGCCGCGCAGATGGCCGATAGCCTGGATTGGGTCACCGGCGATGCCATGGCGCTGCCGTTCAAGGACAATAGCTTTGATGTCTACACCATCTCCTTTGGCATTCGGAACGTCACCCGCCCTCAGGAAGCCCTGAATGAAGCCTACCGTGTCTTGAAGCCGGGAGGGCGCCTGATGGTGCTTGAGTTCAGCCAGCTGCCGAACCCGGCCATGCAAAAGGCCTATGACCTCTATTCCTTCAACGTGATTCCCCGCATGGGGCAGATGATCGCGAACGATTATGACAGCTACCAGTATCTGGTCGAATCGATCCGCAACTTCCCCGATCAGGAGACCTTTCTGTCGATGGTGCGCGCGGCTGGTTTTGCCAATGCCAAATACCGCAACCTGTCGTTGGGAATCGCTGCGCTGCACTCCGGCTGGAAGATCTGATCCATGCGTGGACCCCACAATATTATCCGCCTGATCCGCACAGGCGCCACTTTTGAGCGCACTGGCGCCATGAACGTGGTGCTTGATGCTTTCGAGGCGCCGAAACCGCTGCGTATTCTGGCCCGCACCCTTGGCTGGCCGTTCAAATGGCTCGGCTACAAGGGCGATCCCTCGATGCCGCCCGCCACCCGAGCGCTGACCGCGCTGGGGCCTGCCTACATTAAGTTCGGTCAGGTGCTATCGACCCGACCCGATGTGGTCGGTGACGATCTGGCGCTACAGCTGCGCGTTCTACAGGACAAGCTGCCGCCGTTTTCCCGCGCCGAAGCCATGGCACAGGTCGAACACGAGTTGGGCCAGCCGGTCGAGCATATCTATTCCGAATTCAGCGAACCGATTGCGGCTGCCTCCATCGCGCAGGTCCATCGCGCAAGGCTCGTCGAGAGCGGTCGCGAAGTGGCGGTGAAGGTTCTGCGCCCCGGCATCGAACGCGCCTTCCGCAAGGATGTGGACGCATTCTATTTTGCCGCACGGATCGCCGATTTGTTTGCGCCCGGCGCGCGGCGGCTCAAGCCGATGGATGTGATCAAGCATTTCGACGGCGTGGTGCAGGGTGAGCTGGACCTGCGACTGGAAAGCGCGGCAGCCTCGGAGTTTGCCGCCAATACCAAGGATGACGACGGATTTCAGCTGCCGGAAATCCTGTGGAATCACTCGGCCCGCCGCGTCATGACACTGGGCTGGGCCGATGGGCTCCCACTTGGCGACAATGCCGCGCTGGATGCCGCTGGCCACGATCGCCGGGTGTTGGCGGAGCGCGTGCTATCGCTGTTTCTGCGCCATGCGTTGCGCGACGGCTATTTCCATGCCGACATGCACCAGGGCAACCTGAAGGTCGCCGCCAATGGCGATATCATCGCCTATGATTTTGGCATCATGGGTCACATCGACGAATACACCCGCCGCGTCTACGCCGAGATCCTCTTTGGCTTCATCAAGCGTGATTACAAGCGGGTGGCCGAGGTGCATTTCGAGGCCGGTTATGTACCGGCCGACCGCGATGTCGATGAGTTTGCCCGTGCGTTGCGCGCCGTGGGCGAGCCGATTTTTGGCATGGATGCCACCCATATCTCAATGGGTCGCTTGCTCAACTACCTGTTTGAGGTGACCGAACGTTTTGGCATGGAGACCCGCACCGAGCTGATTCTGCTGCAACGCACCATGGTGGTGGTGGAAGGCGTGGCGCGGTCGCTGGATCCGCATATCAATATCTGGAATTCAGCGCGCCCCGTGGTTGAGGATTACATCAAAAAATCCATCGGCCCGCGCGCGGTGGTCGGCGATCTGATGAGCACCGCCAAGGTGATGGCGCGCTTCGGCCCCCGCCTGCCCGCGCTGGTCGAACAGGCGCTGATCGCGCAGACCCATGAAAACGACGACCGAAGCCGACGCCGCCAAGGGGCGTCCGGCTGGGTTGTGCCCGGTCTTTGCGGATTGGGGCTGGGACTGGCCATTGCCTTTGCTACGGCTGCGCTCGGCTAGGGCCGTCAGCGCAGCCGATTCAATACCGTGAGCGAGGGGTGACCATCGGGTGTCAGACCCATCGCCAGTTGATAGGCGCGCAGGGCGGCGCGGGTTTTTGGCCCGATCCGCCCGTCCGCGCCGCCGGTGCCATATCCCGCCCCTGTCAGCCGCTGCTGGAGTTCGCGCCGCTCCTTGTAGGTCAGGGGGCGGCTGTCCTGCGGCCAGCTGGCCAGAATCGGACCACCGCCCCGCAGCCGGTCGCTCAGATGACCCACGCCGATAACATAGGCATCGGCTGCATTGTAACGTTCGATGGCCGCGAAATTTCGATAGACCATGAAGGCTGCGCCCTGCGCGCCTGCGGGCAGCAGCAGCGCTCCCTCGCCATGGTCGGGCAAGGGGCTGCCATCTGCAAGGGTAACGCCCAGCCTGCGCCAGCTCTCTGCGGATTTGGCGATCTTCCGATCCGCCTGCGCATAGTCGAAACCGACTGGCAGTCGGACCTCCAGCCCCCATGGCTGACCTTTTACCCAGCCAAACCGCTTGAGATAGGCTGCGGTTGAGGCCAGCGCGTCTGTGGGATCATCCGACCAGATATCGCGTTTGCCATCCCCGGTGAAATCCACGGCATAGGCCAGATAAGATGTCGGCATGAACTGCGTATGCCCCATGGCCCCTGCCCAGCTGCCCGTCATGGCACGCGGGGAGACATCGCCAGCCTGAAGAATCTTCAAGGCGGCGATCAGCTGGCTCTCAAAGAAGGCCCCGCGCCGCCCGTCAAAAGCCAATGTGGCGAGCGAACGGATGATTTCACGCTCCCCACGAAACCGGCCATAGTTGCTTTCCATGCCCCAAACAGCCGTAACGACTTCCTTGTCGACGCCATAGCGGGCCTCGATTCGTGCCAGCGTCTGCGCATGGTCGCGCAGCGCCGCCTTGCCGTTGTCGATCCGCGCCTCGGAAACCGCGCGCTCAAGATAGGTCCAGATAGGAGTGACAAACTCTGACTGATTGCCATCCCGCTGCACAATATCCGGGTCAAAACTCACATCAGCAAACGCACGGTCCAAAGTGGCCTGTGACAGCCCCTCGGCCCGTGCCCGGGGATGAAAGGCCGTTATCCAGCCCTGAAAAGCGCGCTGCTTGGCGGCCGAAACGCTGGGCTGTTCCGCTGCCGTTGTCTGCTGTAGCGGGCGCGTCCGAGGTCGCAATCGCGGCTCCGTCACAGCCGAAACAGCCACCGGGCGGGCAATCGGTCGTAGGGAGACCTGCGGCGGCTGCGACGTCGCCCCCTCCACCACCTGTCGTCCGGTTGCAGCCGGCGGGCTGGATTGGGCGCCAACAGCGGTCATCATCAATGCCGCAACCATCGCCGTTTTCAGGAGTATCTGCCTTCGGGCGCCAAGATCGTATCGCATCTTACACCTCATTTTTTTCTGCTCGCTGCCAGTCTACCCGCATCGCAGGTTCCCACAAAGCGCCGCTGAAGGGATGTGCGGAGGTTTGCCGATCTGCCGGGATCAAGCCTCGGGCGGATCCGGGGCTGCGGTTTGGACTGGCCCGCAGGGGACACGATCGGCCCGCATCTGGGCCAGCGCATCCCGCAGCATCGGGACGCGTTGCGGGCGAAAGCTGATGTTTGTCGCCTCGAACCCGGCAATCCGATCCACCCGAAACACCCGCACATCATCGCGCAGCCCGCACCAGGCGATCAGCACCGTGGAGCGATCGAAATAGACCAGACCGAGCGGTTTCACCTGCCGCTTGGTGACCGCGCCTTTGGCATCGCAGTAGTCCAGCAGGACCTCGACCTCGTCCCATGTGGCACGGCGCAGATCCGCCAGCGCAATACCCGGCGGCTCCGGCCTCTGAAAGCGATAGGCTGACAGGACAGCATGGCGCAGCCTGTGGGCCTGCCGGTCCGGCAATCTGGCCTGCAACTTTCGCAAGGCCTCGGCGGCGGCATCCGCCAGTTCTGGATCGCCGATCTGCTGAACTTCGCGCAGTCCCAGAACCAGCGCTTCCAATTCAGTGTCGCGAAACCCCATGGGCGGCAATGCGTTGTCTTCGATCAGGGTGAAGCCATAGCCTGCCTCTCCGTCGATAATCGCCCCCATCTCGCGCAGGGTTGCGATGTCCCGGTGCACGCTGCGGGCCGAAATTCCCAGATCCTGCGCCAGTCCGGCGGCGGTATGAGGACCGGCACCCTGGCGCAGCAACTGCATAAGCTGAAAGAGACGATGAGATCGAGACATGTCTCATACTCTCTAACTCTAATGACGGTTTCTGTCATCACGCGCCGCTAAAACAGAGAGACCATTCATCAAGGAGCCAAACGGATATGATACGCCCCTTTGCCAGCGCCGAAGTCGCTGCCGTCTTTGATCAAGCCCCCCCGGACGCGCGCGAAGGCCTGTTGCGTCTGCGGGAGCTGATCTTTGAGGTTGCAGAGAATGCCCCGGAGGTCGGGGCGGTGGCCGAGACATTGAAATGGGGTCAACCGTCATATGCGGCGGCGCGCTCCGGGCTTGGAACACCGCTGCGGCTGGGACCATCGAAGCACGCGCGATTCGCCCTGCTGGTTCACTGCCAGAGCAGAGTGATCGACAATTTTGCCAGTCGCTATCCAGCCTGGGACAAATTCGACGGGACCCGCGGCGTATTGTTCGACCGGGTCGAAGATGTGGAGCCATTGCGCCACGGCTGGTTGATCCGTCACGCGCTGACCTATCATGCCTCCACGACCGTAGCCGGTGAGACCCGGGTTGACCCGGACCGTTTCAACTAGCGCCTAACAAGGGGCGCGCCGCTGTTAGCTGCGGCGCTTTCTCTCCACCTTGCGCTTGATCTTGCTGCGCTTGGCCTTTGCTTTGGCGGATTTGCGTTTCACCGAGCGCCCGGCCGGGCTGCGGCGTCCGCTGCCACCCCCCGCAGGCATCGGCTTGTCGTCGATAGACAGAAGTTCAAGCTCCAACCCACCGGTCACCGGGGTCGCCTGTGCCAATCGCACCTTCACCCGCTGGCCGATGGCGATGATCAACCCGGTATCGGAGCCCATCAAGGTTCCCGCCTCGGCATCAAAGTGAAAGAACTCCCGGCCGATGGACCGGACGGGCACCAGGCCATCAGCCCCGGTTTCGTCCAGTTTCACAAAAGCGCCAAAGCGCGCGATGCCGCTGATCCGGCCTTCGAATTCATTGCCGACCCGTTCGGCCAGATAGGCCGCCAGATAACGATCGGTGGTGTCCCGTTCCGCCATCATCGACCGCCGCTCAGTCTCGGAGATATGGGTGGCGATCTGCTCCAGCCGCTCAATTTCGGAGGTCGCCAAACCGTCGTCGCCCCAGCCATGGGCTGAAATCAGCGCCCGGTGCACGATAAGGTCGGCGTAGCGGCGGATCGGTGAGGTAAAATGCGCATAGTTGCGCAGGGCGAGACCGAAATGCCCAAAGTTCTCAGGCGCATAATAGGCCTGCTGCATGGAGCGAAGAGTCGAGATGTTGATCAACTCAGCGTCATCGGTGCCCGCAGCCCCATGCAGCAGTGCATTCAGATGACGGGTCTGCAACACCTGCCCTTTGGCCAGCGAAAGCCCGGCCGCGCGGGCGGTTTCGCGGAGCGCTTCCAGCTTCTCTGGTGCCGGTTCCTCATGCACGCGGAACAACAGCGGAGTACGCTTCTTGATCAGGGTCTCGGCGGCCGCCACATTGGCAAGCACCATGAACTCCTCAATCAGCTTGTGCGCATCCAGCCGGTCGCGGAAATTAACCGAGACGACCGTGCCCTTCTCGTCCAGAACAATCTTGCGTTCGGGTAGGTCGAGATCAAGCGGCTGACGGTCTGCGCGCGCTTTGACCAAGGCTGCGTAGGCAGCATAAAGCGGCTTGATAACAGGCTCTAAGAAGGGGCCCGTGCGATCATTCGGCGTCCCATCCATGGCCTCCTGCACTTCCCCGTAGTGCAGCGATGCCGCAGACCGCATCAACCCGCGCACAAAGCGATGGCCGATCTTGTTTCCATGCGCATCAATCTGCATCCGAACGGCGATACAGGCGCGCGGCACCCCTTCGTGGAGGCTGCAGAGATCGCCGGACAGACGGTCAGGCAACATCGGCACGACCCGATCCGGGAAATAGCTGGAATTGCCGCGTTTACGGGCCTCGCGATCCAGCATCGACTCGGGGCGCACATAGGCCGCGACATCGGCAATCGCGACCCAGATGACATGGCCACCGGGATTCTTCGGGTCGTCATCCGCATGGGCATAGCAGGCGTCGTCATGGTCCCGTGCATCCGCCGGGTCGATGGTGATCAACGGCAGATCGCGCAGATCTTCGCGCCCCTTCAGCCCCATGGGTTTGGCCGCATCGGCCTCCGTAATTACCTCATCGGGGAAATGGTCGGGGATGCCGTGCTGATGGATGGCGATCAACGAGACCGCCTTGGGCGCTGACGGATCACCAAGACGGTCGACAACGCGGGCCCGCGGCAGGCCAAGACGCGATTTCGGTCCGGCCTGCTCGGCTTCAACCAGTTCACCGTCGCGCGCACCATGGGTGGCGTTTTCCGCGACCGCCCATTCCGTCGATGCCGATTTGTCGATAGGCACGATACGACCGCCTTCATCACCCTTGCGGAAGATCCCGATGACCCGGCGCGGGTTCGTGCCAATACGGCGGATGAGCCGTGCCTCATAGTGATATTCGGCGTCCTGAACCAGGGTTAGACGTGCCAGGATCCGATCCCCCTCGCCCAGCGCAGGATCGGACGCACGCGGCATCACCAGCACGATGGGTTCTACGCCTTCGCCGTGCCATTCCAGCGGACGCGCAAAAAGATCGCCATCGCTGTCCGGAGCCTTAACCTGAAGGACACTGACCGGCGGCAGGCGCTCCGGGTCGCGGTAGGTTTTCTTGCGCTTCTCCAGATGGCCTTCTGCCTCGAGCTCCTTGAGGATCCTTTTCAGGTCGATCCTGTCGGAGCCTTTGATGCCGAAAGCCTTGGCGATGTCGCGTTTAGAGTTATGGGTCGGATGGGCTGAGATCCACTCGAGGATTTCTGCCTTGGAAGGAATACGGGTCATAGGTCTGAGCTACCACGCCCGCTCTCCAAGGTCATCGTGAAAAGCGCGCGCCGGATGTCATTGTCCGACGCGCGCGCTCTTCATGTGCCAGATCACCTGCCGGTCACTTCCCGGCGAAGTAATCCCGCAGGATACGGCCATAAATCGATTTCAACTGATGGATCTGGGCGATCTCCACACGTTCATCAACCTGGTGCATCGTCTTGCCAACCAGCCCGATCTCGACAACCGGGCAATGGTGTTTCACAAAACGTGCATCAGAGGTGCCGCCCGTCGTGGACAGCTCTGGTCTGCGCCCGGTCTCGGCCTCAACCGCTGTGCTCACCAGATCCGACAGCGAGCCGGGCGGAGTGATGAAGCTCTCGCCCGAAATCTTGATCTCCAAACCGATCTCAACACCGAACTCCTCCGCGATGCGATCCGCTTCTGCCCGCAGCCAGTCGCTGAGACCGGCACCGGAATGGGCGTCGTTGAACCGGATGTTCACCGTCGAACGGGCCGTTGCCGGAATCACATTGGTCGCAGGATTACCGGTATCGATCGTGACCACGGCGAGGGTGGAGGCGTCGAAATGTTCGGTTCCCTGATCCAGCTCATGACTGGCGAGACGATCCATAAGGCGCGCCATTGCACTCAACGGGTTTTTGGCACGATGCGGATAGGCCGAATGCCCCTGCACACCGGTCACCGTGAACCAAGCTGACAGCGAGCCGCGACGACCGATCTTGATCATTTCGCCCATTTCATTTGGGCAGGTCGGCTCCCCGACGAGGCAAACCGACATCTGCTCACCCGCCCGGTCCATGTAATCCAGCAACGCGGTGGTGCCATCGACTGCGTCACCCTCTTCATCGCCGGTGATGGTCAGGACAATCGCTCCCTCGGGTGGCGCGGTCTGAACCAGATCGACGGCAGCCGCTACAAATGCCGCCACACCAGACTTCATGTCGGTCGCCCCCCGCCCGTACATGAAACCATCTTTCTCCTCTGCGCCAAAGGGATCGACGGTCCAGGCGGCGGTATCGCCAACCGGCACCACATCGGTATGGCCGTTGAAGCCGATGGTGCGCGGGTGCCCCTTTTGACCCCAGCGGGCAAACAGATTGCTGACCTCGCCGCGATCAACCCGGCTGCAGGAAAACCCCGCTGCGGTCAGGATTTTCTCGAGCAGGACAAGCGCGCCGCCCTCCTCCGGTGTCACCGAGGCACAGCGGATCAGGTCAGCGGTGAGCTGTTGCGGGTCAAGCGGCGAATGCGCGGGCGGCTGCGTCATTTGGGTCCTCCGGTTCTCGGGCCGGACATGGCTGGCCCCCTTCCATGACCTCTGGCTACCTCGGTTCTGTCGGCGGTGCAAATCTCCTGCTGCCGGAGAGGGAGAAGACTGCGGATCCACGTCCCCTGCCACACAGCGGCTAAATCCAAACGCCGGTTTGTGGCGCAAATGCCGCGCAGATCAGCATTATTTCCAACGCCTGTCTGCGCCAACCGGACAAGCGGGAGGTGAGAGTGTTAATAAATCCTTAAAATACGACTCGAGGCAGAGCATCAATCGCCGTGGATCCACCGTAACAGCGGGGCCACAGAGCAGATCGGACATCGCGTCGCCCTAAGGCGGCGCAGGGGCACCCCTTGCGGAGGTGTCATGTTCCAGACCATGCGCTGCCTCATCGTGAAGAGGTGAGACAAGACAATGGTTGCAGCATCCGAGCTGACATATGACATAAACGCCACTGCGGTGCAGATGGCCGAGACCATCTTTGGCGATGGCGTGCAGGTGATCAGCGCAAGCTACACCGGTGACACCCGCGCGTCGGCTATCTATTCCAACGGTGATTCTATTGCGCCCGGTGCGACGCCGTCGGACACCGGCATCATCCTCTCCACCGGGCAGGCCAGCGCCTATACCAACTCAACCGGAGAGGCCAACCAGTCCACCAATCAGACCACCGCAAGCGACGGCCCCAACGGAGATCCCACGTTCAATGCCGCCGCTGGCACGCAGACCTTCGACGCCTCCTATCTGGATGTCACGTTTGTGCCCGATGGCTCGGTGATGACGATTCAATTTGTCTTCGCCTCAGAGGAATACCCGGAATACCAGGATTCTGTCTTTCAGGATTTTGTGGGCGTCTGGGTCAACGGCGAGATGGTCAACCTGGAGTTCGGTAACGGCGATACCGATCCCGGCAACGTGAACTCCAATACGAACTCCAATATCTATCTCGACAACGCCAACGACGACTACAACACCGAAATGGATGGTCTGACCGTCACGATGACGCTGACCATGCAGGTTGATCCGGGCGTGGAAAACACCATCCGGATCGGCATCGCCGATGTGTCGGATGGCAGCTACGACAGCAATCTTCTGATCGCTGCCGATTCGGCACAAACCGATGTGATCGCGCAGACCGATTTCGCCCGTGTTGATGCCAATGGATCCCGGGTGGTCAATGTGCTGGCCAATGACACCAACACCTCCACAAGCACGCTGACGATCACTCATATCAATGGGGTCGCGGTTGTCGCCGGGGACGTTGTTACCCTTGGCACCGGCCAGCAGGTTCAGCTGAATGCAAACGGCACGCTGACCCTGATCGGCGATGGTGACGTCGAGGACTTCGCCTTTACCTATACAGCCAGCAACGGCACCAACAGTGACGTTGGCTATGTCGAGGCCACCAGCATCCCCTGCTTTGTGACCGGCAGTCGCCTGCTGACCGACAAAGGGCTGCAACCTGTCGAGACCCTGCGGCCCGGCGATCTGGTCATGACGCGCGACAACGGCTTGCAGCCGCTACGTTGGATCGGCTCAAGGCAGGTTCAGGCCGAGGGGCGGTTTGCTCCGATCTGTATCAAGGCGGGTGCGCTTGGAGATCATGAAGAACTCTGGGTTTCGCCACAGCACCGCATCTTGCTCAGCGACGGGATGGCAGAGATGCTCTTTGGCGCCCATGAGGTACTGATCGCAGCAAAAGATCTGATCAACGATCAGTCGATTACCCGCCGCCCGGGAGGTCGGGTGACCTATGTGCATGTGATGTTCGATGAGCATCAGCTGGTTATCAGTGAAGGGCTGTTGACCGAGAGTTTCCTGCCGGGACCACAGACCAGCCGACATTTCGACGCTGACGTTCTGGCCGAGTTGCAAGCGCTGTTCCCGGAGCTGGATCCGCTCACCGGAAAAGGGTACGGCCCCGCGGCGCGTCCCAGCCTGCGCAGCTATGAAGCGCGGCTTCTGCGTGCCACGCTTGCAGCGCGCTGATCGGATGAGCTGGCTGGCAACCCGCAGCATCGAACGGGCGTCCATCGCGGTTGCGGTGACTGAACGCGAGACCTGCCTCAACGCTCCCGACGACATTTTGATGACACGGGGCAGCCTGTGTCTGGATCTGTCGCTGGACGAGGCCAGGCCGAGCGGCGACCTGCTGCTGCTGGACCGTTCGGTGGATGATTGCGAAGGTTGGCCGCTGCTGTTGCGGCTCAGACGCAACCTGGGCCGCGGCGTCACCCTGACGCTTAGCCAGCCCGGCTGCCATCTGGACCAACGCATCCTCGCCCCGAACCCTTCGGGCAGCGAAAGCAACGCGGCACGTCTGATCTATTCCTGGGATAGTCTGGCACGCTGGGGGCGACTTGCGCTGATGACCGCCTCGGGGGGCACTATCGCAACGGCCGACCTGCAGGCGCCGCCACCGCTGCGCATCGGCGATGCAAGAACGCTTCTCGCAGCGCTGCCCGCCTCAGCCGAGGCCTGCGGCCTGCTTTCCGTCTCTCTCAGCAGCGAAATCGTACAGATGGCACCACTGGGCGGGCTGGAGCCACACACCAAGGTTGCCACGCCGGACGGCAATATACCCTTGGGGCAGCTGCAACGCGGAGATCTGGTCCTGACACCCGAAGGAGAAGCTGTTCCGGTCCTGCATCGGCTAGATCGCCGCGTCCCCGCGATTGGCCATGATACGCCCCTGCGACTGCGCGCACCGTTCTTCGGGCTGACAGATGACCTGCTGCTGGCGCCGCAGCAGCCACTGGTGGTCTCGGGAACCGATGTCGACTACCTTTTTGGTCGTCCAGACGTCCGTCTGACTGCGGCGATGATGCTGGGGACCGCGCTGGTAACGCAAGCTGATACCGATCCTACCGATGACCCTCAGGCTCCCTTCCCGCTGGTCGATCTGGCGCAGCTCATCCTGCCACGCCATGAGCGTTTCATAGCAGCAGGCACCGCGGTCGAGAGCCTTTATCTGGGGCGTTTGCGCCGCAACCGCGCCGCCTATGACGCCAGCGCACTGACGCATCTGGATCGCAATACGATTCCCGAACATGCAGTGGACCCGGCCCCGTTGCTGCGCAGCTTTGATGCCGCAGTTCTGGCAGAACGACGCATCGCCTGACCACGACGCTTGCCTGAGCCTGTGGGACATTCTAAGGACAAAACGAATGATGTCTCATGGGGTTCTATCGTTCCGTTGCGCCGTTTTCTTGCTCCATTTGTCCTGATCTATCTGCTGTGGGGGCTGGCAGCGGCCGCCGAGACTCTGACTGTCAGCACGGTCACGCGCCCGCCGTTTTCGATGACAGAGGGTGATCGCGACACCGGGTTTTCCATTGATCTGGTGCGCAGCCTGAGCGACCGGCTGGGCTGGGATTATCAGCTGGTGCGGACAGATACATTCGGCGAAATGCTGGATCTGGTGCGCAGCGGCCAGGTGGATATGGCAGCGGCCAATATTTCGATCACCTCGGCACGCGAAACCGAAATGGACTTCAGCCACCCGATCTTCGAAAGCGGTCTGCGGATCATGGTAGCGGCCGCCGATGTCCGTGCGCCCTCATTGATCCGCGTGCTGTTTTCCGCCGACCTGATGCTTGCAATTGCAGTCGCTGTCGTCCTGCTGATGGGGGGCGGGATGCTGATGTGGGGCCTGGAGCGACGTGCCCAGCCCTATTTCGACCGCCCACTGAAAGAGGCCTGGTTCCCCTCCTTCTGGTGGGCGCTGAACCTCGTGGTCAACGGCGGCTTTGAGGAACGCGTCCCACGCACCCCGATTGGGCGCATATTTGGCGTTATCCTCGTCGTCTCATCCCTGTTCGTAGTGTCGCTTTTCGTGGCCAAGATCACAGCTGTCATGACGGTCGAGGCGATCAGCGGGTCGATCAATTCGGTGAATGACCTCTATGACAAGGACGTCGGCACACTCGACGGCTCTACGGCGGCGCGGTTTCTCGAACGCCGTGACATCAGCTATCGCGGATATTCGGATCTGGCGTCCTTGCTGAAGGATTTCGAAAGCGGCGAGACCAGGGTTGTCGTCTTCGACGCCCCGGTTCTGGACCACTACATGGAAGGCGAAGGTCGTCTGCATGGCCGCGCCGTCGGACAGGTATTCCTGCGCGAGGACTACGGCTTGCTGCTCCCCGATAGCTCCGAGCATCTGGAAGATATCAACCGGGCGCTGCTGGCCCTACGCGAAAACGGCGAATACGACGATATCTATCGAAAGTGGTTCGGCAAGGCGCCCTGACCTGACAGCCCGACACCCTGTCGCCGTTTAGGCGGCAGTCTGGTCGGCAGACGCGAGACCTGCGTGCTAGTGCAGGGTTGCAGGCCCGTCGTCAAAAAAGGGCGTCATCTGCGCAACGATCACCGAATTCTCATCCAGTGCACGCTGCATCAGCTCACGTTCCTCATCCGAGATGTCGTGATCCTCGGCCTCGCGATCGGCCAATGTGCCATAGCCGGTGACATCCAGCGGCGCGGTATCGGCCTGCTTCAGAATTGCAACGGTTTCACGCACGGCTTCAGCCTCATCCACGCCAGAGGCATAGATCATCAGGGCGGCACCAGTGGCCCCTTCGGGCAGACCATCACCTTCCTTGCGACCGATCTGAACCACAAGCGTGTAGACCTGCTGACGGGAGATTTTCTTTTTTTCCATGCGCTCGCCATATCCCTGCGGCATGGGTTTGGTCAATACGGATCGCCGCTTGGTCGGGCGATCTAATAGCGGCTGCGCATCTGGTAGCCGGGATGGAAACTCATCCGAACAAAGGTGACCGGCTGGGCCTGAAACCAGGTCGACCGCTCCATCTGGAACAGTGGCGCGCCAACCGGACAGGCAAGATACTCGGCCAATTCAGCATCCGCAGCAATGGCACCAAAGCTCAGCTCGGCGGTGGAAAACGGCACCTCGGCGAGCAGCCATTCATTTGGTCCGACCGCACTAAAATCGGCCTCTGTCACCTTTGGCACCGCGGCGATATTGATCCAGCGATCTTCATATTGGAACGGCTGGTTGTCGCCATAGTGCATGGCGCGCACGTGCAAAACGGGCGACGCTGGTGCCAGTTGCAATTGCGATGCCAGCCAGCCCGGCGCCGGACCCTCTCTCCGGTGGACCAATGCGTAACGGTAGGTGGCATTTCGGTCCTCGACCAGCTGCCGCGTCAGCGTGATCTCCAGCTTGGCTTGTTTCACGGGTAACATTGCCACCCGCGTTCCGCTTTTACGCTTGCGGTCGATGATACCTCGCTCCGCCAGCTCACGCAGCGCACGGTTCACAGTGGCGCGGGCACATCCGAACTCCTCAGCCAGTTCCTGCTCTGTCGGCAACAGGTCGCCCTGCGCCCAGACCCGGTCCTGAATGCGTTTCAGCACGTTGTCACGGACATCCTGAAAACCCATTTTTGTCCGTTCTACCATACCTGTCCCCCAGTCTGCTCGACCACTACTCCAGCAGCCAGCGCGCAGCAGTGTCTTCTGTTAAAGCGCGTCAAGGAGCGCAGCAACCGCTGAGGCATAAGCCGCGATGATCTGATCCCGCTTTGCATGGCGCCCGCCGCTGACGACATGACGCCCTGCAGACCAGACATCGCTGACCACGGAATCATCGGAAGCAAAGCAAAGACCATCAAGGAACTGGTCCGGGCGCAGCGCACATAGTGAGACATGCGTCGTATCAAAAGCCATCAGATCCGCCAGAGCACCGACTTCCAGACGACCGGCCTCGCGGCCAAGCGCCTGCGCACCACCCTCGGCCGCACCCAGATATAGGGTCGTTCCGACGGACCCCTCTTGCGGTACCATCACATTACGCGCCAGATCCCGCAGCCGCTGCGAATATTCAAGCATGCGCAGCTCTTCCGACAGGGAAATCCGCACGTTGGAATCTGATCCGACACCGAAATGCCCTCCGTGGCTCAGAAACGCCGCACCGTTGAAGGGACCGTCGCCCAGGTTGCCTTCGGTAATCGGGCAGAGGCCGGCCACGGCACCGCTCTGCGCCAGATCGCGGGTTTCCTGCGCTGTCATATGGGTCGCATGGATAAGGCACCAATCTGCGCCGACACCGCAATTCTCCAGCAACCACTCTACCGGTCTCGCTCCCAGCCAAGTGCTGATATCGGTCACTTCCTGCGGTTGCTCTGCAATATGTATATGCACCGGCGCGCCCGACCGCAGCGACAGGACCTCTTTCAGATCCTGTGGTGCGGTTGCTCGCAGCGAATGCGGCGCAATGCCGACACGCGCATCCGACGGCAGGCTCTTCGTCACCATCGAACGACAATCGGACAGAAGGTCCGCATAGCGCGCCACATCATTGCCAAACCGCTGCTGACCCCCGGAAAGAGGCACCTGCCCTGCCCCGCCATAGCTGTATAAAACCGGCAGATGGGTCAGTCCGATCCCGGTCAGGTCCGCCGCCGCAAAGACCCGATTGCTCAACTCGCCCAGCGCGGCATAGGGCCGTCCCCCGGGTTGGTGGTGCACATAGTGGAACTCCCCAACCGAGGCATAACCCGCCTCCAGCATTTCCATGAAGACCAGTCCAGCAATCGCCTCATAGTGTTCGGGTGTTAGGTGATCGACAAATTGATACATCAGCTTGCGCCATGACCAGAAACTCTCTTTCCCCGAGACGCGCGTTTCGGTCATGCCCGCCATGGCCCGCTGGAAACTGTGAGAATGCAGATTGGCGAGGGCCGGGACCAGCGCCATGACACAATGATCTTGAGGCTGTGCAAACGCGCCGGGTTCAAGCGTGACGATCCGGCCATCCGCAACCGTCAATCGCAGATCAATGACCCACCCCTGAGGCAGGCGCGCGTGGTGTGCAAATATTGACTGCATTTGCCCCTCTTATGTATAGACATAATAATGTTATATACATACATTCATATCATCAAGCTTTTTGCGAGGATGCCATGAACAGCCCCCGTTCCTATCTGATCTGCGACGCTACGCTAGCCACGATGGCCGATAGGGACGTCCCCTACGGTCTGATCAGAGACGGTATCGTCGCAGTGAAAGACGGCAGCATCCAGTGGGTCGGCCCAGAGGATCAGCTGCCTGAAGACTATGAAAACTGGGGTCGTGTCTCGATGGGTGGGCGCCTGATCACACCGGGTCTGGTCGACTGTCACACCCATATCGTCTTTGGCGGCAACCGGGCGCTGGAGTTCGAAATGCGCCTGAATGGGGCCTCTTATGAAGAGGTCGCACGCGCTGGGGGTGGCATCGTTTCGACCGTTTCAGCCACCCGCGAGGCGTCGCTGGAGCAGCTGGTACAGGGTGCGCTGCCGCGTCTGGATGCCCTGATCGCCGAAGGTGCCACGGTGGTGGAGGTGAAATCCGGCTACGGGCTGGGCCTGACCACGGAGCTGAACATGCTGCGCGCCGCCCGCCGTCTGGGCGAACTGCGCCCGGTGACGGTCAAGACCACCTTCCTTGGCGCCCATGCCACGCCGGGCGAGTACAAGGGCCGGGACGACGACTACATCGATCAGGTCTGCATCCCCGCCCTGCGCGCCGCTTTTGCGGAGGGGCTGGTGGATGCGGTCGACGGCTTCTGCGAAAACATCGCGTTTTCCCCCGCGCAGATCGAACGGGTGTTCAAGGCGGCGCAGGAGCTGGGCCTGCCGGTGAAACTGCACGCCGAACAGCTGAGCCACCAGGGCGGCACCGCGCTGGCCGCGCGCTATGGCGCGTTGTCAGTCGATCACGTGGAATACGCCAGTGAAGACGATGCCAGGGCGATGGCCGCCGCGGGCTCCGTCGCGGTGATCCTGCCCGGCGCCTTCTACACCATCCGCGAAACCCAGATGCCGCCGGTTGATCATTTCCGGACCCACGGCGTGCCGATGGCGCTGGCGACCGACTGCAACCCCGGCTCCTCGCCGCTGACCTCGCTCCTGCTGACGATGAACATGGGCTGCACCCTGTTCCGGATGACCCCGGAGGAGGCGCTGGCAGGCGTCACCCGCAACGCAGCCCGCGCGCTGGGGCTGGCGGACCGGGGACAGATCGCTGAGGGTATGCGCGCCGATCTGGCGGTCTGGGACGTGGAAACGCCCGGCGAGCTCGCCTACCGCATCGGCTTCAACCCGCTTTACACCCGTATCTATGAGGGCAAACAATGATCGAGATGATCCCCGGCACGGTGACGCTGTCCACGCTGGAAGATATCTACCGCAACCTGACCCCGGCCAGGCTGGATGCCTCGGCCCGTGCGCCGGTGGAGGCCGCAGCGCAGATGGTGGCCGATGCCGCTGCCGGAGAAGAGGCGGTCTATGGCATCAACACCGGCTTCGGCAAACTGGCCTCGACCAAGATCGCGCCGGAAGACACCGCCACCCTGCAGCGCAACCTGATCCTCAGCCATTGCTGCGGGGTAGGGGAGGCGCTGCCGGAGGACAAGACCCGGCTGATGATGACGCTGAAACTCCTGTCGATGGGCCGCGGCGCCTCCGGCGTGCGCTGGCTGGTGATCGAGCAGATCGAGCAGATGCTGGAACGCGGCGTGGTGCCGGTGATCCCGTCGCAGGGCTCGGTCGGCGCCTCTGGTGACCTGGCGCCGCTGGCGCATATGGCGGCGGCGATGATCGGGGCAGGGGAGGCCACGTTTGAGGGCACCCGCATGTCCAGCCTTGATGCCCTTAAAAAGGCCGGGTTAGAGCCTATTGTGCTGGGTCCCAAGGAAGGCCTGGGGCTGATCAACGGCACCCAGTTCTCCACCGCCTGCGCCTTGGCCGGTTTGTTTGACGCCTGGCGCATGGCGGAGGCCTCGATGGCGATTGCCTCGCTCACCACCGACGCTATCATGGGCTCCACCGCGCCGCTGGTGGCCGACATCCACTCCCTGCGCGGCCATGCCGGGCAGATCGACGTGGCCCGCGAAATGCGCGCGATCATGGATGGGTCCGAAATCCGCGAAAGCCACCGCGAGGATGACACCCGGGTGCAGGATCCTTACTGCATCCGCTGCCAGCCGCAGGTGGTGGGCGCGGCGCTGGACGTGCTGCGGATGGCTGCCCGGACGTTGGAGATCGAGGCCAACGCCGTAACCGATAATCCGCTGGTGCTGGTGAACGAAGGCCGGATCGTTTCGGGTGGCAACTTCCATGCGGAATACGTGGGCTTTGCCGCCGATCAGATCGCGCTGGCGGTGGCCGAAATCGGCGCTATTGCGCAGCGGCGGGTGGCCTTGATGGTGGACCCGACGCTGAGCCACGACCTGCCGCCGTTCCTGACGCCTGACCCGGGTCTCAACTCCGGCTTCATGATTGCCGAAGTGACCACCGCCGCGCTGATGAGCGAGAACAAGCACCTGGCCAACCCCTGCGTGACCGACTCGACGCCCACATCGGCCAACCAGGAGGACCACGTGTCGATGGCGGCCCATGGCGCGCTGCGTCTGGGACGGATGAACGCCAATCTGTCGGTGATCCTGGGCGTCGAAATGCTCTGTGCTGCGCAAGGGGTGGAGGCGCGTGCGCCGCTGCAGACCTCCGCGCGGCTGCAGGACGTGCTGGCAATGCTGCGGGCCGATATCCCCGCGCTGGCAGAGGACCGCTATCTGGCGCCGGATATTGAATCCGCCAGCGCCATGGTCCGCGCAGGCCGGGTTGCTGAGGCCGCTGGCGTGAAGGTGGCGGCATGATCGAAGTGACCCAAGGCAGCTCGCCGCTGGTACTAGGCTTGCCCCACACCGGCACCGATGTGCCAGCGGAAATCTGGGAGTGTCTGAACGAGACGGGCAAGGCGCTAGCGGATACAGACTGGCATATCCATGACCTCTATGCCGGGCTGGCAGAGGACATCACAACCGTCCGTACGCCAAGCCACCGCTATGTGATCGACGTGAACCGCGATCCGGGTGGTATCAGTCTCTATCCCGGGCAAAACACCACCACTCTGGTGCCGCTCACGGATTTTGACGGGCTGCCGATCTGGCAAGAGGGCAAGGAGCCGGGTGAGGCGGAAATCGCGCGCCGCCGCGACGCCTATCACGCGCCCTATCACGCGGCGCTGATGGCAGAGCTGGAGCGGGTAAAGGCGATCCACGGTTTTGCGATCCTTTATGACTGCCATTCGATCCGCGGCGATATTCCTTTCCTGTTCGAGGGCCGCCTGCCGGATTTCAACGTCGGCACCAACATGGGCGAAACCTGCGATCCGTCTATCGAAGCCCTCACCGTGGCCCGTTGCGAGGCGGCGGAGGGTTATACCTCCACTCTGAACGGGCGCTTCAAGGGCGGCTGGACCACCCGCCACTATGGCCGCCCCGCCGAAGGCCTGCACGCGATCCAGATGGAGCTGGCGCAGGCCACCTACTGCCAGGAAAGCCCGCCCTGGACCTACCTGCCGGAGCGCGCGGAACAGCTGCGCGCCCATCTCACCAAAATTCTCACCGATCTTCAGACCTGGAGGCCCGCATGAGCGATCCCCGCAAGAACACCCGCGACATCTTCCCGCCCACCGGCCCGGAAATCACCGCCAAGTCCTGGATGACTGAGGCGCCGATGCGGATGATGATGAACAACCTGCATCCAGACGTGGCCGAAAACCCGCATGAGCTGGTGGTCTACGGCGGCATCGGCCGCGCCGCGCGCACCTGGAAGGATTTCGACATGATCGTCGAGACCCTGAAGAACCTGGAGGAAGACCAGACCCTGATGGTGCAGTCCGGCAAGCCGGTGGGCGTGTTCCAGACCCACAAGGACGCGCCGCGGGTGCTGATCGCCAACTCCAACCTGGTGCCGCATTGGGCCAACTGGGACCATTTCAACGAGCTCGATAAGAAGGGTCTGATGATGTACGGCCAGATGACGGCCGGCTCCTGGATCTATATCGGCACGCAGGGCATCGTGCAGGGCACTTACGAGACCTTTGCCGAGGCCGGCCGCCAGCATTATGGCGGCGACCTCAAGGGCAAATGGATCCTGACCGGCGGCCTCGGCGGCATGGGCGGCGCCCAGCCGCTGGCCGCTGTCTTCGCCGGCGCCTGCTGCCTCGCGGTGGAGTGCAACCCGGACTCGATCGACTTCCGCCTGCGCACCAAATACCTGGACGAAAAGGCCGAAACCCTGGACGAGGCGCTGGAGATGATCGAGCGCTGGACCGCGGCGGGCGAAGCGAAATCCGTGGGCCTTCTGGGCAACGCGGCAGAGATCTTCCCGGAGCTGGTGGAGCGCGCCAAGGCAGGCGGCATCCGCCCCGATATCGTGACCGACCAGACCTCTGCCCATGACCCGGTCAACGGCTACCTGCCGCTGGGCTGGACCATGGGCGAGTGGAAGGAGCGCCGGGTATCGGAGCCGAAAGCGGTGGAAATGGCCGCCCGTGCCAGCATGCGCGTGCAGGTGAAGGCGATGTGCGATTTCCACGCGATGGGCGTGCCGACGGTGGATTACGGCAACAACATCCGCCAGATGGCGCTGGAGGAGGGGCTGGAAAACGCCTTTGACTTCCCCGGCTTCGTGCCCGCCTACATCCGCCCGCTGTTCTGCCGCGGCATCGGCCCGTTCCGCTGGGCCGCACTCTCGGGCGATCCGGAGGATATCCGCAAGACCGACGCCAAGATGAAGGAGCTGTTCCCGGAGAACGAGGGACTGCACCGCTGGCTGGACATGGCGCAGGAGCGCATCGCGTTCCAGGGCCTGCCCGCGCGGATCTGCTGGATCGGCCTCGGCGACCGCCACAAGGCGGGCCTTTCCTTCAACGAGATGGTCCGCAACGGCGAGCTGAAGGCGCCGGTGGTCATTGGCCGCGACCATCTGGATTCGGGTTCCGTGGCCTCCCCGAACCGCGAGACCGAGGCGATGATGGACGGCTCCGACGCGGTGTCCGACTGGCCGCTGCTGAACGCGCTGTTGAACACCGCCTCCGGTGCGACCTGGGTGTCGCTGCACCACGGCGGCGGCGTTGGCATGGGCTTCTCGCAGCATTCCGGCGTGGTCATCTGCTGCGACGGCACCGAGGACGCCGACCGCCGCATCGGCCGCGTGCTGTGGAACGACCCGGCCACCGGCGTCATGCGCCATGCGGATGCAGGCTATGACATTGCCAAGGACTGCGCGCGCGAACACGGGCTGAACCTGCCCGGTATCCTCTAACGCCAATGGGGCTCTGCCCCTCGGCCTAACGGCCTCACCCCGGAGTATTTCGAGAAAAGTGACAGCTCGGCCTACCTGTCATCTTTCCAAAAATACTCTGGGATCCGGGGCAAGGCCCCGGCGATTAGCACAAATAAAAACGCGCCCTGTGGGGCGCGTTCCATGAGCTCGAACTGCAGGGATGGGATCAGTCGCGCAGCAGCTCGTTGATCCCGGTCTTGGATCGGGTTCTTTCGTCTACCCGTTTCACGATCACCGCACAGTAGAGGTTGACGCCATTTTTTGAGGGCATGGAGCCGGCGACCACCACCGAATAAGGCGGCACTTCGCCATACATGACTTCACCGGTCTCGCGGTCCACGATCTTGGTAGATTGGCCGATGAACACACCCATTCCAAGGACAGATCCTTCACGCACGATGCAGCCTTCAACCACTTCGGAGCGCGCGCCAATAAAGCAATTGTCTTCAATGATGGTCGGGCCTGCCTGCATCGGCTCCAACACACCGCCAATACCGACACCACCGGAAAGATGCACATTCTTGCCGATCTGAGCGCAGGAGCCAACGGTTGCCCAGGTGTCGACCATCGTGCCTTCGTCGACATAGGCACCAAGGTTCACGAAGGATGGCATCAGGACCACGCCGGGGGCGATATAGGCCGATTTGCGAACAACGCAGTTGGGAACGGCCCGGAATCCCGCCTCTTTCCATTCGGATGCGCGCCACCCTTTGAACTTGCTATCGACCTTGTCCCACCACCCAGAACCCTGGGGGCCGCCGGATTGCTCTTCCATATCCTTGATGCGGAAGCCCAGAAGAACGGCTTTCTTGGCCCATTGATTGACATGCCAATCCCCGTTGTCCTGGCGCTCGGCCACGCGCAGTTTACCCGAATCCAGGGCGTTCAACGTGTCTTCGATAGCCTCGCGCTGCTCACCTGTGGTGGCGGATGTGATGGTGTCACGGGCCTCCCAAGCGGCCTCGATTGCGGTTTCCAGCTGGGCGTTGGACATCTGGGGTTTCTCCGGCGTGTGGTTGGTTTCGCCGCTACATAACCTCATTTTACTCCGGGGTCATGTGCGGATTGCGTCAATATCCCCACCCGCAGCGGCCAATCGTGGCGGCAGCGGCGTGGTTCTAGCGGACCCGCCGCAGATGGCGGCGTAGAATATCGCAGGCGGTGGTTACATCCCGACGTCGCATGGCCTGCACGATCAGCGCATGATCGGTGTCGACACGTTGGCTCCAGCGGTGTTTCCAATTGGCAAAAAGATGACGGGCCGAGGCAATATGCAGGTCGTCAATTGTCGCCAACAAACGCGGCATTGCACAGGGCGACAAGATGACCCGGTGAAAGGCGCGGTTCTTTTGCTCCCAATCGGCCATGTCTGTTGCGGCATCGCAGGCGAGTCTTGCGGTGTCTGCCGCTTCCAGCTCCGAGGGTCCCAGATGGGCAAAGGCGTTTTGCAAGGCCAACAGCTCCAGCGAGACGCGCATTTCGATGACTTCGCGTATTTCCGAAGGGTCCAATGCTGTCACCCGCATGCCACGCCGTGGAATCGACTGGGCAAGTCCGTGCGCCTCCAGTCGCAACAGGGCCTCGCGCACCGGAACGTGGCTGGCGTTGAACTCGCGTGCAATATGGTCCTGACGCAGCTTTTCGCCGGCAGGCAGAGCGCCGGTCACGATCCGTTCGCTCAGCGCGTGGTAAATTCGGTCGGAGATCGTAGCGCTCATGCAGCGTCGCTCCGACGTCGGGGCTCGATCACAGATCCCGGCCCAGCGCTATGCAGGATCATGAGGTGCCTCCAACTGGATCATTGGCGATATTGCCACCGCAGAGCAGCACCGCAACCCGCTCACCTGCTGCCGGCTGGTAGATGCCGCTGGTCAGAGCAGCCAATGCGGTTGCCCCTGCCGGCTCCACCAGCAGGCGGCGTTCCTGCCACAGCGCCGTCTGGGCCGCGGTGATTGCATCGTCGGGCACCGTCACCGAGGTCACCGCATGTGATTGAGCCTCAGCCAGCTCGTAGCAGATATTGCCGATCCGCCGCGCGCCGAGAGCATTTGCAGCCACGCCTGAAACCTCAACATCGACGGGCTTGCCGGCGGCAAGCGCGCTATTTAAGGCCGAACTGGTTTCCGGCTCAACCGCCACGATCTTCTTCGATCCGCCGTACCAGGCCATGGCGCCCGCTATCAGCCCGCCTCCGCCCACCGCAATCAATAGCGTGTCAGCCACGAGCCCCTGTGCGTCCCATTCCGCAAAGCAGGTGCCCTGCCCGATAACCGTTGCCGGTGCGTCATAGGCATGGACCTGCATTGCACCAGTCCGCTGCTCGTAGGCCTGCGCTTTCTCAAGGGCATTGGCATAGGCGCCCGGAACAACCTCGAGATCCGCGCCGCAGGCTCTGATCAATGCGATCTTTGCCGGGCCAGCCATTTCCGGAACATATACACGCGCGCGAAAGCCGAGCCTCTTGGCAGCGTAGGCGACCGCCGCGCCATGATTGCCGCCGGATGCAGCCACCAGCCCAGCCTCCGGCACCGATCCGCCCAAAAGCGTGTTGAAGGCACCACGCGCCTTGAAGCTGCCGGTGTGCTGCATATGCTCCAGCTTCATCATGATCGGATGGTCGAAGCCGAAGCCAACGGTTTCCAATATCGGTGTGCGTTGAATATAAGGGCGGATCCGCGTTTCAGCGGCGCCAATATCTTGTGTCCAATGCATGAGCAGTCCTCTTTTCCCGTCGGCGCGCTGACCGTAAGCCCTGTGCCAGCTTGTGCAAGCCCTCCTTGCATCTTCGATGGGCTTCACCCCGGATCACCTTCATATCAAGGCGATGGATCCGGGCTAGCGTCACGCCCGCCAAAGCGGTAGAAATAGAACTCCGTATTTTTTTGAAATAACATAGCAGGTTTGCAATGAATGACGATCGCCATAGCCGATTCCGGGATGCACATTCTGACAGGGATCGCGCCGAGCATATGCCATCGACACCGCAGACCGAATCTCCGGCATACCGGCTGGCCTTTGCAGATGAAGATTTTCTCTGTCGCGAGGAGCTGCGCCCGGTTCGGTTGCAGCTTGAGCTGCTGAAACCGCAGTTGATGCTGGATGAGCATGGTATCGAAAGCACCATCGTCATGTTTGGTGGTGCACGTATCCCGGCGCCAAAAGACAAGGCGCAAGCGCGCACGCAGACGCTTCGGGACCTGTCCCATTTCTATGATGAAGCCCGCAAGTTCGCCAAGCTCATGACCGAGAAATCAATGACCACAGGTGGCAGGAAAGATGTCATCGTGACCGGCGGCGGACCTGGGGTGATGGAAGCAGGCAATCGCGGCGCAGTTGACGCCGGCGGTGCCTCTGTCGGGCTGAATATCGTGCTGCCCCATGAGCAGGCACCAAATGAATTCGTCACGCCGGAACTCTGCTTTAACTTCCACTATTTTGCGATCCGGAAGATGCATTTCCTGATGCGCGCCCGGGCCATTACCGTGTTTCCCGGCGGCTTTGGCACGCTGGACGAGATGTTCGAAAGCCTGACGCTGATCCAGACCGGCCGTATGGAACGCGTACCGTTCCTGCTGTTTGGTCGTGAGTTCTGGGAAAAAATCATCAACTGGGACGCTCTGGCGGATGCCGGAACCATCTCGGAGGAAGATCTTGACCTGTTCCGGTTCGTGGAAACCGCCGAGGAGGCGATTCACATCATCGACAACTGGGAGCCGGCACCGCCCCGTGACAGCTTGCCCGGTCGTAACGGCTGATCACCCAGGAATCCCCGTCGCCCCGCCAAGCGCGCGTGGCGGGGCCTGCCGAAGGGAACCGTCCCTTGAAAGGGATGGCTCAGGCGAATTCAGGCGGCAGAACACCCAGAGGCTTGCCGTGGGGCAGACGTGTCAGAACTTGCGCGCCTTCTATATCCTTGATCGCATAACCATAGCCACGCAGGCGAAACTTCCATTCACGCGGGCTCAACGCCTTGCCACGTTCCTCGCGAACCAGATCCAATACGGTGGGCTCAATCGGCGCAGCGGCCGCTGTATGACTTGCCATGATCTCTTTCCCTTCCATCGACTGTCTACAATCTGGAAACTGTTCTGTTGGAATGGCGGAAATGTACCCGGATTGTGGAAATTTCTGGGCAGCACCGCTATTCTTGATGCGCGCAGCAGTAAATACGCGCCGACAACGCAAGATCAGACCAGCTGGCGACGATGCAATCGATGACCGCTCCTGTTCCCCGGTCGCGACAGTTCTCAATCATCAGAATCGGTCAAATTTAATGCTATTGTTCACAATGTGAGGCTTTGGCGCCGAAACGCCATTTTTCGCAGCCCCTAGGAGCGACATCCGAGAGGGAGCCAGGGCGATCAGGTTAAGCCTCTGAATAAACAGAAATATCAAGCGCATCACAGAACTGAAACTTGGGGTACCGACCGGCCCAGTTCGTTCCCTTTCTATCTGTAGCGGCGTCGAGCGCCCCAAAAATTCCCCAAGAATCGGCCCATCAGCGCCACATTCATTGACCAGATTGACGACAACCCAAGTGGAGTTGTCGCATGCCCCGAGTTTCGGATTATTCAGCCCTTCTATACTACCTCGACGGCGACCACTTCCGTTGGAATGCCCCGGCGGATCTGGGAACGCAGGCCATCATCACCTACAGCTTTACCGAAACAGGTAGCCTCGCGGATCCGGCTGAGAGCGACCCCTATGGCGCGACCGAATATTGGGCCTTTGATGACGATCAACGCGATCTGTTTCGCGAAAGCCTGTCTCAATACGAAGATATTTCGGGGGTGCGTTTCATCGAAGTCGAAGGCCGAGGCATGATCAATGCCTTTGGCTCAACCGGTAGCACGGCGGGCGGCTGGGCCAATATTGCGATGTCCGGGGATGGCTTCACCGGTCGCGGTGACCTGACCATCGACACAGCCATCATGACCAAGGGTACCTATGGTTATGTTACGCTTTTGCATGAGGTCGGCCATGCCCTTGGCCTGCAGCATTCGCATGATGGCGGGCTGACGCTGGACCACCACGCCGACACGCCTGAAAACACGGTAATGACATACAATCACAGCCCTACATATGTAACGGAGCTGGGTTCGTTCGACATTCAGGCGATGCAGCACGTTTATGGTAGCAGCGACAGCTTCGCAGGTTGGCAGATCCTCGGCGGTGGCAGTGATCCCATTATCATCCGAAGCACAAACGCGGCGGAAACGGTGATCGGCACCGACCAGAACACCACGATCAACGCCAGAGGTGGTAATGACCATGTTCAGGGGCGCGAGGCAGATGATACCCTGCGCGGTGCCGGTGGTAGCGATACTATAATCGGGGGCTTGGGCGAAGACCGGCTGTTCGGCGGCAGTGGTGCAGATCTCTTGATAGGCGGCACCACTGATGATGCCTATTCCGGCGGTAGCGATAGCGACATCCTCCACGGCAAGCGTGGGCACGACCTGCTCCATGGCGGATCCGGCGACGATCAACTGCTGGGCGGGGTCGGGCGTGACACGCTGGTCGGCGGCGATGGCAGCGATACGCTGACCGGCGGCTCCGGTGCGGATACTTTTGTCTTTGATCAGGCAGATGCCTATGACGTCAACCGGATCACCGACTTTGGCCGTGGCGCAGATGTGATTGACGTGTCTGGCCTCTGGATCGGCAGTCTCGACCAGCTCGACATCGTCGAAGATAACGGCAGCACCACCATCTCCTATTCCAATTGGTTCGAAGTGGAATTGACCAACTACACCGACACCCTCACGGGAGCGGATTTCATATTCAGTTGAGGCAGCCGGGGACCTGCCTGGAGGTCGAGGTCAGGGGTTTAGCCCCGCCTCGGCCTCAATCTGTTTACGGCTCTTGCGCGCACGCTCGGTAGCCGATTTCAACTGACCACAGGCCGCCAGAATGTCCTCACCCCGTGGTGTACGGATCGGAGAGGCATAGCCGGCCTGATAAATGATGTTGGCAAAGGCGTGAATCCGGTTGTTTGACGAACGCGTATAGGGCGAACCTGGCCATTCATTGAATGGGATCAGATTGACCTTCGCCGGGATCCCATCAATCAGCTCAACCAGACGATGGGCGTCTTCGTCGCTGTCATTCACGCCGTTCAACATCACATATTCAAAAGTGATCCGCTCCGAATTGGTCAGGCGCGGATAGGCGCGGAGCGCGTCCAGAAGTGTTTCGATATTCCAGCGTTTGTTGATCGGTACCAGTTTGTCGCGCACCTCATCGGTGGTCGCATGAAAGGACACAGCCAGCAGGCAGCCGATTTCCTCGGCCGTGCGCGCGATTTCCGGCACCACACCGGAAGTTGACAGGGTAATGCGACGCCGCGACAGGCTGATCCCCTCGGGGTCCATCGCGATCTTCATCGCGTCGCGCACGTTGTCAAAGTTGTAGAGCGGCTCTCCCATCCCCATCAGCACGATATTCGACAGCAAGCGCGTCTCATCCTTGGGCGCGCCGGGAACCGGCCATTCGTCCAGATCGTCACGCGCCATCATGATTTGGCCAACGATCTCGGCCGCCGTCAGGTTACGGACCAGTTTCTGCGTGCCGGTATGGCAGAACGAACAGGTCAGGGTGCAGCCCACCTGCGAGGAAATACACAGTGTACCGCGCCCTTCCTCAGGGATGTAGACCACCTCGACCTCATGGCCGCCAGCGATACGCACCAGATACTTGCGCGTGCCATCGGTAGAGACCTGTTTGCTCACCACCTCGGGAATCGCGATTTCAAAATGCTCGTCCAGCTGCGCGCGATAAGCCTTTGCGAGATTCGTCATCTCCGCAAAGTCGCGCTTGCCCCATTGATAGATCCACTGCCAGATCTGCCCGACCCGCATTTTGGCCTGCTTTTCCGGCGTACCATGTGCGATCAGTGTTTCCCGCAACTGGTCGCGGGTCAGACCTACTAGATTGATCTTGCCGCCCTCAGGCATCTTGCGAGGCAGGGTCAGGACGTCCTGGGTGATCGGCGCATTGGCGGTCATGGCAAAAAGACTCGGTCTGTTTGGGTGGATGCGGCTCTATATAGGATTCTTGCCAAAGATCAAAAGGAATCCTCCCGATTTTGCTTCGGCACTCTCTTACCGGGCGTAATCCATCAGCGCGTCGACCCGATCCCGTGTCAGGCCAATACGACAGGATAGAACCGCGATACCGGTTCCCGAACCGCCGGCAAAGGTCTCCCCGACAAACGCGCAATGATCGTCACGGAACGTCTCCCAGGATGCCTGCCCCGCCTCCAGTGCAGGGATTGCGGCAGGTCGTCCGGTGGTATCATCAAGTTCGGCCATCGTATTGCGGGCATAATCAAACGCCTGTGAAAGAGCCATATTGGCGCGGGTTTCATCCGCCTCAAGGCAGCTGCGCAGGTCAACCTGAGAAACAGCACCGCTGCATTCCATTGCAGGATCCGCCAGAACCGGCAACGGCAATGCCAAGGCGAGTGTGACGATGTGGCGCCGCATGATGTGGAACTCCTAGGGTGTCATGACAGATGTTATCGGGCCGGGCAAAACACCTCCGACCCGTTCGACAGCTCAAAACCCGGATGCAGGCCGGGTCTCCTCGCATGTGCGCGACGCTCTGGGGGCGACCGCCGAGCGCAATCAGTTACAGCGTTTTTCGGCGTCCTCGACCGCGGCGGTAAAGCCCAGGAGCGAGAACGTGTCCTTGGTCTGTGTCCCACGTGCGGACCGGGCTGTCAGAACAGCCTGCGCGCCACGTTTCATCGCGGTGATGATCTTGGCGTCATCCGCAGCCGTTGCAGGCCAGGCCCACTCACCCTCTGTGAACAGCTCAAATTCGGTATCGCCCACTGCGAGATTCACGGTTGAGCCCGGCGCAAAGGGATAGCCGCCGGTGAAAGTCACCTGCCCCTTGTCGCCGGTTTCTGGCCGATAGAAAACGAACAGTTGGATCTTGCCACGACGCACGGCTTTCACGCGGCCGTCACGGGTGTTTACGGTCTCTTTCGGAGCGGAGACACCCCAGCATTCCTTGGGACTTTCGCCTTGAAACACGCTCCAGTCGACATTGCTCGCGACGCGATTGTCAGATTCTGCCTGCTGTGCGGATGCGCTGGTGGCCATTGCGGCCAGACACAGGCCCGCGACGCAGCGGACGAGTTTTGATGCCATTTGTCCCAACTCCAAAGACTGTCGTTACCTCAAATAAGCCAGGGTACATGCGGCGTTACCTTCGCCGTCTGGTCCCGATCCCCTCGCTTGTGTACTCATACACACTATCGTAACTATCGCCACGTGTGAAAGCCCGTTTTGGCGGGAAATTGCCAACAGGAAAGGCGTTTTGTGATGACCAAACCCGTACCGATGACTGAAGTGTGGCGCGGTCCGCTCTTGGAAAGCCTGCATCTGGGCCATGCCGTTGTCTGTAACGCCAAGGAAGAGATCGTGCGCAGCTGGGGCGATCCCGACGCGATTATTTACCCGCGCAGTTCCGCCAAGATGATCCAGGCGCTGCCTCTGATCACATCGGGCGCAGCGGCAAAATACGGGCTGACCTCTGAGCAGCTCGCCCTCGCCTGTGCTTCGCACAATGGCGCCGAGATCCACACCAGCCGCGTCAACGCCTGGCTGGATCAGCTGTCGATGACCGATCATGATTTCCGCTGTGGCCCGCAGCTGCCAGACGATATTCCGGCGCGAAACGCGCTGATCAAAACCGATACAAGCCCGTGTCAGGTTCACAATAACTGCTCCGGCAAGCATGCAGGCTTTCTGACGCTGTCCCAGCACCTGGGGGCCGGACCCGAATATGTAGAGATTGACCATCCGGTACAGCAGGCCTGCCGCAGCGCCTTTGAGCAGGTGACCGACGAATCCAGCCCTGGCTATGGCATCGACGGGTGCTCAGCGCCGAATTTCGCAACCTCCGTGAAGGGTCTGGCACGGGCGATGGCCTGGTTTGCCTCCGCCTCTGACCGTTCGGACCGCGATGCCGATGCCGCGCAGCAGCTGGTGGCCGCGATGACAGCGCATCCCGAACTGGTCGCTGGCGAAACCCGCGCCTGCACCAACCTTATGCGTGCGATGGGCGGCAAGGTCGCGATCAAAACCGGCGCTGAAGCCGTCTTCATCGCCATCCTGCCCGAACAGAAACTGGGTGTGGCGCTGAAGATCACCGACGGTGCCACCCGCGCCAGCGAATGCGCAATTGCAAGCATTCTGGTGGGGCTCGGCGTTCTGGATGCCGACCATCCGGCAACACTGAAATATCGCAACGCCCCCCTGATCAATCGCCGAGGCATCGACTGTGGTTCGATCCGGCCCTCGGCTGAAATGCAGTTCTGACCAAAGATTGCCCCGGCACGCAGAACGCGGACCGGGGCAATCAAAGGCGTGTTCCAAGACAGCTATATGTGGTCACATTTCGATGATTTCGGCGACCTCAACAGAACCATCACCGCTGGTCACCATCGGGCAGCCATTGGCCATTTTACAGGCGGCATCTATGTCAACCGCTTCGACCACGGAATAGCCGGACAGCGGATTGGCACCACCGTTGTCCGCGACGCCCGACTTCTGAACCGTCTTTGACATGCCGACAGGATTCCCCGGCACGACAAGCGCGTCGCCCATCCCGCCCATCCAGGTTTTCCAGGCATCCATGACCTTGGCGCCCTCTTCCGGTGTCTCCGGTGTCTTGCCGCCGTGATATGCAAAAATGAACTGTGGCATTGGGTACTCCTCCCCTGTTTAGGTCTTCATTAAAACAGCTTCTCATTGTCGCAAGCCCGCAATCACGGGAGCTTGGACACCAGTTTTCGCAGAGACGATTCCCATCCGACCCGATGGTTTTCGGCCATCTCCGAGTTGTCCAGATCCCGATGATCAACAATCAGCCGAGTACCCGTCTCAATAGCTTCAACGGTGAGGGTGACATGGCTTTCGTGCCCGCGCGCGCCTGCTTCGTCGTGCCACGCCCAGGTAAATCCGATCGACTGCGGCGGACGCACATGGGTGACCACGCCTGAGACATGATAACGGTCTCCATCGGCATTCATCATGACCGTGAACCACGGCCCCTCCTGACGGAAATTCAGCGTATGCTCAGGCACGGTCAGCCCCTCTGGTCCCCACCATTGCAGGAGCTTCTCGGTATCGCTGATCCAGGCAAACAGCCGGTCCGGCGACACCTGGAATTCGCGTTCCAAGCGCAAATCCGTCATTCCATTTCCTCCCTTAGTGCTGCTTCCAGCCGATCGAGGCTGCTTTGCCAGAACGATTGCCGCGACAGGGTCCAGTCTGCGATCAGCTTCAGTCCCTCTGGCCGCGCTGAATACAATCGGCGTGTCCCATCGGCGCGCTGCGCCACCAATCCAGCCTCACGCAATACCTTGAGATGGCGCGAGATCGCCGGCGCAGTGATGCCCGATCCCCGCACCAGATCACCGGCTGGCAGCTCTCCGTGTTCCATCAGCTGTTCGATGATGGCCATACGCGTGCCGTCAGAGAGGGCGGAGAATGATTTGAGTAATGGAGTCATACCAAATATTAACACATGGGTTAATTAATGGATAGGTTAAATTTCATCGCAGCAGTGTCGTGATCCCGTCTTGCCGCGTTGACGCCGACGTTCAGAAGATCACAGCATGTCCCACAGCAGCCGCAGCGCCAGAACAACTGAGGTCAGAACCAGCAATAGCTTTATCATGCGAGCGCCCTGCTTCTGCGCCAACCCGGCACCGACCCGGGCACCGGCGATCTGCGCGATACCCATCGCCAATCCAACGCCCCACCATGGCGTCGCAACAAAAGCAAAGGCCAGCAGTGCTCCGGCATTGGACGCGAAATTCAGTAGTTTCGTATGTGCCGTCGCACGCAGGATGCCAAGCCCGGCCAGAGACACAAAACCAAGCATGTAGAAGCTGCCAGCACCCGGCCCCAGCAACCCGTCGTAGAAACCGCAGAGCGGCACGATGATGGCAGCAAATATCGCTGGCGACAGGCGCCGCGCCCGATCGCTGTCATCAAGCCCCTTCTTGGTGGCAAAGAACACGGCAATTCCGATCAGCAACAGCGGTAGGATCCACCGGATCCACGTCGTCGGCAGCACCGAAATCAACAGCGCGCCGCAGATTGACGCAATACCTGCAATCAGCGCAGATCCAGCCTGCCCGCGCAAATCGACGTGACCGCCGCGCGCATAGCTGAGGGCAGCGGTGGCCGCCCCGAACAATCCCTGAATCTTGTTGGTGGCAAGGGCGGTGATTGGGTTGGCCCCAGCCAAGAGCAAAACTGGCACCGTGATCAACCCGCCGCCACCGGCTATGGCATCAATGAACCCAGCCGCAAACCCTGCTGCCAGCAACAGCAGCAGGACTTCAAACCCAACCTCGAACATAATATCAGCCTTTGAAATCGCTCAGGGCATAGCCCTGAATATAAAGAAGCGCCGTCAGGTCACCGTGGTTGATACGAATGTCGCATTCTGCGGCAACCGATGGTTTGGCATGGAGTGCTACACCTGCACCGGCACGCCCCAACATGCCAAGATCATTCGCACCATCGCCAACCGCCATGACATCCGCCTCGGTCAATCCCAGACGCGCAGTGATCTGCTCTAGTGCGTCGACCTTGGCGGCCCGCCCTAGGATCGGCATACCGACCTCACCGCTGAGGACGCCATCCGCCACAAGCAGCGTGTTTGCCCGGTTCTCATCAAACCCCAACCGATCCGAAACGCATTCGGTAAAGGCGGTAAAACCACCAGACACCAGGGCGGCATAGGCTCCATCGGCTTTCATCGTTGCCAGCAGCGTGGGGCCGCCCGGCATCAGCGTGATACGGCGATCCAGAACCTGATCAATCACCGCGACGGGCAAACCTTTCAGCAGCGCGACACGCTCCCGCAGGGCACCGTCGAAATCCAGCTCACCGTTCATGGCCCGCGCCGTGATCTCCTTCACCTGCGCACCCACACCGGCCTCTTCGGCCAGTTCGTCAATGCACTCCTGCTGGATCATGGTGGAGTCCATATCCGCCAGCAGCATTTTCTTCCGGCGCCCCGCTGTCGGCTGGATCACCAGATCCACGCCGAGATCCTGCAGATCCGCCCAAACGTCCCAGTGATTATCCGGCCGCACCTGCAGAGAGAATTCAGCCGCAATATCCGGTGCCAGCCACTGCACATCACCTCCCCCCCAGGCATTGCGCAGCGATTCGGTTAGCGCGGGTGCAAGGCAGGGGGTTTGCGGATTGCAAAGCAGGGTGGCGACAAACATGGCAAGCTCCATCGGGCAAGGATGCGCCCGTCATACGCCCGCAAGCCATCCATCGCCAAGCCCCCGATTCCACCCTGCCCTCACAACTGTGCCGCAGGTGTCTCACATTGCCATCGCCCGCCGCCCAGCGTGCCATCTGTTTCCGAAAGGCGTCAGAATGCGTCGCTATTGATTCCGATATAGCCGCTATTTGTCATTTTCCCTGTTGCCCAGCCGGATTTCAGCCAGTAGCCCTATCAGCGGGACACCTCTCCCCAACGAGAGGCGCTTATCTGGAAGGATAGCATTATGGCTATTGAAGAACCGGCGTTGCACGCAACCGTGCACGAACCTACCGCGCGACCTGCCAATCCGCGTTTCTCCTCCGGCCCCTGTGCCAAACCCCCCGCATTTGATCTGACCAAGCTTGCTGGCGCTCCTCTGGGACGCAGCCACCGTGTCGCTGTCGGCAAGGACAAGCTGCTGGCCGCGATCGAAGGCACGCGCGAAATTCTCGGCGTACCAGCGGACTATAAGATCGGGATCGTTCCTGCTTCTGACACCGGTGCGGTCGAGATGGCAATGTGGAACCTGCTGGGCGCCCGCGGAACCGAAATGCTGGCCTGGGAGAGCTTTGGCGCAGGATGGGTGACCGATGTGGTGAAACAGCTGAAGCTGGACGCCACCGTCAAGACCGCTGACTATGGTGAGCTGGTTGATCTGGCCACAGTCGATTTCACCAAGGACGTCGTTTTCACCTGGAATGGCACCACCTCCGGTGTGCGCGTCCCAAACGGCGACTGGATCCCCGCTGATCGCGAGGGCCTCACAATCTGTGACGCCACCTCTGCCGCCTTCGCGCAGGATCTGCCTTGGGACAAACTGGATGTGACAACCTTCTCCTGGCAGAAGGTGCTGGGCGGCGAAGCGGCGCACGGCATGATCATCCTCAGCCCCCGCGCGGTTGAACGACTGGAAAGCTACACTCCCGCCTGGCCTCTGCCGAAGATTTTCCGCCTGACCAAGGGCGGCAAGCTGATTGACGGTATTTTCAAAGGCGCGACCATCAACACTCCCTCGATGCTCGCCGTTGAGGATTATCTTCTCGCGCTGGACTGGGCGCGGTCCGTCGGCGGCCTTGACGGGCTAAAGGCCCGCGCCAACGCCAATGCACAGGCAATCTTCAATTTCTGCGCCGCCAAGCCATGGCTTGCGAATCTGGCAGCCGACCCTGCCACCCGCTCCAATACATCGGTTTGCTTGAAGTTCACCGATGCGCGCATTGCAGATGGTGCTGCCTTCGCCAAGGCTGTTGCCAAACGTCTCGAAGCCGAAGATGTCGCCTTGGACATCGGCGCCTATCGGGATGCCCCTGCCGGTCTGCGCATCTGGTGCGGCGGCACCGTCGAAACCTCTGATATCGAGGCCATGCTGCCCTGGCTTGAATGGGCGTTTGAGGCTGAAATCGCGGCTCAATCCGCCGCAGCCTGACCCCCAAGCGCCTGCCCCGCACCAACTGGGCAGGCATCAGACGACTTGCCGCCGACACAGGCGTTTCACCCAGACATTCGGCCCGACCGGCCCCCGCATGAAGGACCCCACTCATGGCTCCCAAAGTTCTCATCTCCGACAAACTCTCTGAAGCTGCTGTTCAGATCTTTCGTGATCGCGGCATCGATGTTGATTTTCAGCCGGACCTTGGCAAAGACAAGGACAAGCTGGCCGCGATCATCGGCGATTACGACGGTCTCGCGATCCGCTCCGCGACGAAAGTCACCCAGAAAATCCTCGACAATGCCACCAATCTCAAGGTGATCGCACGCGCTGGCATCGGGACGGACAATATTGACAAGGATGCCGCCTCTCAGAAGGGCGTGATCGTGATGAACACGCCCTTTGGCAACATGATCACCACCGCGGAGCACGCCATCGCCATGATGTTCGCCGTCGCCCGACAGATCCCCGAGGCCTCGGCCTCCACCCATGCCGGCAAATGGGAAAAATCCAAATTCATGGGCGTTGAGCTGACCAACAAGACCCTCGGCGTGATCGGGGCCGGCAACATTGGCGGTATCGTCTGCGACCGCGCCCGCGGCCTGAAGATGAAAGTGGCCGCCTATGATCCGTTTCTCAGCCAAGAGAAAGCTGACAAGATGGGTGTTGAGAAGGTTGACCTGGACGAGCTGCTCGCCCGCGCCGATTTCATCACCCTGCACGTGCCGCTGACCGACCAGACCCGGAATATCCTGTCCAAGGAGAACCTGGCCAAAACCAAGAAAGGCGTGCGTATCATCAACTGCGCCCGTGGCGGTCTGGTGGATGAAGCGGCGCTGGCGGAGCTGCTGACCTCAGGCCATGTCGCCGGTGCTGCTTTTGATGTCTTCTCCGAAGAACCGGCCATGACCAACCCGTTGTTTGGCCTTCCAAATGTAGTCTGCACCCCCCATCTCGGTGCAGCCACCAGCGAAGCCCAGGAAAACGTTGCCCTTCAGGTTGCCGAGCAGATGTCGAATTACCTGCTCGACGGCGCGGTTGAGAACGCATTGAACATGCCTTCGATGACCGCCAAGGAGGCGCGCGTGATGGGCCCATGGGTCGCGCTTTCCGGGCATCTCGGTGGCTTCATCGGTCAGATGACGGATGAACCCATTCAGGCCATCAACATCCTCTATGATGGCGTGGCCGCCGAGATGAACCTTGCGGCACTGAACTGCTCGGTGGTCGCGGGCATCATGAAGAAGCTCAATCCCGATGTGAACATGGTCTCCGCGCCCGTGGTGGCCCGCGAACGTGGCATTCAGATTTCCACCACCAATCAGGACAAATCCGGCGCCTTCGACGGCTATATCAAGGTCACGGTTGTGACCAGCAAGCGTGAGCGTTCAGTGGCCGGGACGGTGTTCTCGGATGGCAAACCTCGTTTCATCCAGATCAAGGGCATCAATATCGACGCAGAGGTGGGCGCGCATATGCTCTATACCACCAACGAGGATGTGCCCGGGATCATCGGTACCCTCGGTCGCATTCTGGGCGATATGGGCGTGAATATCGCCAACTTCACGCTTGGCCGTTCGCAGGCCGGCGGTGAGGCGATCGCACTGCTCTACGTTGATGAACCGGTACCGGCTGCGGCTCGCGCGGCCTTGGCGGAAACCGAGTTTTTCAACCAGATCAAGCCGCTGCAGTTTGATGTCAGCTGATCCCTAGCCTATCAGAGATTTCAATGAATGCGCCGCCGAGCTATGAAGGCGGCGCATTTCTCGTTTGGCACCATGAATATCCCGCAGGAGAGTCCCATGACCGCCCCAATATATGCAATCGGCGATATCCACGGCCAGCTTGGGATGCTGGAAGAGGCTCTGGACCTGATCGAGGCAGATGGCGGGCGCGATGCGTCGGTGGTCTTCCTGGGCGACTTCATTGATCGCGGCCCCGACAGCCGGGGGGTGATCGATCACCTGATCACCGGGCAAAAGGACGGTCGCAACTGGATAACCCTATTGGGCAATCACGACCGCATGTTCGCCTGGTTCATGGAGGATACGCCGCGCCACGACCCGCATATGCTGGTGGGCTATCACTGGTTGCACGACCGTATCGGTGGTCTCGAAACGCTCGAAAGCTACGGAGTGACCTTCCCAGAGCGAACCCGTCTTGCCGACGTCCATGCCGAGGCGAGAGCCGCGGTCCCCGACAGCCATGTCGCCTTTCTGAAACGTTTGACAACCATGCATCAAACCAGCGATCTCGCTTTCGTCCACGCAGGAATCCGGCCTGGCGTTGCGCTGGAAAACCAGATCGAAAATGATTTGGTCTGGATACGCCAGTCCTTTCATCAGGAACGCGCCCCCCACCCCAAGCTTATCGTTCACGGTCACACTCCGGTGGAGCGCGCTACACATTATGGCAATCGCGTGAACCTCGACAGCGGCGCCGGTTTCGGCAATCCGCTCAGCACAGCCGTTTTCGAATCCGGCCTGGTCTGGTTGCTCACCAGCAAAGGCCGACAGGCCCTCACCCCATAAGCCCATCTTCTGGCTTCAAATATCCTGGGGGTGAGCGCCAGGGGCGCGAGGGGGCAAAGCCCCCTCTTCCCGACATCACGTCCAGTCCAGCACCACCTTGCCGCTGGAGCCGGATTTCATTGCCGCAAAGCCGTCGGCGAAATCATCGACGCCGAACCGGTGGGTGATGACCCGGCTCACATCCAGCCCGTTCTGTAGCATTGCGATCATCTTGTACCAGGTCTCGAACATCTCGCGCCCGTAGACGCCTTTGATGGTGATCGCCTTGAACACGATCCGTGACCAGTCGACCGGCGATTTGCCCGGCGGAATGCCCAAAAGGGCAATCTTGCCGCCCATTACCAGCGCCTCCACCATTTGGTCGAGTGCCGCCTGGCTGCCGGACATCTCCAGCCCAACGTCGAACCCCTGTTTCAGCCCCAGCTCCCGCACCACGTCCTGCAGGTCTTCCTGTGCCACGTTCACCGCGCGCACGGTCGGCACCACATGTTCAGCCAGCGCCAGCCGGTCCGGGTTGATATCGGTGATCACCACATGTCGCGCGCCGGCATGTTTCGCCACCGCCGCCGCCATGATGCCGATGGGGCCCGCGCCGGTGATCAGCACATCCTCACCCAGCAGGTCAAAGCTCAGCGCGGTATGCACCGCGTTGCCGAGCGGGTCGAGGATGGCGCCGATCTCATCCGGAATGTCATCTGGCAGCGGCACCACGTTGAATGCCGGCAGTTTCAGGTACTGCGCAAAGGCCCCCTGCTCGTTCACCCCGATGCCGCGGGTGCCCGGGTCCAGGTGGAACTTGCCGGCCCGGCTCTGGCGCGAATCCGTCTTGATCAGATGCCCCTCGCCGGAGCAGCGCTGCCCCACCGTCAGATCGGTGACATTGCGGCCGATCTCGACAATCTCGCCCGCGAACTCATGGCCGGTGATCATTGGCACCGGCACGGTGTGCGCGGCCCATTCGTCCCAGTTCCAAATGTGTATATCGGTGCCGCAGATACCGGTCTTCTTCACCTTGATCAGCACTTCGTCGGGGCCGATCTCCGGCACCGGCGCCTGCACCATCCACAGACCCTCCTGCGGATGGCTCTTTTCCAGCGCCTTCATCGTGTTCGGACGGCTCATGACAGGATCCCCAATTCCTTGCCCACCTTGCCAAAGGCGGCCAATGCACGGTCCAGCTCCTCCCGCGTCAGCGCCGCATTCATCTGGGTGCGGATCCGCGCCTGACCGCGCGGCACGACGGGGAAGAAGAAGCCGGAGACATAAACGCCCTCGTCAAACAGCCTTGCCGCCATATCCTGCGCCAGCTGCGCTTCGCCCAGCATCACCGGGATGATCGGATGCTCACCCGGCAGCAGGTCAAAGCCCAGTTTCTCCAGCCCCGCGCGCCAGTATTTCGCATTCTCGAACAGCTGCGCCCGCAGCCCGTCCCCTTCCTCCACCAGCCGGATCGCCTCCAGCCCGGCAGCAACAATTGATGGCGGCAGCGAATTGGAGAACAGATAGGGCCGCGCCCGCTGCCGCAGCAGGTCGATCACTGGCTGCGGCCCGGCGATGTAACCGCCGATGGCCCCCCCAAGTGCTTTGCCCAATGTCCCGGTGACGATATCCACGTCCACTCCGAAATGCTCCGGCGTACCGGCGCCTGTTGCGCCCATGAAGCCGGTCGCATGGCAGTCATCGACCATCACGATGGCATTGTATTTGTCCGCGAGCGCCCGGATCTCCGGTAGTTTGGCCAGATAACCGTCCATTGAGAACACGCCGTCGGTGGCGATCATGATATGCCGCGCGCCGTCCTCGCGAGCCTGTTTCAGCCAGGCCTCCAGATCGTTCATATCGCTGTTCAGGTAGCGGTAGCGCTTCGCCTTGCACAGCCGGATACCGTCGATGATCGAGGCATGGTTCAGGCTGTCGGAAATGATCGCATCCTCCGGCCCCAAGAGCGGCTCGAACAGCCCGCCATTGGCGTCGAAACAGGCAGCAAACAGGATTGCGTCATCTTTCCCGAGGAACTTCGCAAGCCGCTGCTCCAGCTCCCGGTGAATGTCCTGGGTGCCGCAGATGAAGCGGACAGAAGCCATGCCGAACCCTTTGTCATCCATTGCGCCGCGCGCAGCAGCGATGAGGTCGGGGTGATCTGCAAGGCCAAGATAATTGTTGGCACACAGGTTGATGACCGCCGCATCCCCAACCCTGATCTCGCCCCCCTGAGGGGAGGTGATCATTCGTTCCCGCTTGTAAAGACCATCAGCTTTGATCTCTTCCAGGGTCTTGGAGATGTCGGTCAGAAAATCAGTAGACATGCGGAAACTCCTTCTCGTTCGAGTCGGAGTTCTAGCATAGCGGAAAAATTTCCGGAATAGGGGATTTCAATATAGTGGACAAAAATCCGTCAAAATGGAAGGCCCGCCTATTCTTGCCAATCACGCATTCTTCACGATCAGGAACAGACGTGCCGGACCGTCCTGTGCAGCGATGGAATGCGTCACATCTGCAGCATAGCGGGCGGTATCCCCTGCGTGCAGCCGTTCGGTCGCACTGCCCGAACAGAGCGCAACAGTCCCGTCGAGAACCGTCAGGTGTTCGACCGTTCCGCGCCCATGAGGCTGGCTGTTCAATGCGCCCCCTTCTTTGAGCCGGATATCGTAGACCTCGTGGCCGCCGGCGTCTTCAGGTGGAGAAAGAATGCGGATCAGACAGCCCTCCCCCATGTTTTCAATGGAGGGGACATCGCCATCGCGCAGGACTTCGATCCGGTCCTGTGCCTCTTGACTGTCCAGCAGCCCCGCAAAATCCACCTGTAACGCACGCGTCAGGTTCCACAGGGTCGCAATCGTTGGTGAGCTCTCGCCGCGTTCAATCTGGCTCACCATGGAGCGGCTGACACCGGAGAGATTGGCCACAGCCTCCAGGCTGAGGCCCTGGGCGCGACGCGCCTCTTTCAGGCGGGCGGGCAGAAGCGTCAGGATATCGTCTACATTTTCCGTCATGGCGGAATCTCTGCGCCTTTGAAATCCATTTGTCAAACAGGAGCGGCATCATGGCTAAACTGTTATGACGGCACGTTTCGCAGGACAGGCCATGCTGCATCTGCATAATCAGCGCGAAACTCATGAGGAGAGAGACCATGACCGATATCGTGATCCTGGATGGCGCCCGTACCGCCATCGGCACCTTTGGTGGATCGCTGGCGGGCACCACCCCAATTGATCTGGCAACCGTCGCATCCAAAGCCGCTATGGAACGTTCCGGCGTTGAGCCGGGGCAGATCGGCAATGTGGTCTTTGGCCATGTGATCAATACCGAACCGCGCGACATGTACCTGAGCCGTGTCGCTGCGATGCAGGCCGGCATTCCGAACGGTACGCCTGCGATGAACGTGAACCGCCTCTGCGGCTCAGGTGCACAGGCGATTGTCTCCGGCATCCAGTCGCTGATGCTGGGCGACGCGGAATTTGCCCTCACCGGTGGCGCCGAAAACATGTCACGCAGCCCCTTCATCGTACCTAGCGCCCGCTGGGGGCAGAAAATGGGCGATGCCCGCGCGCTCGATATGATGCTGGGCGCCTTGAACTGCCCCTTTGGGACCGGTCACATGGGGGTGACCGCAGAAAACGTCGCGGATGAGCATGACATCACGCGCGCCCAGATGGATGAATTTGCGCTGACCAGCCAGACCCGCGCCGCTGCGGCAATCGAGGCCGGGCATTTTGCCAGCCAGATCACGCCGGTCGAGGTCAAGGTGAAGCGTGACATGGTGGCCTTTGAGGTGGATGAACACCCCAAGACCAGCACAATGGAAACACTTGGCGGCCTGAAACCGGTGTTCAAGAAGGACGGCCGTGTCACTGCTGGCAACGCAAGCGGCATCAACGATGGTGCCGCCGCAATCGTCATGGCCACAGCTGAGGCTGCCCAGAAAGCTGGCCTGAAGCCCAAGGCCCGTATTCTGGGCTACGCCCATGCAGGTGTCCGCCCTGAAGTGATGGGAATCGGTCCGGTGCCTGCTGTGCAGAACCTGCTGAAGAAAACCGGGCTCTCCGCCAGCGACTTTGACGTGATCGAATCGAACGAAGCCTTTGCCGCGCAGGCGCTGGCCGTGAACAAGGAATTGGGACTGGATCCGGCCAAGGTAAACCCGAATGGCGGCGCGATTGCGCTTGGCCATCCGGTGGGCGCAACTGGCGCGATCATCACGCTGAAGACACTTTACGAGCTGGAGCGGATCGGCGGCTCCAAGGGGCTCATCACCATGTGCATTGGTGGCGGCCAAGGTATCGCCCTCGCAATCGAACGCCTCTGATCCCCGCATCCGCTGAAAAGCAAAAGGCCCCGGTTCTCACCGGGGCCTTTTTGTTGGATGACGCGGATATCAGCTCGGGCTCATGCCGCGCAGACGCTCCGACCGGCGACGCAGCATCTCGACCACCGTCAGCAGGCAGATCGACACCACGACCAGAATGGTCGCAACCGCCAGAATGGTCGGCGAAATCTGTTCGCGCAGGCCGGTGAACATCTGCCAGGGCAGGGTTTTCTGCCCGGCAGACCCGACAAAGAGCACAACGACAACTTCATCAAAGGAGGTGATGAAGGCAAACAGACCACCAGAAATCACGCCGGGCAGGATCAGCGGCATCTGCACGCGGAAGAAGGTGGTGACCGGACCGGCCCCCATATTTGCAGCCGCACGCGTCAGAGACCGGTCGAAACCAACCAGAGTGGCGGTCACGGTAATGATCACAAACGGAATGCCAAGGGCTGCATGCGCCAGAACCACACCGAAGTATGTCCCCTGCAGACCAATCCGGCTGTAGAAGAAATACATCCCGGCAGCCGAGATGATCAGCGGCACGATCATCGGCGAAATCAGGATCGCCATAATGGCCCGACGGAAGGGCACATGCGGCTGGCTGAGGCCAATGGCGGCCAGCGTACCGAAACCCACCGACAGAATGGTCGCCATCGGTGCGATCTTGATGGAGTTCCACATCGCCTGCTGCCAGTCGGCATTGGTAAAGAAGTCACGATAGTGCTTCAGCGAATAGCCTTCGGGATCGAATTGTAGCATCTCCGGCGTGAAGGTGAAGAAATCCTGAGCGTTGAACGACAGTGGCATCACCACAAGGATCGGCGTGATCAGAAAAACGAAGACCGCCCCGCAGATCACCCGAAACGTATAGTGCCAAAGCACCTGGCCAGGTGTGAGATATGGCGCCAGATGCACACGGTAGCGTGACGTCGAGAGCCAGAAGATGAACCAGCCGACAAAGGCACCGAACAGTATACCGATGACGGCCGAGGGCAGCCCGCCCATCACAAAGCCTGCGATGGCAAAGGCTGCGATCAGGATCCATCGGATCAGCCGCTCCTGATCGCGAAGCCCCGCCAAGACAAAGCCCAGCCCGCCAACAAGAGCAGCGCCGATCAGTACCCCGAGAAGGCCAGAGCCCTGCGCAGTGCCGACAAACAGGCCGAAAAAGGCGCCGGCCGCCGCAGCGACCATCGCCACGAAACCAGGAGTTTGGTTTTCAACAGGTGTCAAAGCCATGTGTCTTATCCCAGTTTCACGTTGTCGATACCGACAATCTTGTCATAGGCCCAGTAGAGCGCGAGCACGACGACCAGCAGAATAGTGCCAAGCGCGGCCGCAAGGCCCCAGTTGAGCGACTGCGAGATGTGGAAGGCGATGCGGTTCGAGATGAAGACACCTTTGGTGCCGCCGACCAGCTCCGGCGTGATGTAGTAGCCAATCGCCAGAATGAAGACGAGGATCGAACCCGCACCGATACCTGGCACAGACTGCGGGAAGTAGACCCGCCAGAACGCCGTCCAGTTGGTGGCGCCAAGAGACTTGGCAGCGCGCAGATAGGACGGATTGATCGTCTGCATCACCGAATACATCGGCAGGATCATGAACGGCAGCAGAATGTGGGTCATCGCCACGATCGTACCGAACTGGTTATTGATCATCACAAGCCGCGCATCATCTGCGACCAGTCCCAGCCAGACCAGCGTGTCATTGATGACGCCCTGCTGCTGCAGCATGACCTTCCAGGCCGATGTTCGTACCAGAAGCGACGTCCAGAACGGCAGCAACACCAGGATCATCAGCAGGTTTGCGGATCTGGACGGCAAATTCGCCAGGATCCAGGCCACCGGATATCCAAGTATGATGCAGCTCACCGTAATCGCCAACGACATGATCAGTGTCCGCAGGAACAATGTTCCATAGATCCGCTCGTTCTCGGGTCGCAGCTCTGCCCCTTCTGCGCCTTTCTGGAAATCGGCCGCATTCAGAAAATAACCGTTGGTGTAGGCCCCAGAGTAGGTCTGGATAGTGCGCCAGACCTCCGGGTCGGTCCAGTCCTTGTCAATCTTGAAGAACTGCTCCTTGAACGGACCATCCTGAGCCAGATCCCAACGCTTGACCTTGCGCCCGGCCTTGCGGAACAGCGAGGAAATGCCGGGGTTTTCGTAGTTCAGGCGCGAGCCGACGCGCGTATGGGTCTTCTCCTCGGCGGCCACCTGAAGGTCGGCAGCCAATGCGGCAAACACGGCCTCATCCGGGGCCTGCCCGGAGTTTGCATCCCAATCCTGAAGCGCGACAACGGTCTTGGGCAGGGTGTCAGAGACGATCCTATTCTCAACCGAGCGGAACAGCATGTCGGCAATCGGGAGGATGAAGGTCAGAAGAACAAACAGCAGAAGCGGCGCGATCAGCATCAGGGCGCGAATTTTCTGCATCCGGAGAGCTCGGGCCAGGCTACGCTTCAGCGGCGTGCCATCGGCGGCCAAGACCGGTCCGGTGTGGGTGGTATCGCTCATGGGTAGGAGCCCCCGTCGGAATTTTTTGTTGGTGGAGAAGGGGCTGCGCGCCAGGCACACAGCCCCTTCCCGATAATGTCAGTATCTGTTCGCGGACAGATTACTTGGCGAGCCACGCCTGGAATTTAGCGTCCAGATCGTCGCGGTTGTCTGCCCACCATTCGTAGTCATAGACATGAACGTTGCCGGAGTTCGCCGGATCGGTCGGCATATGCGGTGCCATGTCGATACCCAGAATGGCGTGTTTGCCAACCAGCGGCGCAGAGGAGGCGCGCGCCGGACCGTAGGAGATGAACTTGGCCTGATCTGCCAGACGCTGGGTGTCGGTTGCGAACTTCAGGAAGTCCATCACGCGAGCCTTGCGGTCTTCGGGCAGGTCAGCCGGAACGATCCAGCCATCCAGGTCGAAAGATTGCATATCCCAGAGCATTTCGATCGGCTGGTTCTGCTCAGCAATTGCCGAGAACAGACGACCGTTAAAGGTCGAGCCCATCACCACTTCGCCATCTGCCAGCAGCTGCGGCGTTTCCGCACCAGCAGTCCACCAGACGACCTGATCCTTGATTGTGTCGAGCTTGGCCAGGGCACGCTCCACACCTTCGTCGGTGCTCAGCACGTCGTAGATCTCATCCTTGGCAACGCCGTCGCAGTAGAGGGCCCACTCGACGTTGTCGATCGGACGCTTCTGAAGGGCGCGCTTGCCCGGATATTTCGCAGTGTCGAAGACATCGCAGATGGAGCTCGGCGGCGTGTCACCAACCTTGTCCATGCGGTACCCGAAGGTGGTCGAATACACGATCTGCGGCACGAAGCAGTCGCTGACGATCAGATCGCCGAAGTCTTCGGTTGCGGGTGTGCCATCGGGCGCCGCAGCCAAATCTTCGTCGTGGTTCAGCTCGGCGGCGAGACCTTCGTCACACATACGCATCGCATCAGAAGCAACAACGTCGACCAGATCCCAGGTGACATTGCCCGCTTCGGTCATGGCGCGCATTTTTGCGGTCGCCTCGGCCGAGCTTTCATCCCAGATCACTTTCAGATCGGGGTGCATTTCCTGATAAGGAACCACATAGGCCTTCAGCTGGCTTTCCTGATAGGCGCCGCCCCAGGACACGATGGTCATCTCGTTGGCCATATCAGCAGCCATCGCCATCGGCGCACACAGTGCCGTGGTGGCTGCCAGGGCAGTCAGTTTGGTGAGTTTCATAGACACTCTACTCCTTGTTGAAATCGTTATTTATCTGGATTGTCCGCCGGTCGTTCGCTGCCGGAGGTTCGGGCGCGCGCGGACGTCAGGCGTCCAGCGCGCGGCAATCTTCAGGCAACCAGCCGATTTCGATCTGCTGGCCGGGCTTCAACCGTACCTGATCGGGTGCGTTGCGGGTCTTGATGATGAACTCATCATTTCCGGCGACGCGCAGACGGGTGCGGAAGATGTCGCCCATGTAGATAAACTCAAGCACTTCAGCCTTGAGCGTATGGGCGCCTTCCTGCATCCGGTCCTTGTTGTATTCAACACGTTCGGGCCGGATCGACACGCGGGTCCGCTCACCGGGTTTGGAAACGTTGATCGGCTTGCAGTCAATCAATTCGCCATCGTCCAGTTGTACCAGCGCGATGCCATTGTTGACCTCTTTGACCGTGCCTTCCAGCGTGTTGTTCTCACCAATGAACTGGGCAACGAAACTGTTGGACGGCTCTTCGTACAGCTCATCCGGCGGCGCCAGCTGCTGAATACGACCATCGTTGAACACTGCCACGCGATCCGACATGGTCAGCGCTTCGGTCTGGTCGTGGGTCACATAAACAGTGGTGATGCCCAGCTGATGTGCAAGATGGGTGATCTCGAACTGCATCTTCTCGCGCAGCTGCTTGTCCAGCGCGCCCAGAGGTTCGTCCATCAGCACCAGTTCGGGTTCAAACACCAGCGCACGCGCCAAGGCAACACGCTGCTGCTGACCACCGGACAACTGGGCCGGACGGCGACCGCCAAAGGCGCCCATCTCGACCATGTCAAGCGCGCGCTTCACCTTCTGCTCACGCTCGGACTTGCCCATGTTGCGGACTTCCAGCGGGAAGCTCAGATTTTCGGCAATGGTCATGTGAGGGAAAAGCGCGTAGTTCTGGAACACCATTCCGATGCCGCGTTTATGAGGCGGAATGTTGTTGATCGAGACGCCGCCAAGCCGAATATCACCATGGGTCGCTGTCTCAAAACCCGCCAACATCATCAGGCAAGTCGTTTTGCCCGAACCGGACGGGCCCAACATGGTCAGAAATTCGCCTTTCGGCATGGTGAGGTTCAGATCTTTGACAACGAGGTTCTCGCCGTCATAACTCTTCTGCACGCGTTCGAATTCAACGAACGCGCTCGTGTTTGACGCATCAGCCAAGTGAGGCTCCCTGGTTTGGTTCGGCAGATTAGCTCTGCACTTCTGTCGTGATGTAAGCACACACGAGTGTTGGTGTGCAACCGGATCGTCCGGATCATCTCTGTAGTTTACCTTAGGGCCGATAACGTCGACAACGGTACGTATTGCGACGAACAAGGATCGAAAAGCGACAGGATTTCGATTGCCAATCAGATAAAAACTCTATGTGTACACGCCTTGATTGATCGCAAACGTCCGTTACCGGAAACACTCAAATAACCGAATTTGACCGAGCAGCTTTGACCGAGCCACAAAGATTCGCGGAAATAGCAAAGGCGCCGGCTCCCGACCGGAACCGACGCCTTGGTCAAACAGCTTCAGCCCGCGTCACGCGCTGTGCAGCAAGTCTCGCTCTTTCAGCGCTGCATAACATTCATCGAGCGACTGGCGCGCCCGCGCGATGAGCGTATCAATCTCTTCGGGTGTGATGATCAGCGGCGGCGAGATGATCATCCGATCACCAACGTGGCGCATCACCAGATTATTGGCAAAGCACCGCTCCCGGCAGATGTAGCCGACAGTTCCGGTTTCAGCGGCAAAGGCCGCGCGCGTCGCCTTGTTCGGGGTCAGTGCAATCGATCCCATCATGCCGACAATCTTGGCTTCGCCCACCAGCGGATGATCGACGAGCGCCTCCCATTGCTCCTTGAGATAAGGCGCCACAACATCACGCACATTGTCGATGATGTTCTCCTCCTCGAGAATGCGCAGGTTCTCCAGGGCCACCGCGGCGGCAACCGGATGGCCCGAATAGGTGTAGCCGTGATTGAATTCACCGGATCCAATCACCGCTGCAATCTCGTCGCTGACAATAGATCCGCCAATCGGCGCATAGCCGGACGATAGCCCCTTGGCGATGGTCATGATATCGGGGCGAATGCCCATGGTCTGGCTTCCGAACCAATTGCCGGTACGCCCGAAGCCGCAGATCACCTCATCAGCGATCAGCAGGATTTCATATTTGTCGCAGATCCGCTGGATCTCGGGCCAGTAGGTTGCAGGCGGAACAATGACACCGCCGGCGCCCTGAACCGGTTCGGCAATAAAGGCCGCGACCCGGTCTTCGCCCAACTCAAGAATCGCCTGCTCCAGCTCCTGAGCGCGCGCGAGACCAAACTCCTCTACCGCCATATCGCCGCCTTCGGCCCACCAGTTGGGCTGATTGATATGATGGATATCCGGGATCGGCAGGCCGCCCTGTTCGTGCATCGCAGTCATACCGCCCAGGCTGCCGCTGCCAACGGACGAGCCATGATACCCGTTCTTGCGGCTGATGATCACCGATTTTGTCGGCTTGCCCTTCATCGCCCAATAATGGCGGACCATGCGAATATTGGTGTCATTGGCTTCTGAACCGGACCCGGCGAAGAACACATGGTTCAGCCCCTCGGGCGCCAGTTCGGCGATTTTCGCCGCCAGCGCGATCGCGGGCGTATGTGTGGTCTGAAAGAATGTGTTGTAGTACGGCAGCTCGCGCATCTGGCGGGCGGCGACATCTGCCAACTCGTCCCGCCCATAGCCAATGTTGACACACCACAGGCCGGCCATGGCATCCAGTATCTGGTTGCCCTCGCTGTCTGTCAGCGTGACGCCGGTGGCGCGCGTGATGATCCGCGCGCCTTTTTCCGCCAGCTCACCGTTTGCGGTGAAGGGGTGCATGTGATGGGCCGCATCCAGAGCCTGAAGCTCGGCCGTGGGCAGGTGATTTGTAATCGCAGTCATGGGGCAGACTCCTGAAGGAAGAGATTGCGCCCAGAATATGATCAAATTCTAGCGTGTCAATCGAATCAGCTCGACTGATTCAGCCCCTGACTTACCTGATCCATCCCCTGAGCGACGTCCCGCTCCATGGCCAGCGCCGCCAGATCTGCGTCCTTGCGATGCAGGGCCTCGAGGATGTCCTTGTGCCGGTCGGGAAAGCTCTGCGTACCAAGCCGTCCACAGACCACGCGCAAGGATGGACCGAAGCGCAGCCAAAGCCGATCCGCCAGATCTGTCAGGATAGGCGCATCGGCATACGCATAAAGCCGCGTGTGGAACCGGTAGTTCTGCACCAGATAGCCAGTGACGTCTCCTGCCGAAATAGCCTGATCCAGAGCTGTGTCGATGGCCTCCAGCGCGGTGATATCATCCGCAGATACACGCGTGGTTGCCAACCGAGCAAGTTGACACTCTATTGTTTTTCTTGCATAAATCAGCTCGTTCAGGTCACTTTCACGTAACATCGGCACAGACACACGGCGATTTCCCTGAAACACCAGCGCGCCATCAGAGATCAGTCGGCGGATGGCTTCGCGTACCGGGGTCATCCCGGCCCCCAACGACTCGACCAGACCCTGGATGGTGACCGCCTGCCCCGGCGCCAGATCGCCAAACAGAATTTGCCCGCGCAAGGTCTGGTAGACGGTTTCATGGGCGGGCAGTTTGGCAGTGGGCTGACTGCCGGATGATGCGGCTGGTTGGCTCAGGTTCACCTTCTGAATTCCTCCTAAATTTTGGGCAGCTTGCACCAAGTTTCCCCAAGTGAAAACATAAACAGTATTGCCGAATGAGGCAAAACTTGATCAAATCCTTATCAGCCGGGCACGGAAACCGGCACGCACAGGGAGATACTCATGACACTCAAGACGATGACATTGACAGCCATCGTGGCGCTGAGCAGTGCGGCCGCCGTCGCCGAAGAAGTTCGCGTTTACAACTGGTCCGACTATATTGACGAAGCCTTGCTGGAGAAATTCGAAGCCGAGACCGGCATCGAACTGATCTACGACGTCTTCGACAGCAACGAGTTGCTGGAAACCAAGATGCTGGCCGGCGGCTCCGGTTACGATGTAGTCGTTCCGACCGGCTCGTTCTTGGCGCGTCAGATTCAGGCTGGCGCGTTCCAGAAACTGGATACCGACAAGCTGTCGAACGCAGGCAACATGTGGGACGTGATCAAGGAGCGTACAGCACGCTATGATCCGGACAACCTCTATTCCATCAACTACATGTGGGGCACGACTGGGATCGGTGCAAACACCGCAAAGGTCGAAGAGGCTCTGGGCGCGGATGCACCGATCGACTCGCTCGATCTGGTGTTCAACCCTGCCAACATGGAAAAGCTGGCCGAATGTGGCGTGTACATTCTGGATGCCCCGGACGAGATGATCCCGGCCGCCCTGCAATATATCGGTGAAGATCCCAATAGCATGGACCCCGATGTGGTTGCCAAGGCCGAACCCGTGCTGATGGCGATCCGCCCCTATGTGAAGAAATTCCACAGCTCAGAGTACATCAACGCACTGGCAAATGGTGACATCTGCGTGGCCTTTGGCTGGTCCGGCGATATCCTGCAGGCGCGCGATCGTGCCGACGAGGCCGAAAACGGTGTCGAAATCGTCTTCAACGCGCCCAAGGAAGGCGCACTGATGTGGTTCGACCAGATGGCGATCCCGGTGGACGCCCCTAACCCCGACGGGGCTCACAAGTTCCTGAACTTCATTATGGAAGCCGAGAACATGGCTGCGGCATCCAACTACGTCTATTATGCCAATGGCAACAAGGCGAGCCAGGAGTTCCTCGAAGAGGATGTGATCAACGACCCCGCGATCTATCCGAACGATGACACCCTGAAAAACCTCTACATCAAAGAAGCCTATCCGCCCAAATTGCAGCGTACGGCGACGCGTATGTGGACCAAGATCAAATCTGGGACCTGACCCGAGATTGATTGACGCGCGGGGCATCGGATATGCCCCGCGCTTTTTCCTGCGGGAACGTCGGCAGCTGTTCCATGCCCGTTCCGCCACTTGCGTCATACATTGGGGGCCAGCGTGACTATTCCTGTTTTTGAACCCTGGAACGATCCAGAGGCTAAGCCCCTGATCCAATTCCAGAATGTTACCAAGCGCTTTGGTGAGTTCACCGCGATCGACGATCTGACGCTTGGGATCTACGAGAAAGAGTTCTTTGCCTTGCTTGGCCCCTCGGGCTGCGGCAAGACCACGATGATGCGGATGCTGGCAGGGTTTGAAACGCCAACTGAAGGCAAAATTTTCCTGTCGGGTCAGGATATTGCACCGGTCCCGCCGAACAAGCGTCTGGTCAACATGATGTTCCAGTCCTATGCGCTATTCCCACATCTGAGCGTCTGGGACAATATCGCCTTTGGACTGAAGCGCGAGAACAAGCCCAAACATGATATCGCCGAGCGGGTACAGGAAATGCTGCGCCTGACCCGGCTTGAGAAATTCGCGCGCCGTAAGCCGCACCAGATCTCCGGCGGTCAACGGCAGCGGGTGGCCTTGGCAAGATCGCTGGCCAAAGCACCCAAACTTCTCTTGCTGGATGAACCTCTCGGCGCGCTCGACAAGAAGCTGCGCCAGGACACCCAGTTCGAACTGATGGACATTCAGGAAAAGACTGGCACCACCTTTGTTATTGTCACCCACGATCAGGAAGAGGCGATGACGGTCGCCTCCCGCGTGGCGGTGATGGACAATGGCCAGATCGTCCAGGTTGCCACTCCTGATCGTATCTACGAAACGCCAAATTCGCTTTACGTGGCTGATTTCATTGGCGATGTGAACATCATCGACGGCACCGCTTCGCCCACGGGCCCCGATGAATATGCGGTCAGCTGGAAAGATGGCGCCGCCCCGCTGACGGTGAAAAGCCAGGCGACATTCTCTGATGGCCAAGCCTGCCATCTGGCGATCCGCCCGGAGAAGGTCACGATCAGTGCGGATCGTCCCGCCGAGGCCGACAATAGCGTGCAGGGCCGTATTCTCGATATAGCATATCTCGGCAATATCTCGACCTACCATGTCGAACTGCCATCTGGTGCGGTGATCAAAGCTCAGACCGCAAATACCCGCCGTATCGCCCGGCGCGCCTTTACCTGGGAAGACCCGGTCTGGCTGTCCTGGACAGCCACTGCCGGTGTCCTACTGGCAAACTGATGCGCCGCTTTTTCCTGATTGCCATCCCATACGCCTGGCTTCTAGCGCTGTTCCTTGTGCCCTTTGCCATCGTGTTCAAGATCGCCCTGTCGGACGCCGCCGTGGCGCGCCCGCCTTATATGCCGCAGTTCGACTGGGTCACTGGTATCGGCGCCTTTATTGCGGATCTGGATTTTGAGAATTTCGTCTGGCTGACAGAGGACGACCTCTATTGGAAAGCCTATCTCAGCTCGCTTCGGATCGCTGTGATCTCAACTCTGCTGACCCTGCTGGTCGGCTACCCCATGGCCTATGGCATGGCCCGCGCCCCGTCTGAATGGCGTCCGACGCTGATGATGTTGGTGATCCTGCCCTTCTGGACCAGCTTCCTGATCCGCGTTTATGCATGGATGGGCATCCTGTCGAATGAGGGGCTGTTGAACCAGTTTCTGATCTGGCTTGGGATCATCGACACGCCGCTCACCATTTTGAACACCAATACCGCGGTCTATATCGGCATCGTCTACACCTACCTGCCGTTCATGATTTTGCCGATATACTCGGCACTGGAGCGGCTGGACGGATCGCTCATCGAGGCTGCCGAGGATCTGGGCTGCTCACGTACGCAGGCCTTCTGGTTGGTCACCATCCCGCTGTCGCGCGCCGGCATCATTGCGGGCTGCTTCCTCGTCTTTATTCCGACGCTAGGCGAATTCGTGATCCCGTCACTGCTGGGGGGGTCGGACACGCTGATGATCGGCAAGGTTCTGTGGGAAGAGTTCTTCTCCAACCGTGACTGGCCAGTGGCCTCTGCGGTGGCAGTTGTGCTGCTATTGATCCTGATCGTGCCGATCGTGCTGTTCCAGCGCAACCAGCAGAAACAACAGGAGGCGGAACAATGACCCGAATGAGCTGGTTCAACACCGTTTCGCTGACGCTGGGATTTGCGTTTCTGTATATCCCGATGGTCATCCTGATCGCCTACAGCTTCAACGAAAGCAAGCTGGTTACCGTCTGGGCCGGGTTCTCTGTCAAATGGTATGGTGAACTGCTGCACAACGAGGCATTCCTCAGTGCGGCATTGGTCACGCTGAAGGTAGCCGTTATCTCCTCCAGCATCGCGACGGTCCTTGGCACCATGGCCGCCTACGTGCTGGTGCGCGGCGGGCGGTTCCTGGGGCGTACGCTGTTTTCCGGCATGATCTACGCGCCATTGGTGATGCCAGAGGTAATCACAGGCCTTTCGCTGCTGCTCCTGTTCATCGGGATCGGGCTGGATCGCGGGATTATGACCATCGTGCTCGCGCATACGACCTTTGCCATGTGCTATGTCTCGGTCGTGGTCTCTTCGCGGTTGGTAACCTTTGATCGATCGCTGGAGGAAGCCGCGCTGGATCTGGGCTGTTCGCAGGCAGAGGCGTTCCGCCTAGTGACGTTACCGATCATCGCGCCCGCAGTGATTTCAGGCTGGCTTCTGGCCTTTACCCTGTCGCTGGACGACCTGGTGATTGCCTCCTTCACCGCAGGCCCTGCGGCAACAACCCTGCCCATCAAGATCTTCTCTGCGGTGCGGCTCGGTGTCAGCCCGGAGATCAACGCGCTCTCGACGATCATGATCGGCATTGTCACCGTCGGCGTTGTCACAGCCTCGCTGGTCACCAAACATCAGTTGGTACGCCAGCGTCGTGACGAGCAGAACGCCGAACGCAGCTAAGCCGCGGCTCAGTCCGCGTCCCAATCAGGGGCGCGGGCCAGCCCCAATGCCTCCAACTGATCCGGTCCCTGATATCGGATCGCGTCGCTGTGCCAGAGATCCGGTGCCGCAGCCAATTGGTTGTAATAGCCGTCGAACAATTCCGGCGCGCTGAAATGCTGGCCACGCCGCTTTTCGATCTCTGCCTTCTTGGTGATTTCGGGCAAGAATTTGCTGTGCAGCAGAACCCCGGACGGACCTGCCCCACCTGGCCCATCGTATAGTGCATTCAACCGCCTGGGCAGCATTGCATGGGTAGAATTCGTATAGGCGAAGCTGCGGTGCCATTTGACCAGCGGCACCTTGTTCAGCGTAGGTCCCCGCTGCGGCTCATCAGGAAAAAACACCCGCTCCCTGAGGCCGCCCTGTACCCACAGGTTGCCGCGCGGCGCCTGTCGAACCCGGCGATATGGCCCGGTATCAAACCACGGCAATACTCGGCGGGGATCATCACCTGGGACGTAACTCACCTCTCCCACTGACCCCTTCGGAAAAAGATCCAGCATCAAGGCACCGAAGCCAGCCCTGCCATGACGGTCCAGCCAATCTGTCAATCCGCGCAGACCGTGCCGGGCATCACCGCCAAACACCAGCAATTCATCTGCATCAACACTAAGACACCAGCGCCGGTGACCATAACGGATCTGAAGCCATGTCGCCCAGTCGAGACCAAACCGAGCATCGCGATAGCTGGCGCCTGTATGCCAGAGCGAGACATCAGGCTGACCGGCAAGATAGGCGGCGCTGCCATCATCGCTGCCATTGTCGACGATCAGAAAATGGTCGACACCCAGATCGCGATAAAAGGCCAGGAAAAACGGAAGCCGGGTCGCTTCATTGCGCAGCACTGTGATGGCAAGAATTGCATCCCGTTGCAAAATGCGAGTGCGGTCCGTCAGCGTCGTCAGCTGATGCCGGGACCGGAAAGAGCGCCAAAGCAGCCGACGTCGCTGCCACCTCAGCCGATAGGCCGCCGCCAGGGAGATTTCCGGCAGCGGTACAGTACCTGGAGCCCGCTCTGGCCCCGTCACCCTAGCGCTCGTAAGCGCCGGCTTTGTGCCAGCCCCAGGCATCCGCGATCATAGTTTCAAGATCCGATCGCTTCGGTTCCCACCCAAGCAGGGTAGCCGCCCGCACCGAACCCGACACCAGCTTGGTGCAATCGCCGGCACGACGAGGACCAATTGAGTGAGGCACCGATTGACCGGTTGTCGCCTCCGCCTTGTCCATGACTTCCCGTACGGAGAAACCGGTGCCGGTCCCCAGGTTGAAGACCTGGCTCCCTTTGCCGTCTTTCAGCCATTTCAGGCCCAGCACATGGGCGTCGACCAGATCGCAGACGTGAACATAGTCACGCACGCAGGTGCCATCCGGGGTGTCATAGTCGGTTCCAAAAATGGTCAGCGCGTCACGTTTGCCCTCAATCGCATCCAGCACCAGCGGCACCAGATGAGTCTCGGGGCGGTGGAACTCGCCCACCTCGGCCTCGGGGTCGGCACCCGCCACGTTGAAGTAACGGAAGATCACCGACCGCAGCCCATGCGAGGCGCCAAAATCGCGCAGGATGTCTTCTACCGCCCGTTTGGACGCGCCATAGGCATTAAGGGGAAGCTGCGGCGTGCTTTCGTCCAGCACCACATTGTCATGCTCCCCATAGGTGGCGCAGGTTGATGAGAAAACGAAATCGAGGCAGCCGGCTGCCACCGCGGCTTCAATCAGCGTGAGAGACCCGCCGACATTGTTGGCCCAGTAGCGCCCGGGTTCGCTCATGGCTTCACCAACCTGGCTCAACGCGGCGAAGTGCATCACGGCGGCCGGTTGATATTTGGCAAAAACCTCGTCCAGTCGCAGACGATCAGCCAGATCCCCCTTTTCAAAGGGTCCGAACTTCACGGCGTCCTGCCAGCCAGTCACCAGATTATCGTAGGTTACGGGGGTAAAACCGGCAGCCTTTAGTGCCTTGCAGGCATGAGAGCCAATATAACCCGCTCCACCAGTCACCAGAATATATGTCAAAGCAGCGTCTTCCTGATCAAAAGGCCGGACAGTGCTGTCCGGCCACCCAATTTCCAGATGTTCACAATCTCCGCCACTCTCGGCGAAGTGATCGGCTTACTGCGCCGCCTTGTCGACCTGCGCAATCTCATTGATGTAGCACATCAGATCATCGCGCAGCTCTTCACGTGCCAGCGCAAAGGCGACGGTTGCCTGCAGGAAACCAGCCTTGGATCCGCAATCAAAGCGCTGACCACGGAAACGATAGCCGTAGACCGGTACATCGTCGGCGATATCTTCGGCAATGGCATCGGTCAGCTGGATCTCACCACCGGCGCCCTGTTTCTTCTTATTGAGATTGCGCAAGACCGATGGCGCCAGGATATAGCGACCAATAACCGCCAGATTAGACGGGGCATCTTCGGCTTTGGGCTTTTCAACCATGCCATTTACCGACACCACCGAGCCCATGTCGTCGCGCACATCCAGCACACCGTAGGACGATGTCTGTTCTGGCGGAACCTCCATGGCCGCGACCATATTGCCGCCGGTTTCCTCGTAGGCTTCCACCATCTGCTTCAGGCAGGGGGTTTCCGCCGCGATGACATCATCAGGCAGGATCACCGCGAAGGGTTCATTGGCGATCAGGCGACGCGCGCACCAGACCGCGTGACCAAGGCCCAGCGCCTGATGCTGGCGAATATAGGCAATCGCGCCCGATTCCATATTGGTCGCTTTCAGGATTTCCAGCAGATCATCCTTACCCTTCTTACGCAGCTCCTGCTCAAGCATGGGTGAATGGTCGAAATAATCCTCTAGCGCTCCTTTGCCGCGCGAGGTGACAAAGATGAACTCCTTGATGCCGGCCTCTCGGGCCTCATCAATGGCATATTGGACCAGCGGGCGGTCAACCAGCGTCATGATTTCTTTGGGAACCGATTTGGTTGCCGGCAGGAATCTGGTTCCAAGCCCGGCCACCGGAAAAATTGCCTTCGTTACTTTTCTACGCATCTCGCACTCTCGTTTCTATTTCTCAAACCGTTCTGATGCGGTTCGTCAGTGGGGCCGTTTAGGTGGCAAAACCTGCCTCGAAAGGCCGGTCAGAGTATTCCGTAGGCAATTCAGAAAATATACCCCCAGTCACATTTCGCTCACGGCATCCCGTATCATGTTTCATATTATCGACAATTCAGGCCTATTTGTGACCCATTTTTTTCATCATCGCCTCAATCCGGGGAACATCCTCGGGATTGTTCAGCTCCCAGAACTCGCGTCCACGTGCTTCAACCTCCACGCAGAGAATCTTGCGCCCGTTCTCAAGAAAGCGCAGCTGCTCCAGCCCTTCGAGGGTTTCCAATGGCCCGACAGGCCAGCCAGGATAGGCGCTCAGCGCATCCGGGCGATAGGCATAGACACCGACGTGGTGAAACACCGGCGTCTCCTGATCTGAACCATAGGTTTCGGACGTAAAGGGCACCACCTCCTTGGAGAAGTAGAGCGCATTATGGTCGCTACCGAACACCGCCGTGGTGCCGCCAACACGACCGGCCTTACGGTCTGCCAGCAGACTGTTCAGCGTCGCGCCGTCGCAGCGCAGCACCGGCGTTGCCAACCCTTTGTCAGGCGCGCCGCGCAGGCCGACAATCAGATCCTCGATAAACCAATGCGGCGTCAGCGGCGCGTCCCCTTGCAGGTTCACCACGATATCATAATCGCCGCCAAGTTTATCCAGCGCTTCGGCGCAACGCTCCGTCCCGTTGGCGCAGCTTTCGGAGGTCATAACAACCTCGGCACCAAACCCGGTGGCAGCATCGCGAATTCGGTCGTCGTCGGTTGCGACAACCACACGATCTACGCCATTGACGGCCATGGCCGCACGCCAGGAGCGTTCGATCAGCGTTTGGCTCTCGCCGCTGGCCCCGGTCAAAGCAACAAGCGGCTTACCTGGATAGCGGGTCGAAGCATAGCGGGCGGGAATGACGATAAGGACGGACATCAGGCTTTCTTAAGCTCCACACCCGGCGCATAGGCTATAAAGAAAGGATTCGCATAGCCTTCCTTGCCGTAGGTCAGTGGCGAATGATCATCAAAACGTACCACTTGACCACCGGCACCGCAGAGGACCGCATGACCAGCGGCGGTATCCCATTCCATGGTCCGCCCCACCCGCGGGTAGAGGTCGGCTTCGCCTGTTGCGACCAGACAGAACTTCAGCGAAGACCCCGCGCTCTTGCTGTCCTTCACGGCGTATTTGTTGATGTAATCATCGGTGGCCTGATCACGGTGCGATTTCGACGCAACCACCATCAGCGCATCATTATCACTGTCTGCAACACGAATGGGTTTGATCTCTCCCATGGCTGAGGGATCAAAAGCGCCGGTTTCCTCAACCGCTGATCCGTCCGCCAAGGTGAAGAACATCCGAGACCGCGCCGGCGCATAGACAACGCCGCGCGTCGGCACACCGTTTTCGACCAATGCGATATTGACGGTAAAATCACCGCGGCGGTGGATGAACTCCTTGGTTCCGTCCAGCGGATCCACAATCAGAAAGGTGTGCCCGCTCTTGCTGTGCGATTCCGCCTGTTCCTCGGTCACCAGCATCACGTCGGGAAAGGCTGCGCGCAACCCGGCAGAAATCAACGCATCGGCGGCCTCGTCAGCGGCGGTTACCGGGCTTTCATCCGATTTCACCTTCACCTCGAATTCATCCGAATTATAGATCTCCATGATCTTCTCTCCGGCTTCGATCGCCAATCGGCGGATTACCGGAATAAGCTCATCATATGTCACAAACACTCTCCCTGACCGGGTTTGGTTGATTACAGCAGTTGTCCCCCTTATGGTCGGGGTGAAACGGAACAGCAAGATTTCCGTGGTAACGATAAGCAGAGTTTCACCTAAAGCAGGTCCGGCTAAGCGACATCATGTTCGAGCAACGCCACAAACGGTCACGTCTCAGCAGCCTCATCGCCATGGGTGAGGTTGTCTTTCATTCCGTGGCCCGCAGCGTTCGCTCCAAACATAATAATGCTTTCATGGCTCTGGCGACCAATCTCACGCAGGCGGTGATGTTTGTCATCGTGTTCTACGTGATGTTTTCCCTGCTCGGCCTGCGCGGTTCGGCCATTCGCGGCGATTTCCTGCTCTATGTGATGTCGGGTGTGTTTTTGTTCCTGACCCACACCAAGGCCGTTTCCGCTGTCGCCGGAGCAGAGGGGCCAAGCAGCCCGATGATGCAGCACGCCCCGATGAACACGATCGTCGCCATTCTGTCGGCGGCACTGGGATCACTGTATATTCAGGTGCTGTCGATGCTGATCATCCTGTTCGTCTATCACGTGGCGTTCACCCCGATTGAAATAGAGGAACCGATTGCGGCCTTTGGCATGGTGCTGCTCTCCTGGATAACCGGTGCTGCGGTAGGTTTGATCCTGCTGGTCATGAAACCTTGGTCGCCGGGGACTGTTGGCATCATCTCCACGATCTACCAAAGGGCCAATATGATCGCCTCGGGCAAGATGTTTCTGGCGAACACTCTGCCCAGCTTCATGCTGTCGATGTTCGACTGGAACCCGCTGTTTCATTGCATCGATCAGGCGCGTGGGTTTGTGTTCATCAACTACAACCCCCATTTCAGCAACTGGCAATACGCGGGTTGGGTGGCGCTCGTCCTGATCATGATCGGACTAATGGGGGAGTTTTACACCCGTCGCCGTGCCTCGATCAGTTGGGGTGCCAAACGCTGATCGACGGATTGACGCAATGGCTCAGGTCACCACGCGAAGTGTCAGGTTTATGCGACCACCCTTTGGCAGCAAACGCGAGGATTTGAAGCGGATGCGGTCAACCCCATGATAGGTCAGCCGCGCCTCGCCCCCCATCACGACGACATCGCCTGAGTTCAGCCAGACGGTCTCCGTCTTACCGCCACGGAATTGATTGCCGATCCGCAGAAGGCCGTCATCGCCCAGAGAGACGGACACCACCGGGTAGGAGAAATCCGCCTCATCCTTGTCCTGATGCAGACCCATGCGGGCGCCCTCGCCATAGTAGTTGATCAAACAACAGTCCGGTTGTCGCTCCAGCCCTGTGCTGGCCCGCCAGATATCCAGGATTTCTGCCGGGATTTTCGGCCAGCCCTGGCCGGAGGGATGCCGATCCTGATAACGATACCCGTCCCTGTCACTCACCCAGCCGCATACCCCGGCCGAGGTCATTCGCACCGACATCTTGCCGCCACCGGGCACCTCGGGCGAGAACAGAGGAGCGGCGCGCAGAACGGGACGCAGACAGTCAATCAGCTGTCGCTGCCGTACCGTATCCAACAGGGGTTTTGTCAGCTCAAATCCCCGCAACCGCAACTTCATCATCACCGTTAGCCTGTTCTTAACCGCTCCCCTGTCAAAAACCGCAGTAATTCGCGAAACAGGACACGATCTGGCGGTTGCAGGGGGCATTTGCGCTCCCTATATACGCCGGGAAGCGGGGAGGTGCAGACCAAACCGCAACTGAATCGGGGCCGGAATGCCAAAATGGGTTCAGACCTCGGGTAATCGCCTTAGAAAGTGAAAAGGGATCGAAAATGAGCAAAGTTATCGGAATCGACCTCGGGACCACCAACTCCTGTGTGGCCATCATGGACGGATCGCAGCCTCGCGTTATCGAAAACGCTGAGGGCGCCCGTACCACGCCGTCGATCGTAGCCTTCACCGACGATGAGCGTCTGGTAGGCCAGCCTGCCAAACGTCAGGCCGTCACCAACCCGGACAACACCGTATTCGGCGTAAAGCGCCTGATTGGTCGCCGGTTCGATGACAGCGATCTGGCCAAAGACAAGAAAAACCTGCCTTTCGCCGTAATCAACGGCGGCAATGGTGACGCATGGGTCGAAGCCAAGGGTGAGAAATACTCCCCGTCGCAGATCTCTGCTTTCATCCTGGGCAAGATGAAAGAAACCGCCGAGTCCTACCTCGGTGAAGAAGTGACCCAGGCCGTCATCACCGTGCCTGCGTATTTCAACGACGCCCAGCGTCAGGCCACCAAAGACGCCGGCAAGATTGCCGGTCTCGAAGTGCTGCGCATCATCAACGAACCGACAGCAGCGGCCCTGGCCTATGGTCTGGACAAGGAAGAAACCCAAACCATCGCGGTCTATGACCTTGGTGGCGGTACCTTCGACGTGACCATTCTTGAAATCGACGACGGCCTGTTTGAGGTGAAATCCACCAATGGCGACACGTTCCTTGGTGGTGAAGACTTTGACATGCGCATCGTCAACTACCTGGCAGACCAATTCAAGAAAGAGCACGGCGTCGACCTGACCAAGGACAAAATGGCTCTGCAGCGTCTGAAAGAAGCCGCTGAAAAAGCCAAGATTGAGCTGTCCTCCTCCAGCCAGACCGAAATCAACCAGCCGTTCATCTCGATGGATCCGTCCTCGGGCCAGCCGCTGCACCTGGTCATGAAACTGACCCGTGCCAAGCTGGAGAGCCTGGTTGGCGATCTGATCAAGGCGTCGATGAAGCCCTGCGCCGCTGCGCTGAAAGATGCCGGTCTCTCGGCATCTGACGTCGACGAAGTTGTTCTGGTCGGCGGTATGACCCGCATGCCCAAGGTGATCGAGGAAGTCAGCAAATTCTTCGGCAAAGACCCCCACAAGGGTGTGAACCCGGATGAGGTTGTTGCGATGGGCGCCGCCATTCAGGCCGGTGTTCTGCAAGGCGACGTGAAAGACGTCGTTCTGCTCGACGTGACACCGCTGTCCCTGGGTATCGAAACCCTCGGTGGCGTCTTCACCCGACTGATCGACCGCAACACCACCATCCCGACCAAGAAGAGCCAGGTGTTCTCTACCGCCGAAGACAACCAGAACGCCGTGACCATTCGTGTGTTCCAGGGTGAGCGCGAGATGGCGGCCGACAACAAGATGCTCGGCCAGTTCAACCTTGAGGACATCCCGCCCGCACCGCGCGGCATGCCGCAGATCGAAGTGACCTTCGACATCGACGCAAACGGCATCGTGTCCGTTGGCGCCAAGGATAAGGCGACTGGTAAAGAGCAGAATATCACCATCCAGGCCTCCGGTGGTCTGTCCGATGAGGATATCGAAAAAATGGTCAAGGATGCCGAGGACAATGCCGAGGCAGACAAGGAACGTCGCGAGCTGATCGAAGCGAAGAACCAGGCCGAAAGCCTGATTCACTCCACCGAGAAATCGATGGAAGAGCATGCGGACAAGGTGGACCCGACCACCATCGAAGCAATCGAACTGGCCATTGCCGCGCTGAAGGATGACCTCGAAAACGAGAAATCCACCGCCGACAAGATCAAGTCTGGCGTTCAGAACGTCACCGAAGCCGCCATGAAGCTAGGCGAAGCGATCTACAAGTCGAGCCAGGAAGAGGCCGCGGATGAACCCGCCGCCGCGGATGAGGCTTCAGGCCCCGGTGATGATGACATTGTCGATGCCGAATTCGAAGATCTGGACGACAACAAGCGTTAAGGTCTGATTTTGGCCAAAGCGGGCCGGTCCGAACCCCGGGCCGGCCCGCTTTCGTTGCGGCAAGAAGGGTATTCCGATGTCCAAACGAGATTACTATGACGTTCTCGGGGTGTCCAAAGGGGCCACCGCCGATGAAATCAAGAAAGGCTTTCGCAAGAAGGCCAAAGAGCTGCACCCCGACCGGAACAAGGACAATCCCGAAGCCGAGGGGAAGTTCAAGGAGGCCAATGAGGCCTACGATGTCCTGAAGGACCCTGAGAAGAAGGCCGCTTATGATCGTTACGGTCACGCCGCCTTTGAAAACGGCATGGGCGGCGGCCAACGCGGCGGTCAAGGCGGCCAGGGCTTTGGCGGCGGCGACTTTTCGTCTGCCTTCTCAGATGTCTTCGACGATCTGTTCGGCGACTTCATGGGTGGACGCGGCGGCCAGGGTGGCGGACGGCAACGAGCCGCGCGCGGCTCGGATCTGCGCTACAACCTGCGCATCTCGCTTGAGGATGCTTTTGCGGGGATGCACAAAACGATCAACGTACCGACCGCTGTCGCCTGTGGATCCTGCGAAGGCACTGGCGCTGAGGGCGGAGTGGAACCAACGACATGCCCGACCTGTTCCGGCATGGGCAAGGTTCGCGCGCAGCAGGGTTTCTTCACGGTGGAGCGCACCTGCCCCACCTGCTCCGGCCTTGGCCAGATCATCAAGAACCCCTGCAAATCCTGCCAGGGCCATGGTCGTGTAGAGAAAGATCGCTCCCTGTCGGTGAACATCCCGGCAGGCGTGGAAACCGGCACCCGCATTCGCCTTGCCGGCGAGGGTGAGGCCGGTATGCGCGGTGGTCCTCCCGGTGATCTCTATATTTTTGTTGAAGTCTCCGCACATGACCTGTTTGAGCGGGATGGAAACAACCTATACTGCCGGGTACCGGTATCCATGGCAAAGGCCGCATTGGGCGGCGCCATAGAAGTCCCCACCATTGATGGTGGCCGTGGCCGTGTGCAGATCCCGGAAGGCAGCCAGTCCGGCCGCCAGATGCGCCTACGTGGCAAGGGCATGCCTGCCCTGCGCGGCGGTGCAACCGGTGACATGTTCATAGAACTGGCGGTGGAAACCCCGGTGAACCTCACCGCCCGGCAGAAGGAACTGCTGCGTGAATTCGAGGATCTCTCCGAGGACAACACCAACCCGGAAAGCCGGAGTTTCTTCTCCTCCGTGAAAAGCTTCTGGGACGGGATGAAGGGCTGATCCCCTCCCCATTCTAAACCAATATTAAGCGCTCCAATGGGGCGCTTTTTTCGTTGGTTTTGCGGCTGGCCGCATGGTGATCCATTTGCATTAACCCTTCCTCAACCACGATGGCCACAGCATAGCCTATGGCCAAGGATCCCGCGTTTCAGGATGTCTCTCTCCCGCTGTTCCCCAACAGCGCAGAGATGGGGCCTGCCTCCCCGCCAGAGCGGCGCCTGCCCTCCTATATCAGGGATCACCGCGCGCGGTTGCGCGAGCGTTTTATGGACGGGGGGGCAGCCGCGATGCCGGACTATGAGTTGCTGGAACTTCTGCTCTTTCGATCCATTCCGCGCCGCGATGTCAAACCTCTGGCCCGGCTCCTGCTTGAGACCTTCGGAGATTTCAACCGGGTTATCACCGCGCCCCCTGAACGTCTCTCGAAGGTGAATGGCATCGGCGAGGCTGTCGTCGCGGATCTTAAGATCCTGGAGGCTGCCGCCCATCGAATGGCCCGCGCCAGAATCATGCAGCGACCGGTCTTGTCCTCTTGGGACGCGCTTCTGGACTATTGCCATACCGTCATGGCCCATCGTGAGACCGAACAGTTCCGTGTCCTCTACCTGGATCGCAAGAACACCCTGGTCGCGGATGAAGAGCAGGCCAGGGGCACCGTCGATCATGTGCCGGTCTACCCGCGAGAGATCGCCAAGCGGGCCCTTGAAATAAGCGCCAGCGCCCTGATCCTGGTACATAATCACCCGTCGGGCGACCCGACCCCATCGCAGAGCGACATCGAGATGACCGACCGGGTTGCGCGGGCACTCGCCACTCTGGATATCGTTCTGCATGATCATCTGATCATCGGAAAATCTCGCGAACTGAGCTTTCGCTCCGAAGGATATCTCTAGCGGTCTGAAGCTCTTTTATCGAACCCAGACTTCGACCCGTCGATTGACCTGTCGGCCCCATCGCTGGTCTTCACAGGCCATCGGCAGCGCCTCACCAAAGGCCTCCACCGCTATTTCGGTCCGCTCGAGATTCGCGGTTTCAGCTGCCGCGATGACCGCATCTCGCACCGCCTCCGATCGTTTCAACGCAATGGATTTATTACCGCTCGCCGGGCCATCGCCATCTGAGAAGCCGACAAAAACCAGCTCCCGCGCATCGTAGGCCCCAGCCTCCAGGGACCGGGCGAGCTGATTGATATTGCTTCGCGATTGCGCATCGGGGCGGGTCGATCCCGGTTCAAAGCGAAACGACGTGGTCAACCGCTGCAGACCGTCCAGGCGACTGACCAATCTCTGCAACTCCGCAAGGGAGACCTCCGGCCCGGCTGCGCTGATGGCATTGGCCAGACGGTCGCCCTGAACATTCATCGAAATTCTCTCTGGTGCCTGATCAACGAACCCGGCTCTGCGGATCACAATCTGCGCCGCGGGGCCGCGAACATAACTCAGAAAATCCCGCGCAAGCTTGGGCAACCGTCGTGACGGGAGATATAGAAACATCGGCGCAGTCAGCGGATAGTCTTCTGTCTTGATTGACCGGCGATTGGCCCGCAGCGAGAAGCCACACGCGCCGCGCAGGGTCAGGACGCGTGCGGTCGATGTTTCGGCAAAGCTCGCCAGCCCAAGGGCAAAGGGATCTGTCGCAACGACTCGCACCAAGGTGCTGCCACGGTCGTGGCGCCGCAGACGACTGCCGAGCGCCGCAATATTTGGCGGCTCAAGCCGGTCAGAAATCGCCTGAGCCAAGCCAGAGCCCGCGACGGGCAAATGAAGAGAGATCGGCGCGTCAGCCCCACCCAGCTCAGACCAGTTTTTCAGATCCCCGGATAGAACGCGCGCGAGATTCGACACCGAAATCGAGCGCACAGGGTTCCCCGGTGCCACCACCGGCACCATGGCATCCAGCGCCAGAACGCGACTGCGTTGTGACCCTGTCATATCCCCCATTCCGGCCTCACGCGCGCGCTCACGCTCCGCGCTGCGGATTTCGCGCAGGGCCATCACGATATCGGCTTCATTGGCCAGAAGATCGGCAAACCCTTCGTCGGTATTGCTGACAAAAAAGCTGAACCTGGCGGCGACTCGACCTGTGTCCCGCAGTAACACATAGTCAAAATTATTGTCGGGCATCGGATCTCGCCGGGTCTGGAAACCGTTTCTGAGTGCGAACCCTTCGATCAGCGCCGGTAACAGAACCTCTGCCATGGTGGAAGAACCCGACAGGGTAATCTCCGCAACATAATCAGACAGGCTCGGGCAACCGGGCCCCTCACAGCTGACGCCGGACCCATCAACCGTCAGCTCACCGAACTTCGTATCAACGCGATAGAATTCACCATCAAAACCCAGAATATTCCCGGTGATCTCAACGGCGCCGTCAGGTGAGGAAAGGGTCACATCCTGCGCATTGAGCGGCAGGATTCCAGCGACAAGAAAGAGTGCGGCGCCTACCGCCGCACGAAGCAAAGCCATGAGAAATCCTGAATAAACCGCTAGTTAATTTGCGGCGATTTTCAGTGTTTCTAGCAAATTATTCAACACAAGAAAATCACCCGTAGCGGCACAATCAGGCATCGCCAGTGTCAGATCACGGGTGCGCAGCTTTCCATCGCGCAGTTCAAGCGTCTGCGCCGAAACGTCACGACCGCAATTGATCGCGGTCACCTCGGCCTCGACGGTCAGGTCGATCACACCACTACGGTCGCCGCCAAGCCGTGGAACGCTGTAGATCTCTGCCAAACGCGGCGCCAGCTGCGAGGCATCGCCAAGCTGCACGACCGACCCCCGGCCAGCTGTAAGATCAGCACCGCGCCAGACATGACCAGCGCTGCCATACCCCGCGCCAAACTCGCGCGCGTGCAGTTCAAAGCCGCTATTGCCAGCCCATTGCAGGACCACCCGGCTGACCAGATTTAGATCAGGCACCGAAGTTGTCGCCACTGCACCACGGCCTGTTTTCGGCTCGACGATAAAAACTGCGGTAGAAGAAAGTGCCGGCACCTGAACGGTCAGCGCGCCGGTATCGTCCAGGCGGCTGGAGAACATCATTCCATTGTGATGAATGGTCAACCGCTCTCCGGGACGGCAAAGGGACAAGATCGTCAAACGCACCTCTGCCATCGGGCTGGCGACGGCTTCTGCTGTCATATCGCAGGTGGTCTCTGGGTCATGACGCCCGGCCTGACGGGCTTCGCCCTCGCCGCCGGAAGCAGGTGTGGCCGCAGTGAGGCTGATCGCCTCAATCTGAAGGGCACCACCGGTCGAGAGGTCTGGCAGGTTGTCTACGGCCGCAACCGCAAGCCCCTTCGCAGGAACCGCGGCTTCTGCAGTCGCCTGCGGACCGCCATCGGCATGTTGCATAACAAGACCGATCGCGAGTGCGCTACAGAGGGTGGCCGCGCTCATCAAGGCTGTACGTTTGCTGATCATTACCGACTCCTTACCCAAAAAGGTTAAGGAACCGTGACGCAGAAAGGCGACCAATTGATGGCCGCCCCTTGCTGAGAATCTGGCGAAAGCATGCAATTTTCACTGTTTTCGCCAGACTATCTCACCTCTCCGGTGCCTCAGCTGAGGCTGCCATGGCAGTGTTTGAACTTCTTGCCAGACCCACAAGGGCATTTGTCATTGCGAGATGGATTGCCCCATGTCGATGGATCGTCTTCAACAAACCCATCGGCTGGTGCCTCCGGCAACGCAGCGCCAGCAGCGGCCCTTTGCAGTTCCGCCTGCTGGGCGGCCAGCTGCATCATCATCTGGCGCTGCTCTTCTTCGCTGATGGGGCGCACATGTGCGAGCTGCTGAGTGACGGTTTCACGCAGCGTATCGAGCATCGTTTCAAACAGCTGGAAACTCTCATTCTTATATTCATTGAGCGGATCACGCTGCGCGTAGCCACGGAAGCCCACCACAGAACGCAGATGTTCCAGCGTCAGAAGATGTTCGCGCCATTTCGCGTCGATGGTCTGAAGCAGAACCTGCTTTTCGATATTGCGCATGGTTTCAGCACCAAACGCTTCGGTCTTTTCTGCCATCTTGGCATCGCTGGCGGCGACCAGACGTTCGCGGATCTGCTCGTCATCGACGCCTTCTTCGGCAGCCCAGTCGACCACGGGGACATCAAGCCCGAGTTTCTCGCGGACCTGCGCCTGCAGGCCCTCGCTGTCCCATTGGTCGGCATAGGTCTTGGCCGGCATATGCACATCGAGAAGATCGTCGATCACCTCATGACGCATATCACCGACGATTTCGGACAGATCTTCAGCAGCCATGATTTCGCGACGCTGGTTAAAGATCACCTTGCGCTGATCATTCATCACGTCGTCGAATTTCAGAACGTTCTTACGCATGTCAAAGTTGCGGCCTTCGACCTTTGCCTGGGCGCGTTCCAGCGACTTGTTCACCCAAGGGTGAATGATCGCCTCGCCCTCTTTCATGCCAAGGGTCGACAACAGCTTGTCCAGTCGCTCTGACCCGAAGATGCGCATCAGATCATCTTCAAGGCTGAGGTAGAACACGGTGCGACCCGGATCGCCCTGGCGACCGGAGCGACCGCGCAGCTGGTTGTCGATCCGGCGGCTCTCGTGGCGTTCGGAAGCCATCACGAACAGGCCACCTGCGTCCAGAACACTCTGCTTTTCCGCGGCATGTTTGGCCTCTTCCTCGGTGCGCAGGGCAACCGGGTCGGCATCGGGCTGGGCGTCCAGCGCATCCAGCACCTTCAGCTCCACATTACCGCCCAACTGAATGTCGGTCCCGCGGCCGGCCATGTTGGTAGCGATGGTCACAGCGCCCAGACGACCGGCCTCCGCCACAATCTTGGCTTCCTGTTCGTGGTGACGGGCGTTCAGCACGTTGTGCTTGATGCCCTCTTTCTCCAGCATCTGGCTGAGCAGCTCGGATTTTTCGATCGAGGTCGTGCCCAAAAGAACAGGCTGGCCCTTTTCATGGGCCTTCTTGGTCTCTTCAATCATCGCACGGTATTTCTCGACAGCCGTGCGGTAGACCTGATCGTCCTCATCCTTACGAGCGATTGGTCGGTTGGTTGGAACCTCGACCACACCCAGACCGTAGATCTCGGCAAATTCCTCGGCCTCGGTCATCGCTGTGCCGGTCATCCCGGACAGCTTGCTGTAGAGGCGGAAGTAGTTCTGAAAGGTCACGGAGGCCAGCGTTGTGTTCTCGGGCTGAATCTTAACCTCTTCCTTGGCTTCGATGGCCTGATGCAGACCCTCGGAAAGGCGGCGACCGGCCATCATCCGACCGGTGAATTCATCGATCAGCACCACCTCGCCATCGCGCACGATGTAGTCCTTGTCGCGCTGGAACAGCTTATGCGCCCGCAGCGCCTGGTTGACGTGATGTACTACCGTAGTGCTCTCAGGATCATACAGTGACGCTCCCTCTTCCAGCAGGCCATGGGCGATCAACTGCTGCTCGAGGTATTCGTTGCCATCCTCGGTGAAGGTCACGCCGCGGGTTTTTTCGTCCAACTCATAGTGATCATCACTCAGGAGCGGGATCATCTTGTCGATGGTCGAGTAGAGTTCCGAGCGATCTTCCGCCGGACCTGAGATGATCAGCGGCGTACGCGCCTCGTCGATCAGGATCGAGTCGACCTCATCCACAATCGCGAAATTATGGTGTTTCTGGAAAACCTGATCGAGGCTTGGCTTCATGTTGTCGCGCAGGTAGTCAAAGCCCAGCTCGTTGTTGGTCGCATAAGTGACATCGCTCTGATAGGCAGCCATCTTCTCCGCATCAGGCTGGCCGGACCAGATCACGCCGGTGGTCATGCCGAGTTGCGCAAAGACCTTGCCCATCCACTCGCTGTCGCGCTTGGCGAGGTATTCGTTCACCGTCACCACATGCACGCCCTTGCCGGTCAGCGCATTGAGATAGGCCGGGAAGGTCGCAACGAGGGTTTTACCCTCACCGGTCTTCATCTCGGAAATATTGCCCTGGTGCAGAAAGATGCCACCCATGAGCTGCGTATCAAAGGCCCGCAGCCCCAGCGCACGCCGCGCCGCCTCGCGTACGTTGGCAAAAGCCTCGGGCAGAAGGTCATCCAGGCTCTCTCCGTCACCGGCGCGCTTGCGCAGCTCGGCGGTTTTGTCCTGCAACTCCTGATCGCTGAGTTTCTCGAACTCGGGCTCCAGCGCGTTGATCTTGGCAATCAGCGGCCGTGTCGCCTTGATTTTGCGGTCATTCGGCGTGCCGAAAACCTTTTTGGCGAGTGTTCCGATACCCAGCATGTGTTCTCCAACCGTCCTGTCATTGGCCCCTGGCGTTGGCAGGCTTGCCCGCCCCGCTTGCAACTCATAAACAATGATGGAACAGCGGTCCTGTCAAAGGCCTCATGGCGATGTAAGGTCCCGCAAATACGGTGTCAACGCTACGCCCAGCCGTGGCCAGAGAATAGGAAGAATTCAATGCGCAAAGGTCTCACTTATTTGTCTGGGCTGGCCCTGACGACCGCCTTGACACTGCCCATACCCGCTGTGGCCGAACCACATGCCAATACAGTGGTTGCAAAGGTGAATGGCGAAGAGATCACGATTGGTCACATGATCATCGCCCGCGCGACGCTGCCGCAGCAGTATCAGCAGCTGCCGGATGATGTTCTCTATGACGCAATTCTGGACCAGCTGATTCAGCAAACCAGCCTGAAACAGGAACTGAATGGCGAGGTTCCGAAATACGTCGAACTCTCCCTCGAGAATGAAGCCCGTTCGCTGCTGGCCGCTGATGTCATCGAAAAGGTGATGGAGGGTGCCGCCTCCGAACAGGACCTTCGCGCCGCCTACGACGAGAAATACACCGACGGAACCGGCGGTGATGAATTCAACGCCTCGCATATTCTGGTCGAGACCAAGGAGGATGCAGCCGAAATTCGCGCCGAGCTGGAGGCTGGTGCTGATTTTGCCACTCTAGCGCGCGAACGGTCGACCGGTCCCTCCGGCCCGAACGGTGGGGAGCTCGGCTGGTTTGGCAAGGGGCGCATGGTCCCGGAATTTGAAGAAGCCGTCCTCGCGATGCGTACCGGTGACGTCTCCGAACCGGTTCAAACCCAGTTCGGCTGGCATGTGATCAAGCTCAACGAACGGCGCACCTCTGCTGCGCCTACCTTTGACGAGGTCCGCGAAGAGCTTGCAGCGCAGATGCGCCAGGACGCGGTAGAAGAGCGCGTACTCTCCCTGACCACCTCGGCAACGATTGAACGCCCTGAGATCGAAGATCTAGACCCCGCAATCCTGAAAAACCTTGACCTGGTTAGGAACTGAAAATGGCACTGCCCCGCTCTCCGCTTGCACCAGACCATTTCCCCGAGCTGCCGGAAATCACCGGTGTTAGATTCGCATCGGTAGCCGCCGGCGTGAGATACAAGGATCGTACGGACGTTATGCTCGCGGTGATGGCACCCGGAACGGCCGTCGCCGGCGTCTTTACCCGCTCCGCGACCCGCTCCGCCCCCGTTCTGGACTGTCAGGCAAAACTCGCTTCGGCAGAAAACGACACCGCGCACGGCGCGGCGATCCTCGTGAACTCCGGCAATTCTAACGCCTTTACCGGGCACTATGGTCAAACCTCGGTTGCCGAGATCACCCGCAGTGTAGCAGAATGCACGGGAGTTCCGGCCGCACGGGTGTTCACCGCATCAACCGGAGTCATCGGCGAACCACTACCGCACGACCGCATCGTCGCCCAGATCGCGGCGCTGAACGATGGGTTGGACGCCACCGCCATCGAAGCTGCTGCCGGCGCGATCATGACAACGGACACCTTTGTCAAAGGGGCCAGCGCGAAAATCGAGATCGACGGCAAAACAGTCTCTATCGCGGGGATTGCCAAGGGGTCGGGTATGATCGCCCCCGACATGGCGACCATGCTTGTCTATATCTTCACAGATGCGAAGATGCTGCAGACGGCGTTGCAGGAGCTTCTGTCGCAAACCTGTGACCGGACCTTCAACTGCATCACCGTGGACAGCGATACATCGACCTCGGACAGTCTGATGCTCTGTGCCACTGGCGCCTCCGGCGTTGATGTAACCGGACATGCTGAATTCGCCGAGGCGCTGGAAGCAGTCATGCTGGACCTGTCGCATCAAGTGGTGCGCGATGGTGAGGGCGCGACCAAATTCGTCGAGATCCAGGTGACCGGCGCGATGAATGACCACGACGCCAAGGTTCATGGCCTGTCGATTGCCAATTCGCCGCTGGTCAAAACGGCCATTGCCGGGGAGGATCCGAACTGGGGCCGCGTCGTGATGGCAATCGGCAAATCCGGGGCAGCCGCCGATCGGGACAAGCTGTCCATCTCCTTTGGCGATGTACTGGTCGCCGAAAAAGGCTGGGTGTCGCCAAACTATCGCGAAGCAGCCGGCGCCGCCGAAATGAAGAAGTCGGAGATCGTCATCAAGGTTGATCTGGGATTGGCAGAGGGGCAGAGCACTGTTTGGACCTGTGACCTTACGCACCAATATATCACCATCAACGCGGACTACCGGTCATGAAGACCGTACTGGTATCTGCGGTTGCGCTGATTGATATCGAGGGGCGCGTGCTGCTTGCTCAGCGCCCCGAGGGCAAGTCGATGGCCGGTCTGTGGGAATTTCCCGGCGGCAAGGTCGAGCCCGGTGAAACGCCCGAGGCGGCGCTGATCCGCGAACTGGAAGAGGAGCTCGGCATCAACACCTGGGCGTCCTGTCTGGCACCGCTGACCTTTGCAAGCCACAGCTATGAAGATTTTCACCTGCTGATGCCGCTATTTGCCTGTCGTAAATGGGAGGGTATCCCGCAGGCGAAAGAAGGGCAGACACTGAAATGGGTCCGCGCGCAGAACCTGCGTGATTACCCCATGCCGGCGGCCGATGTGCCGCTGATCCCGATCCTGCGGGACTGGCTCTAGTTCCGGTCTGCCCGGTTTCCCGCACAGAACGGCTTAGCCGCCGCCGCGTCCTGCGGCGGTATCCTTCACGTGCATCAATCAATCATTAACTTTTTTCGTTAACCCTGAGAGCCAACAGGCAGCGTAATGTCGGTATTTCTGACGGCAAGAGGCGGTAGCGATCATGATCAGAACGATTAAGCAGGGTGCATTTATCTTCATCCAAGGCACATTCGTGCGCAGCTTGCCCGATGGCAAGATTTCGGTGCGCGTCGGTAGCAAAACCTACGAAGGTGAACCGGTCGGCCGCGCCGCCTGATCCCCCACACTCTCCTTAGCAGACTGGTTTCTCCTCCCTGAACCAGTCACGAAAAAACCCCGACCTGGTTTGGCCGGGGTTTTTTTATTCATGCTATGATCGTGGATCAGTCGAGTGTGCGGGTCACTTCTTCACGTTCGAAGATCTCGATCACATCACCCTTGCGGACATCATCGTAATTCTCAAACGCCATGCCGCATTCCTGACCGGACTGAACCTCTGCCACTTCATCCTTGAAGCGTTTGAGAGTTTTCAGCGTACCTTCGTGGATCACAACGTTGTCACGCAGCAGGCGGACGCCAGCGGAGCGGCGTGCCACACCTTCGGTCACGAGACAGCCCGCAACCTTGCCAACGTTGGATACCTTGAAGACATCCTTGATCTCTGCATAGCCGATGAAGTTCTCGCGGATCTCAGCTGACAGCAGGCCGGACGCCGCCGCCTTCACATCGTCGACGAGGTCATAGATGACCGAGTAGTAGCGGATCTCGACGCCCTTCTGGTTGGCCGAGTTCCGTGCCGATGTGTTGGCACGCACGTTGAAGCCCATGACAGGAGCACCAGAGGCCTCTGCCAGACCGATATCGCTCTCGGTGATGGCGCCAACGCCGGAGTGCAGCACGCGAACACGCACTTCGTCATTGCCGATCTTCTCCATCGCCTGAACGATGGCTTCGGCAGAGCCTTGCACGTCAGCTTTAACCAGGATCGGCAGCTCGGAGACATTTTCGTCCTCCTTGGCCTTCTGCATCAGCTGTTCCAGCGTGGTCGCGGCACCGGCCGCTGCGCGCTTGTCCTTGGCGGCCTGGGCGCGGTACTCGGCGATCTCGCGGGCCTGCGCTTCGGTTTCGGTGACGTTCAGAACGTCGCCTGCTTCGGGTGTACCATTGAGACCCAGCACTTCGACCGGAACCGAGGGGCCAGCTTCCTGAACCCGCTCACCCTTGTCATTGATCAGCGCACGGACCTTACCGTACTGCTCACCGACAACAAAGATATCACCCTGACGCAGGGTGCCATTCTGAACCAGCACCGTGGCCACAGGTCCGCGACCCACGTCCAGCTGTGCCTCGATCACGGCACCTTGAGCTGCGCGATCCGGATTGGCCTTCAGTTCGAGGATTTCCGCCTGCAGCGCAATGGCTTCCAGCAGCTCGTCCAGACCCTGACCAGTTACGGCAGAGACTTCCACATCCTGTACTTCACCAGACATCGCTTCCACGACAACTTCATGCTGCAGCAGATCGGTGCGGACTTTCATCGGGTCTGCGGCCGGCTTGTCGATCTTGTTGATCGCCACGATCATGGGAACACCCGCCGCCTTGGCGTGGTTGATTGCTTCGACGGTCTGCGGCATCACAGCGTCATCTGCAGCCACAACAAGGACCACGATATCCGTGACCTGCGCACCGCGCGAACGCATAGAGGTAAAGGCCGCGTGGCCAGGCGTGTCGAGGAAGCTCAACACAGCCCCGCCTTCGGTTTTCACCTGATAGGCACCGATGTGCTGGGTAATGCCACCTGCCTCGCCTGCAACAACCCGCGCGTCGCGGATCGCATCCAGCAGAGACGTCTTACCGTGGTCAACGTGACCCATGATGGTGATCACAGGAGGACGCGGCTGAAGGTCATCTTCCTTGTCCTCGACCTCTTTGATGACGTCTTCAACATCCGAATCAGAAACACGCACCACGTTGTGGCCGAACTCTTCGATGATCAGCTCGGCGGTATCCGCGTCGATGGTCTGGTTCTGCGTGACCATCATGCCCATGTTCATCAGCGATTTGACAACCTCGCCGACGCGCTCGGCCATCCGGTTTGCCAGCTCGGAGACGACAATCGCCTCGGGCAGCTGGACGTCACGAATAACCTTTTCACGCTCGACCGAGCCCATGGCCTTCTGGCGTGCTCGCTCTTGCTTACGCTTCATCGACGCCATGGAGCGCTGACGACCACCTTCACCACCGGTCGCCTGACCAAGTGTCAGCTTACCGGAGCGACGGCCACCGCCTTCGTTGCGACCTTTGGCATTGCGGTTCTGCCGGTCATCACGTTCGCGATCCCCCTTACGAGGCTGCGAAGACGGGCCCGGCTCGGGACGGGCCGCAGCCGGTTCCGACTTTTTCTTTTCGGCATCAGTAGCCGCCCGCTGCGCAGCAGCCTCAGCTTCGACACGCTTGCGCTCTTCTTCTTCGGCCTTCTGGCGGGCACGCTCTTCAGCTTCGCGCTGTTCACGTTCCTTGGCTTCCTGTTCAGCCCGGCGGCGCTCACGCTCTTCGGCACGGGCCTTTTCCTCGGCTTCGCGCTGCTGCGCTTCTTCTACTTCGCGGGCCTTGGCGGCCTGCAACGCCTTCAGGCGGCGCGCCATCTCTGCATCGCTGATGCCAGCCGGACGCCGCGATGCGTCACCGGACGGCGTCGCACCTGAGCCCCCCTTGGCCGCGGTCGGCTTGGGGACCACAACGCGTTTGCGCTTGGTTTCCACCACGACATTCTTGGTCCGACCGTGGCTGAAGCTCTGTTTCACATTCCCGGGCCGGGACCCACCACGAAGACCCAACGTCTTTTTGCCGTCACTATCGCTCATAAAGCTCTTTATCCTTCCGTGCGGCCCTTGCCGCCCACCGTTTCGCGCAAACCTTGTAGTCGTTGCGCTTCCTCTACAACACGTTTGCCGAGTCCACCAGAGGCCAGCGCCGCATGTATCACAGTTTGGCGCCCAAAGGCCATGCCCAGCTCATCCGCAGTGAGGCATCCGATGAATTTCCCACGGTGCGGCGTGCTCAATTTTGATTTGCCCCGTCCTGATCCATCCGAAGCCTGGATCAATACGCGGGCGTGTTCCTTGGCCAGCCAGTCTTTGACCTTCTCATAGCCAGAGACCGCATCACCCGACTTGCGCGCCAGGCTGATCAGCTCGATCAGGCGCCGCAGCACCTGACCTTTGATTTCATCCACCAGCCCGTCAGGCACCGTCACCGGCGCCTTGAAACCGCGGGCAAAGAGTTTCTTCTTTACCGCAGTTTGGAGCGCTGCCTCGGTCGAGGTCACATAGACCCCGCGCCCCGGCAGCTTTCCCATCACATCAGGAACAACCTGACCTTCGGGGCCAACAACAAAGCGGATCAGCCCTTCTTTGGGCTGGATCTCGCCTGTTGCCAGACATTTTCGCTCCGGTCCGTCGGACCGGTCTTTGTCACTGCCACCGCGTGTCATTGCTATCCTCGCTGCGAGGCCTGAGTTCAGGCCTCGCCCTCTTCTGCTTCGCCGTCTTCGATGTCGGCATCGTCTTCAGCATCCGCTTCCAGTTCGGTGGGATCCACCCAACCCAGCAGAACGCGGGCGGTCATGACAAGAGTCTGAGCATCTTCCAGCGACACATCAAATGGTTCCAGAATGCCGTCATCCTTGACGCGCTCACCCTTGTTGGTGGTCCAACCGCCGGCCAGCTCCCAGTCAGCGCAGGTAGCAAAATCTTCAAGCGTCTTGATGCCATCCTTGGCCAGTGCCTCAATCATTTGGGGCGTCAGACCATCAAAGTCAATCAGGCTGTCCTCGGCACCCAATGCGCGGGCTGCATCAATCGCCGCTTTCGCCTGCGCTTCCAGGTAGTCAGCCGCACGCGCCTGAAGCTCCTGAGCGGTGCCCTCGTCGACACCGTCAATAACCAGCAGCTCATCCAGCTCGACATAGGCAACTTCTTCGAGGTTGGTAAAGCCTTCGGAGACCAGCAGCTGGGCAAAGAATTCGTCCAGATCCAGGGTTTCCATGAACAGCTTGGTACGCGCCTCGAATTCCTTCTGGCGGCGGGCCGATTCCTCTTCCTCGGTCATGATGTCGATATCAAGCGCGGTCAGCTGCGATGCCAGACGCACGTTCTGACCACGACGGCCGATTGCCAGCGACAGCTGCTCTTCGGGGACCACGACCTCGATCTTGCCCGCTTCTTCGTCCAGAACAACCTTGGACACTTCCGCAGGCTGCAGCGCGTTCACAAGGAAGGTCGGCTGATCTTCGTTCCACGGGATGATGTCGATCTTTTCACCCTGCAGTTCGTTGACCACGGCCTGAACGCGCGAACCGCGCATACCGACACAGGCGCCAACCGGATCGATGGAGCCATCATAGCTGATCACAGCAATCTTTGCGCGCGAACCCGGATCACGGGCAACCGCCTTGATCTCAATGACGCCATCATAGATTTCAGGCACTTCCATCTTGAACAGCTCAGCCATGAACTCCGGCGCGGTCCGCGACAGGAAGATTTGAGGGCCACGCGGCTCGCGGCGCACATCCTTGATATAGCAGCGAATCCGGTCATTCGGGCGGTAACTCTCGCGGCCGATTTTCTCGTTCCGGCGCAGGATCGCCTCACCCGCACCCACGTCAACGATGACGTTGCCGTATTCTTCACGTTTGACCAGGCCGTTGATGATGGTGCCGGCACGATCCTTGAACTCTTCGTACTGACGATCACGCTCAGCTTCGCGCACCTTCTGCAGGATCACCTGCTTGGCGGACTGGGCAGCGATCCGGCCCATCTCGACAGGAGGCACTTCCTCGACGAAGACATCGCCAACCGAAGGATCGGCCATATACTGCTTGGCCTGCTCAACAGTCATTTCCGCCTGGTAGTTTTCCAGCGCGTCATCTTCGACCACGGTCCGCACGCGGGTAAAGGTCGCACGGCCAGTCTTGCGGTCAATGGACACACGAATATCCATCTCGCTGCCGTAGCGGCTCTTGGCGGCCCGCGCCAGGCTCTCTTCCATCGCATCGACAACCAAACCGGGGTCGATCATCTTTTCGCGCGCCACGGCTTCTGCGGTCTGCAGAAGCTCCAACTGGTTTGCTGATGTGATAGCCATTACTTTTTCTCCTCTTCGGACCCATCGGCCTCGATTTCGTCGAATGCGTCTTCGTTCAGGGTGCCGGCAGCCTTGCGCTGACGCAGCATTTCTTTGATCAGATCATCGGTAAGAACCAGTTTGGCATCGCTCAGCCAGTCGAATTTCAAGCCGATGGTAACAGTCTCGCCATGTTCTTCGATATTGATCAGAACCTCGTCATCCTCAACACCGGCCAGCTCGCCCTTGAAACGGCGGCGGCCGTCGATCAGCTCGCTGGTCTCGATCTTGGCCTCATAGCCCTCGAACATATCGAAGTCTTTGAGACGGGTCAGCGGCCGGTCGATACCGGGGCTGGAGACTTCAAGCGCGTAGCTGTCAAGGATCGGATCCTCCACGTCCAGCGTCGCACTGACCGCGTTGGAGATCTCAGCGCAGCCATCCACCTCGATGCCGCCTTCAGGCTTGTCGGCCATGATCTGCAGGGTGGTCGTCTTGCCAGACATCAGCCGAATACGCACCAGCTCAAAACCGAGATCTTCAATCACCGGGGTGATGATCTCGGCAAGCCGACGGTCGATGGCTGCCTTGGCTATCAGGTCATTGGTCATACGAATTCCAGATCTGTGATTCGGGCACAAAAAAACGGGCGCGCGGCCCGTTGAACTTTCCGGTGGAGCTGAGGGTCAAACCCGACGCGCCGCTGTTACGAAAGGCATATACGCCGGATCAGGCCAAACTGCAAGAGGCAGTTCCCCTGACCCATGTTCTGTGCGGACCCAGGCTTGCAAATCTTCCAGATCAGAGGCGCCACCAGCGTTCCGCAATACGACCATCGTCCAAAGCCGACCGAGTGCCTATCGTCCGAGGCATACCAACATCCCGCCGGGCTGCCAGCGCCATGTCATCAACGGATGGATGGTAGTGAAAACTGCCGCGCGAGATGAGACCTTCGGGTGCTGGCAGGGCGGCGACATCGACATATCCATCCCGCAGCGCCTCAGCCCGCACGGTGGCATCGGGAATCACGATCAACTCAACCGTATCGACCCAACCGGCCTGACCGGATTTGTAGTGCCCCCGCACCCGCGCCGCGCGGAAGTCGCGCCCAGAGCGCGCGCGCTCCACCCTGTAGCACCCGGTCCCGTTTGCCGCTGAGAGGTCGCCTGAGGTTTCCCCGCCGGCGGCAATCGCAAACCGGCCATCGGCCAATAAATAAGGGAGATGCGGATTGGACGCGCCCAGCACAATCTGGATGCTACCGGGCGAGAGTATGTCGATTTGAGCAGCGCCATCGCCGATATCGCTGCCCAGCAGGCTCGCCGCCACATCCGCCGCCCGCACCGGTGTTCCATCGTGAAACGTCACATCTGCCCGAATATCGAACTGCCAGACCCGCGCATCGGGGCTGCTGCTCCAGCGACTGGCCAGCTCAGGCCGCAAGGAGCCGTCAGGGCCAATTTCCATCAAGGTGTCAAACACGGCCCCACGAGCGACCTGATCCATCAGCCCACCGTCTCGCGGTACCGCGAGACGAAGGATCCCGCCCTGCCGCGGCGTATCAGCCAGCGCGGCCCCGGTTGCAGCCAGCAGGGCAGCCGCGGCGCCAGATGTGAACAGCGCACGCCTGTCGATCCGTGTCATGGCTCCTGCTCCTCTGCAATCTGGTCCATTGCGCGCACCAGCTCGGCGCTGATTCCCGGTTCGGACAGAGCATGGCCCGCATTGCGCACCATCTTCAACTCGGCATTTGGCCACAGCTCTTTCAATCGCCAGGCGGAGGTCGGCGGACAAATCATATCATACCGCCCCTGCACGATGATGCCGGGAATATGCGATATGCGCCCCATATTGGCAAAGATCTGACCATCGTAGTCGAGAAACCCGCCATTGATGAAATAGTGATTCTCCAGTCGTGCAAAGGCGCGCGCGTAGTCGCCCGGGCTTTCGCCCGATGTGCCGTTGGAATGGATCGAGGCCAACGCGTTCTCCCATGCCGACCAAGCCCGGCCGAACAGGATCTCCTCAGCCATATCGCCGGAAAACAGCCGTCTGTTATAGGCGGCGATCAGATCGCCCCGCTCACCATCGGGGATCATCGAGACAAAACGCGACCAGGTCTCCGGCCAGAAACGGCCAGCACCACCACCGTAGAACCAGTCCAGCTCTGACTTGGTCATCAGGAAGACGCCGCGCAGGATCAGATGGCGCACCCGCTCGGGATGGGTCTGGGCATAGATCAGCGACAAAGTTGCCCCCCAGCTCCCGCCGAACACCATCCACCGCGACAGCCCCAGAAGTCGGCGGATGATTTCCATATCCGCGACCAGGTGCCAGGTTGTATTGTCAGCGCAAGAGGCATGCGGCCGTGACCGTCCGCAACCGCGCTGATCGAATAACACAATCCGGTAGTGGTCAGGGTCGAAATACCGCCGCATGGCCGGGCTGCTCCCGCCACCCGGGCCTCCGTGACAGACCACCACAGGGATACCGTCCGGATTACCGCTCTGCTCCATATAGATATGGTGGCCCTGCCCCACATCGACCATCCGCTGATCAAAGGGTTCAATGGGCGGGTACAAATACTGCACTGCGCGCTTTTGATACGGGTATTTGTCCATTACTGACCTAACTTAGTCCTGAATGATAAAAGAACACACGGAGACAGGAATGCAAGCGCCTCAATCCACGGTAGACCCGTCCGAGATCGCAAAATTTGAGGCCATGGCCGCCGAATGGTGGGATCCCACTGGAAAATTCAAACCATTGCACATGCTGAACCCCTGTCGGCTGGACTACATCACCAGGCAAATTGCTGGTGAATTTGATCGCAACCTATCCGATCAGGCGCCCTTTTCCGGACTGCGCATTCTGGACATCGGCTGCGGTGGCGGGCTTCTCAGCGAACCAATAGCCCGTCTGGGTGCCGATGTCGTCGGCGCCGACGCCGCAGCGGGCAATATTCCAGTCGCTCAGGTTCACGCCCAGCAATCCGGTCTGGACATCGACTATCGCCACACCACAGCCGAGGCGCTGGCAGAGGCGGGCGAGCAGTTCGACGTGGTTCTCAACATGGAGGTGGTCGAACATGTTGCCGATCCGCTCAGCTATCTAACTGCCACGCAGCAGCTGCTCAGGCCCGGTGGTCTGCAAATCTGTTCAACCATCAACCGCAATCCCAAAAGCTACGCGATGGCCATTTTAGGCGCCGAGGTTGTCATGCGATGGCTGCCGCGCGGGACACATGAATGGTCGAAGTTCATTACACCAGACGAGCTGTTCGAGCTGCTCTCAAAGGCGGGGCTGACGCCTGTCGATCGGAAGGGTTTTGTGTTCAATCCGATCTTCTGGAGCTGGTCGCTCTCGGACCGTGATTTGAGCGTAAATTACGTGACAGCCAGCACAAAGTCTCGCTAAGCGCGGAGGCAAAAGCCCTGTCCCTATACTTTAGGATAGGCAATCATCCTTCTGCGTCGTTGGGCCGCTACCTTCTACGTGGTAGACCATGGATAGGGTCAGATGTTCCTGACCTGTCACCGAGTGAATGCACAGAGGCCCTTGTTCCGGGCCGCCCTGTCGTTAAGCCTACCACTCACGGACCAGCCTGACGGGGGGCACCAAGGACGTCTGTTCGCAGACGTCCTTTTCCGTTTTACAGGATTGGGGCCCTGCGCCCGTAGTCGCCAATCAGTCGCGACTTCCCAGCTTAATGCGGAACTCTCGCAGGATCGGCAGCGCGGATTTGACCCGGTCACCTCCCAGTTCCTCAACCACTTCGCGGATCATCGGAACAATGCTGGCCAATGCGGCGTCGCGCGCCTGTCGTCCCGCCGGGCTGATCGCGACCATTTTGCGTCGCGCATCATCCCAGTCTGGGCGGATATGAACGTAGCCCGCCGCTTCCAGCTTGCTCAATGTATTGGTCATCGCCCCACGGGTCACGTGAAACGCCTTGGCCAGCTGAGCGGGCGACCGCTCAACTCCGGTACGTGCGAGATGGTTCAATACCGAGAAATGCGACAGTTCCATTCCCTTAGGCAGCACTTGTCCCAGCCGGGTCCGCGCCAGCTGATCTGCCATCAGAATTTCGCTGAACAGCGAAACCGCAAGGGAATTGGTATCGTCCATCAGGGGCCGTCGAATTCTCGGTCATGAAACAGGGAAGGAACCTGTCGACGCGCTTGTGCCACTTTTTCAAGGTCAAGATCAATGTAGGTGATCCCTGGCTCAACGCCGCCATCGGCCAGAATTTCCCCCCAGGGTGACACCACCAGAGAATGGCCATAGGTGCGTCGCGACTTTCCCTTGGTTGCCGGATGGGTGCCAGTCTGAGCAGCCGCCAGCACATAGCAGCCCGTCTCGATTGCACGCGCCTGAAGCAATGCGTGCCAATGGGCCGAACCGGTAACAGGCGAAAAGGCAGCTGGCGCCAGCAGCACCTGAGCCCCTGCTTTGGCCAGACGCCGATGCAGATAGGGGAAGCGTACGTCGTAACAGATGGTCATTCCCAGGGCTGCAAATGGAGTCTGTGCAACCACAGCCTGACGGCCCGGGCGGTATCCATCCGACTCGCGGTAAGTTTCTTCAGGCGTGACATCCACATCGAACATGTGGATCTTGTCATAGCGCGCAACGATCTCACCGGCTGGATCGATCAGAAACTGGCGATTGGCAAACCGTCCATCGGAATCCGTCGTCTTCAACGCGAGGGATCCGAGAGACAGCCAGAGACCACGCTCCTCGGCAGTTCTGCGCAGGGCCGCCAACGTCGGATCATCCGCTTCATGATGGAGGACCGACGTCTGGTGGCTGCGACTTCCAGAAAGGCAGTTTGTCACTTCTGGTGTCAGTACAAAACCGGCGCCAGCGGCAGCGGCCTCGGCAATCATCTCCTGCACCATCACCAGATTCTCAGCTGGCTGGTCGCTTGACGTCATTTGAAGCAAGGCCGCACGCATCTGTCATATCCTCCGATGGCCACCGATCTTAATCACCGCGCCTCAGGTTGCCAGCAGCGGATCCAGCTTGCCGGACCGATCCAGTGCATAAAGATCATCGCATCCACCGACATGGGTCTCGCCGACAAAAATCTGCGGAACGGTACGCCCACCATTGGCACGCTCGATCATTTCGGCCTTGCGATCAGGATTAGCCAAGACGTCGATTTCGTCGAAGCTTACGCCTTTCTGGGTCAGCAGGCGTTTTGCGGCGTGGCAAAACCCGCAGAGCGGGGAAGTGTAGATTTCGACCGGTTTCATTCGGGTCTCCGTTTGAAAATATTCAGTGGCTTGGCCCTGAACTTGGGCAGTCCATGATAGAATTGCCAGCCCCAGCGCGTTCAGATCACGACTGCGTGACCCTTGCAAGCACGGCGATACGGACCGCGCTTGCGCCTGCATCAAGGCAAGCCTCGCTACAGGCCGCAAGCGTGGCACCACTGGTCATCACATCATCGACCAGCAGGACGATACGCCCGTCAATCTGTGCGGCATGTTTCGGATGCGCCGAAATCGACCGCGCCAACGTTGCGTAGCGCTCGCAGCGGCCCTGCCCTTCAAGCGAAGGTGTACGGCAAACGCGCCGCAACAGGTCCGGGCAGTAGTCCAAGCCAGCGTCTCGGGACATTTGTCGGGCCAGCAGATCAGATTGATTATAGCGGCGGCGCAGAAACCGCGACCAGTGTAGCGGCACTGGCGCCACCAAGGGATCATCCACAAGCAAACTGGCAGCCGCCCGCCCCAACCAGCGCCCTGCAGGCCGGGCGATTTCAGTTCGATCCCCGTGTTTCAGGGCCAGTACCAGCCGCCGGGCCGTGCCCTCATAGGTCAGCGCGGCGCGTCCTTCCTGCCAAGGCCGTGGGTGATCCATACACTCATCACATTCGAGGCGAAACCCATCCTCCTCCCCGATCAAAGGGACTCCACATCCATGGCAACAAGTTCCATGTATGAACGGTGTCTCGCGCCAGCAGGGGCCACAAAGTCCGAAATCGCTGTCGACCCACTCACCGCAGGCCAGACAGCGTGGCGGGTAGATCAGCGAAACAGCCGTTTGTATCCGCGCCTTCAACATCCTAAATAGCCCTCATGACCAAAGCCACGACGCCCCGCCCGCAGCTCTTTGACCGCAGCGCACTCGCCGCCCATCGCAGCCGCCTGACCCCAGAAGCCCTGTTCCTGCACGATATCGCACGCGATGAGATTGAGGATCGGCTCTCCATGGTTAACAGGAGCTTTACGCGCCCAGCGCTGGTGGCGCCTTTTGCGCAAGGCTGGGACAGTTGTCTGCCCGATGCCAAACATGTCGCGGATGACGAAACATTGGATCTGGCGGTTGGTGCCCATGATCTTGTGGTCCATGCCATGTCACTGCACTGGGCCAATGATCCGGTCGGACAATTGATCCAATGTCACCGGGCCCTGACCGAAGACGGCTTGCTGCTGGTCGTGATGCTGGGCGGCCAGACCCTGCATGAATTGCGCAGCGCCCTGGCCACCGCCGAAACCCGCCTTTCCGGCGGGCTGTCGCCCCGCGTGGCCCCGATGGGCGAAGTGCGCGATCTGGGTGCGCTGTTGCAACGGGCCGGATTTGCGCTTCCGGTGGCGGATGTTGTGCCGCTGACCGCAAAGTACCGCGACCTGTGGCACCTGATGCACGAACTGCGCGGCATGGGCGAAACCAATGCCATGACACAGAGGCAAAAGACCGCAACCACGCGCAAATTGTTCGCTGACACTGCGGATATCTACCGGTCCACCTACGCAACGGAGGACGGTCTTTTGCCTGCAACCTTTGAACTGATTTGCCTGACCGGCTGGTCCCCGTCCGACACCCAGCAAAAACCGCTGCGCCCCGGATCGGCAAAGGCGCGACTGGCGGATGCGCTGAAGGTGCCGGAAACACCGCTGCCAAAGTAGACAGAACCAGCCATAGGTCTATCCTATGGCTCTGGTGGAATGATCCAATTGGTCATTTCCGCCGTATCTTCATATAGCTAGGGCGGACCAACGATCCGCTGACCGTTTACCGCACAGGACCCTGATAGATGCTGGACGCCACTGCCCCCGCCACCTGCCCCGCTCATGCGCCGGCAGACCACCCCAAGATCGCCCCGGCGAAGGTCGGCGTACTGTTGGCCAATCTGGGCACCCCCGATGACTATAGCTACTGGCCGATGCGCCGGTATCTGAGCGAGTTTCTCTCGGACAAGCGTGTGATCGACTATCCTGCCTGGAAATGGCAGCCGCTGTTGCAACTGATCATTTTGGCCAAACGGCCGTTTTCCTCGGGAGCGGCGTATAAGTCCATCTGGAACCATGACAAGGGCGAAAGCCCCCTGATGACCATCACCAAGGAGCAGACCGCCGCGATGTCGGAAGCGCTGCAGGAGCGGTATGGCAAAGAGGTCATGGTGGATTTCTGTATGCGCTACGGCAATCCCTCAACCAAATCCAAAGTGCGGGCAATGGTTGAGGCCGGCTGTCAGAAAATCCTCTTCGTCCCGCTTTATCCGCAATATGCCGGGGCCACCTCGGCCACCGCCAACGACCAATTTTTCCGCGCCCTGATGGAAGAAACCTGGCAGCCCGCCGCACGCACCGTCGCACCCTATTTTGACGATCCGGCATATATCGACGCCCTTGCGCGTTCGGTGGAGAAAGCTTATGCCACCGCCGAGAAAAAACCCGAAATTCTGGTTGTATCCTATCACGGGATGCCCAAGCGCTATCTGATGCAGGGCGATCCCTACCATTGTCAGTGCCAGAAAACGACGCGCCTCCTGAAAGAACGTCTGGGGTGGACCGATACCGAAATCACCACCACGTTTCAGTCGGTGTTTGGCCCCGAAGAATGGCTGAAGCCCTATACCGTGGATCACGTCGCCACCCTCGCCAAAGAAGGCAAGAAAAACATCGCGGTGATCGCCCCAGCCTTCTCGGCGGACTGCATTGAGACGCTTGAGGAAATCAACGAGGAAATTCGCGAAAGCTTTGAGCACGCGGGCGGAGAGGAATTTCTCTATATCCCTTGCCTGAACGATGACGCCGAGCACATTGACGCGCTGTCCGGCGTTATCCAACGCAATCTGAAAGGGTGGCTGGACTAATCGCCACTCCCCGGTCCAAATAGCCAAAACGCCCCGACCAACGGGGCTGAGGATATTTGAACAGGGACCTCTCATGACCGCATTGAACCTGGCCGAATTGCATTGGGCCGATGCCCTGAATAATCACTGGGGCATCACCGCTGACCTGTCACGGTTGGACGGGGAATATGACCTGAACTTTCGTGCAATCGCCGAGGATGGGCAGGGCTATATTTTAAAGGTCATGCGCCCCGGTTGCGCCCCTGATCTCGTCGAGATGCAAATCGCTGCGCTGGCGCATCTCCATCAAACTGACCCGGATCTGCCATGCCCACGCGCCGTGGCGGCCGCCGATGGTGCGCTCTGCCTCGATCTTGCAGACGAAACCGGGGTTGAGCGCCTGGTCTGGCTGCAAACTCAGCTGCCGGGCCGCTGCTATGCCAAAAGCACGCCGAAATCATCCGTTCTCATCAGGGAAATCGGTGCCGCGCTTGGAAGCATCACCCGCGCGCTCAAAACCTTTGACCATCCCGCGCTGCTACGCAATTTCAAATGGGATCTGATGTCTGCCGACTGGGTGGCAAGCGATCTCGACTGCATCGCAGACAGCAAACGCCGTAGCCTGATTGCTGCGATCTGCGCCGATTTCATAGAGCTGAAGCCGGTGCTTGGCTCCCTGCCGAAACAGGCGATTCATAATGACGCCAATGACTACAACATTCTCGTTACTGGCACGCTATGCCAACCACGCCATGTCGGCGGTCTGATCGACCTTGGCGACATGTGTGCTACGCCGCGAATCTGTGATCTGGCCATTGCAGCTGCGTATATCGTGCTGGATAATCCCCGACCGCAGGCTGCCCTGTCCGCGCTGATAGAAGGCTACCACGCCGTCAATCCGTTGACCGAGACCGAACTAGATCTTCTCTGGCCTCTGCTGCGGATGCGTCTGGCCGTCAGCGTCGTCAATTCCACACTGGTGGCCAAAGACAATCCCGATGACCCCTATGTGACCATATCGCAGGGTCCTGCATGGCGTTTTCTGGAGCAACCAAGTGAGCATCCGGCCCTGATTTCGTCCCGGCTGAGAGCGACCTGCGGCCTTTCGGTGGTCGATGGTGCCGACCGGGTAATTGCCTATCTAGAGAAATATTCCGGTGAGTTCGCTCCGCTGATGGGACGCGATTTGACGGGTCTGCCGATGGGGTCTCTCTCGGTCGAGACATCGACCTGGCCGCAGAACCCTTTTGATATGCCGCTGGCCGAGGCTGCCGAAGTCGGGCGAGAGTTTTCCGGCGAAAACGGTGCCGACTGGTGGCTTGGATATTACAACGAACCACGGCTGATCTATACTGCCCCAGCCTTCCGCAAAGGCGCGTATAAAGCCAGCGACCGGCGTACCGTCCATCTCGCAGTGGATGTTTTTGCCCCGGCCGGTCAGACGCTCTACGCCCCCCTGGAGGGTGAGGTCGTGGCGGTGGAAAACCGCGATGCTCATCTGGACTACGGCGGTGTTGTCATCCTGAAACACCATACCGACACCGGAGAAGAATTTTATACGCTCTACGGTCATCTTGACCCTGACTGCTGTACTCAGCTTTCGGTTGGCGACCGGGTCGCCAAGGGCGCGCCGTTCTGCCAGCTCGGAGATGCAACTGAAAACGGCGGCTGGGCTCCACATGTGCATTTCCAACTGGCGCTATCGACCAAGGGAATTGAGGCAGACTGGCCCGGAGTGGCGGATCCTGACGACCTCTTGCTGTGGAACGCACTTTGCCCAAACCCTGCACCGTTACTGAACCTGCCTGCGGAGAAAACCGGATATGAACCGACTGACAAGCGCCGGGTTCTGGCGGATCGAAAGGCACATTTCGGCAGCAATCTCAGCCTGACCTACAGCGATCCGGTCATGCTGCTGCGTGGGTGGAAACATCATCTGTTTGACGAAATGGGCCGCCCCTATCTCGATGCCTATAACAACGTGCCGCATGTAGGCCACGCGCATCCCCGCGTTCAGGCGGTTGCTGCCGATCAGTTGAAACGCATGAACTCCAACACCCGGTATCTGCACCCGGCACAAACCGCCTTTGCGGAAAAGGTGCTGTCAAAGATGCCCGACCATCTGGAGGTCTGCTTCTTCGTCAATTCCGGCACCGAAGCGAATGAGCTGGCCCTGCGCCTCGCACGGGCGCACACAGGTGCCAAGGGGATGGTAACGCCCAATCATGGCTATCACGGCAACACCACTGGCGTGATTGACGTTTCCGCCTATAAGTTCAATGCAAAGGGTGGCGTGGGCCCGTCTGACTGGGTGCAGTTGATCGAAGTTGCCGATGACTATCGCGGATCTTACCGGCGCGATGATGCAGACCGCGCGCAGAAATACGCGGACCTAGTGGATCCGGCCATCGAAAAACTGCGTGCAAGCGGTCATGGGGTGGCCGGCTTCATTGCCGAGACCTTCCCTTCTGTCGGCGGTCAGATCATTCCGCCAAAGGGCTATCTGCCCGCCGTCTATGACAAGATCCGCGCCGCAGGTGGTATCTGTATCGCCGATGAGGTTCAAACCGGTCTAGGACGCCTTGGTGACTACTACTTTGGCTTTGAACACCAAGAGGCCAGCCCCGATATCGTGGTACTCGGTAAACCAATCGGCAACGGCCACCCCCTGGGTGTGCTGGTAACAACCCGCGCCATCGCGGACAGCTTTGCACAGGGGCCTGAGTTCTTCTCGACCTTTGGCGGTTCCACCCTGTCGTGCCGCATCGGTACCGAAGTGCTGAATATCGTCGATGAGGAAGGGTTACAGGAGAATGCGCGGGTGCGCGGGGCCGAACTGATCGAAGGCCTGCGCGAACTGCAATCCCGTTATCAGTCGATCGGGGATGTGCGCGGCATGGGATTATTTATCGGTGTCGAACTGATCCGCAACGACGGATCAGAGGCCACTGATATCTGCACCTATGTGAAGAACCGCATGCGCGATCATCGCATCCTGATCGGTAGCGAAGGGCCAAAGGACAACATTCTGAAAATTCGCCCCCCGCTGACGATTGATGCAGAGGGAATCGAGATGATTCTCGCATCGATGAACAGCATTCTGTCCGAAGTTCACGACGGTTGAGCCACCCTGAACCAAAATTGCATTCCCCGGCCCATGTCAGGTCGGGAGACATGAAAAAAGGCGGTGGAAAATCCACCGCCTTTCTTACCGTTCTGAGACAAGCAATTAGTTGCTTGCAACAGCTGCGCCAACCAGAACCAGCAGCAGCAGCGGCAGAAGGATGCCGCTGGAGGAGCTTTCGGTCTGCTCAACAATAACCGGCGCCTCAACAATCGGCTCAGCCAGGTTGCCCGCGGAAGCGGTCGAAGCAGCAGCAGTCAGAGCAGCAGCGATAACGAGTTTTTTCATGTTAACCTCCAAAAATATGCGCAGTTCAGTCCACCCGAACCACGCGCCCAAGACTTACCTCGTAATATTTTTCTAATCAGCAAAATCGCGACATTGCAATTGCTTGTTGCATGATTCGGCCTCTGGAATGGGCCGATGTCGTCAAATTAGCAACACTTGAGTGCCCACTTTCGTGAGCGCAAACAGCTGCGAAATATGCTCGTTATAAAGGCCGATACAGCCGTTTGAAGACCTGCGCCCGATCTTGCGCGTGTCATGCGTGCCGTGGATTCGGTAATACTTCCAGCTGAGATACAAAGCATGGGTTCCAAGCGGATTGTCCGGCCCCGGCGGGATATAGGCAGGCCACTCAGGATTGCGCTTGCGCATGTTCGGAGTCGGCGCCCAGCCAGGCCCATCGACCTTGCGGATAATCTGGGTCCGGCCGCGGCGCGTCAGATCATCAGAGAGCGGCACGGACGAGGGATATAGCTTGTAGGTGCTCTGGTCTTCCGACCAGAAATGCAGGGCGCGGCTGTCGATATCCACCAGCACGGCTCCGTTGCGCAGATTGTCGAAATAGGGCCGCCAGTCCTTGGACCGGAACGCCGAGATGTTACGCTGAACCGGCGCCTCCGGCTCCGGCGGCGGGCGCAGCGGGTCAAAACCCTCAGCGGTCGTGTCCGTGGCATCCTGTGCCCAGACGTCGCTGGCAAGACCGCCGCCAACCAGCGATGCGCCGACAGAAACGGAACCGGCGAGAAATTGCCGTCTAGAGAAGGATTCGAAGGGGCTGCGGGTCATGACTTTTCCAAACTGCGGAGATATGCATTCGTTATGCCGTATCTTATGGCGCGAATGCCTCAGTCGCAAATCAAACAATCCCGCGACGGTCAATTCACCGCTGACATGTTTGCGCCTATGTCACAGCCGGGCTATTGCAGCCCCAGTCAACGAAGCAAGGTGTAGTATGACACGTGTATTTCTGATCCTTATCGCCGGGCTGATGACCCTTGTCGCAGCCTGTGCCCCTGCACCTGATGGCAGCACAGGCGGCAGCGTGTACCGGATCCGTAACGCCGACAAAGTACAGCTGCGGATGCTCGACTCGGTCAACGCCCTTCGCGAAGCGGCAGGCAAGCCGATTGTCCAGCTGAACCCCCAGCTGACCGCTGCGGCCGCAACCCATTCGCGCGACATGTCGGTCCAGAACCGTCCGTGGCATTTTGGCTCCGACGGCTCTTCCCCGCTCGACCGCGTTGCCCGCACTGGTTTCACCGGCACAATGATCGGCGAGACGATTTCGGAAACATATGAGACCGAGTTGCAGACGCTTACAGCCTGGATGGAACAACCGGCCACCCGTTCGGTCATCATGGACGCCAAAGCGCGCACCATGGGCTTCTCCTGGTTCCAGGAATCCAATGGCAAGATCTGGTGGACCCTGGTCATGGGTAGCTAAGCGCGCCGATCCAATCTTTACCTGAACGAAGAAGGCCCGATCGCTGCATGGTAATCGGGCCTTTTCTATCACGAGACGATCAGCGCTGGCACGGTTACAGTGCAGACGATCAGGGACGCAGGGTAATCAACGTACCGTCGCGCACCATCGCATAGATCTCTTCGATCTCATCGTTGCTGACCGCAATGCAGCCCGCAGTCCAGTCATCCACCCGCGCAGCGCGCTTGCGTTCCTTGGGGTTGTTTGGCTCACCGTGAATGAAAATCTCGCCACCCGGTTTCTTGCCCATCGCGGCCGCCTTTGCCCGGTCCTGTGCGTTGGGGTAAGAGATCCCGATGGAGAGGTGATAACGACTGTTGGGATTGCGCCGGTCGATCAGATAGGTGCCTTCGGGAGTTTTGCCATCGCCCTCGATCTGCTTGTGGCCCTGCGGTGCGAAACCCAGCTCCATTTCATATTCGCGCAGAATATCCTCATTGTGCAGAAGATAGACCTTGCGGGCGCCTTTATTGACAACAACCGAGGTTACCTCGGGGCCATTATAACTGCGGAATTTGCTAGGGCCGGAGCTACAGCCCGCCAGCCCAAGGGTCGCCGCGGCGCCCAATCCGAATGTACGTCTATCCATTATTCTAGGTCTCTGCCTGATTTGCCTCATTTTCCAACTACTATCTTCGGTGGAAAATTCAAAATCACTTCTTCTCGTGCGGCGGTTGCAGCGTCGCGATTTGCTGCTCGATTGCCTCCAGCCGAGCCAGAACCAGATCCCGATAAGCGTCCGTGCGTTCGCCCTCTTCCTCGTGATGGGCATCCTGCATCGAATTCACGATCAGGCCGACCAAGAGGTTCACAACCGCAAAGGTGGTGACCATGATAAACGGCACAAAGAACGCCCAGGCATAGGGATAGATTTCCATGACAGGGCGTACGATGCCCATGGACCAGCTTTCCAAAGTCATGATCTGGAACAGGGAATATGCGCTCAGCGCGAGATTACCGAACCATTCCGGGAAACTGTCCGCGAAGAGTTTCGTCGCGATGACGGAGCCGATGTAGAAGATGATAGCCATCAGCAGGAAGACTGAGCCCATGCCCGGTAGCGCAGTAATGAAACCCTCAACCACCCGGCGCAGCCGCGGCGCAACGGAGATGACGCGCAACACCCGCAATATGCGCAGCGCCCGCAGGACGGACATCCCCTGCGCCCCAGGAAGAAAGGCGATGCTGACGATCACAAAGTCAAAGATGTTCCAGCCGCGCAGGAAAAACCGCAGCCGCTGTACCCAGAGTTTTGCCAGCAGTTCAACGACAAAAATCCCCAGGCACAGCTGATCGACAAACAGAACGATCGTCCCGAACCGGGACATGATCGTATCAGATGTCTCCATTCCCAGCGTCACGGCATTGATCAGAATCACCACAGTGATGAAGTTGCCAAAACGATCACTGGCGATAAGATCGCCAAGCCGCTGGTTCAGGGTTTGTTTTGCACTGATGCTCACCGGTTCTACCCCACGTAGGAAAAGCTGGCCGCGAGTTCCGTATGCGAGGACCAGCGGAATTGATCGACCACCTGTACCCAATCCAGCCGATAGCCGCCATCGGTCAAAATCTTCGCATCACGGGCAAAGGTGACTGGATTGCAGGAAACATAGGCAACCCGTTTCGTACGTGCTGCAACCAGCTGAGTGGCCTGGGCCTCAGCACCAGCGCGCGGCGGGTCAATCACTGCGGCGTCAAACTCCGTTCCAAACGGATTCAGATCCTCCGGCAGCAACGGGTTGCGAAACAGATCGCGGGTCTCGGTGGTGACTTTCTTCAAGCCTTTGGCCTGCCGCCAACCGGCATCCAATGCGCGCAACATGGCGCTTTCACCCTCGACAGCGTGGACCTCAGCGTTTTTCGCCAGTGGCAGCGAAAAAGTCCCGCAGCCGGCAAATAGGTCGACGAGACGTTTTGCCCCCGCGACAACCTCCTCGACCGCTGCGAGCAGGGCCGCCTCGCCATCACGGGTAGCCTGTAGAAAGGCACCTGGCGGCGGGCAGACATGTGCCGGACCAAAGGGTTGAGTTGGCGGCTGTTCCATACCGATCAGCTCATCCTCCCAGGTCAACCTTGCAATACGATGCGCGTCGACCACCTGCGCCAACGCGATCCGAAGCGCGCCATCCAGCGGCTTGCCGTTGGTCACCAGTACATCAACGCCAACCTCCGAGAGGGTCACCGTCACCGCAAGCGGTGCCTTGCGGCTGGCGCCAGCCATGGCCAGTGCCTCTGCCATCGGCACGGCAGCCAGAAGCTGTGGTGCCAGCAACTGGCAATCGGGTATCTCTGTAATTACCCCGGACGCGCGGCCATGGAATCCAGCCATCGCCCCCTTCTTGGTTCGGCGCACTGACAGCGTGGCGCGACGGCGCGATCGTGGCGGTGAGGTGTGGATCGGGCGAAACGCCGTCTCAATCCCCTGGGCAGCCAGCGCATTGCGCACAATATCGACCTTCCAGCGCGCGACAAAATCATCTGTCGCATGTTGCAGCTGACAGCCACCACAGGATTTATAATGCCGACAAGGCGCCTGGACGCGTGCCTCTGACGGGTTCTCGATGCGGATATCCGTGAGCTGGTGCCCGTCGCGAATACCGCTGACGGTCTCTCCCGGCAGGGTGCGCGGCGCAAAAAGCGGGCCCTCGGCGACTCCGTCCCCCTGATGGCCAAGACGAATGATTGTGGCTGTGGTTCTAGCTGCATGTGTCATGGGCGCTGCATACCCTGCGACTGGCCCGCGCAAAAGAAAAATGCGCAGTCTCCGTGTGAACGACCTTTGTGCGGGCGCTCAGTACTTCCTATTCCGCCGCATCCCACGATCGTCGAGTGATCGGATCGACCTCATCATCATCGCCTTCGGTCCGAATGAAGCCGCCGGATTGCCGCGACCAGAACTTCGCGTAAAGACGGCCTTGCTTCAGCAGTGCATCATGGGTGCCCACCTCCGCAATCCGACCTTGATCCATTACGATGATCCGATCCATTTCACTCAGCGTCGACAGGCGGTGTGCGATGGCCAGAACCGTTTTGCCCTGCATGACCCGCTCCAGCGCCGACTGAATCGCCGCCTCCACCTCGGAGTCGAGCGCCGAGGTCGCCTCATCCAGAACCAGAATGGGTGCATCCTTCAGGATGGCTCGGGCCAGCGCGATCCGCTGACGCTGGCCGCCCGACAGTTTCACACCCCGTTCGCCGAGATGGGCATCATAGCCGCTGCGGCCCTGTGCATCCTCCAGGTCAAGAATGAATTCATGAGCCTCCGCCTTTTTTGCGGCGGCAATAAGCTCCAGTTCGCTGGCGTCCGGCCGACCGTAAAGGATATTGTTGCGCGCCGAACGATTGAACATTGCGGTTTCCTGCGTGACCATGCCGATCTGGCTGCGCAGCGAGTTCTGCGTCACCTCTGAAACGTCTGTCCCATCGATCAGGATCTGGCCGTTTTCCCCGTCGTAGAGCCGCAACAGAAGCGACACGAGCGTGGATTTCCCCGCGCCGGAAGCCCCGACAATCCCCAGTTTTTCACCCGGTTCAATTGTCAGGGAAACATCCTGAATACCGCCGACATCGCGCCCATAGGCAAAGCCGACATTTCGGAATTCAATGCGTCCACCTTTGGTCCGCAGCGTCTTGGCGGTGTCTTGATCCTCAACCCGGTCAGGACGCGTTAGCGTCTTCATGCCGTTTTCGATTTCGCCAATGTTGGAGTAGATCGCCATCAGCGTAAAGCTGACCCAGCCCGTCATCTGCGCGATCCTCACCGACACCGCGCCCGCCGCAACGATATCACCTTCGGTCGCCATCCCGTCCCGCCACAACACAAGCGTAGCACCAATCAGCAGGACAGGCAGCACTCCTGCCAGAGTCATCAGACAGAACCGGAAGGTCGCCGACAGATAGCCGAAATGAAGCGCCTTGTTACGGAAATCGGCCATCGAATCCTGTGCCGTCCGTTCTTCAAAATCGGCATGGGCGAACAGCTTCACCGTCTTGATGTTGGTGATCGTATCGACCACCTGCCCGGTAACCATAGCCCGCGCGCCAGCCCGCGCCGCAGACCGCTTTCTGATGCGCGGCAGAAACCAACGGATTGTGGCAAAATACCCGACCAGCCAAACCACGAACAATCCAGTGATCCGCCAGTCAATCGCCCCTAGCAATGCAAGCGCGCCAAGCAGTGATGCCAGCGCGAAGGCGACGACATTGATCACCTCAACCGCGACCGACGTCACCGCATTGGCAGTCTGCATCTGCTTCTGTGCGATGCGACCTGCAAAATCATCATCGAAGAAACGCACCGATTGCCCCATTGTCCAACGATTGAGACGGGACAGCACCAGCGGATTGACGTTCGGCTGCACAATAATTGCGTTGGACGCCGCAGAGAGGCCAAAAAGGATCGGCCGCAACAACAGGAAGAAACCCAACGCACCGGCAAGTATCACCAGATTACCTGCCGAGAAGAACCGGTCCGGCCCGCTGGCTATCGCCGTATCTATCACCAGACCCAGAATATAAGCCGTGACCGCCTCCATTCCCCCGGCGAGCGCCGAAAAGACCGCAGCCACCGTGAGCATTGGCCAGGCGCCGGACAGACACCATCCCAAAAAGCGCCCCAACTGATCTGGTGGGGCGCCGTCGGCCGGTTGAAATGCGTCGATCAGATTGCCCAGTTTCATTCTGCTGCCTCAATGTTCAGGAAGCCGCCGGATTGCCGCGCCCAGAACTGGGCATATAGGCCCTCTGACCGCAAAAGCACGTCATGGGTGCCCTCCTCGACAATACGACCGTCATCCAGAACCAGAATACGGTCCATCTGGGCGATGGTGGACAGACGGTGGGCAATCGCTATCACCGTCTTGCCTTGCATCATCCCGTATAGCGTTTGCTGGATTTCGGCCTCAACCTCTGAGTCCAGCGCCGATGTCGCCTCATCCAGAATCAAGATAGGTGCATCCTTCAGGATTACCCGAGCCAGTGTCACTCGCTGACGTTGCCCGCCTGAGAGCTTCACGCCCCGTTCACCGACATGCGCATCGTAGCCCCTGCGGCCTTCGGGATCCTCTAGGTCAAGGATGAACTCATGCGCCCGCGCTTGCTTTGCGGCCTCGATCATCTCGGCCTCGCTGGCGTCAGGCCGACCATAGAGCAGGTTGTCTCGCACCGATCGGTGCAATAGGGCACTGTCCTGCTGCACCATCCCAATCTGGGCGCGCAGACTGTCCTGTGTGACGGTACGGATATCTTGCCCGTCGATCAGGATCTGCCCGCCCTCGGGATCGTAGAACCGCAACAGCAGTTTCACCAAGGTCGATTTCCCGGCACCAGACCGCCCGATCAGGCCGATTTTCTCTCCCGGACGAATGGTCAGACTGACCTGATCCAGACCGCCAGAGCCGCGCCCGTAATGATGGGACAGCTGCCGGAGCTCCATCTCCCCGTCGCGTAAATCAAGCGGCTTGGCATCAGCTGCATCCACCAGATCAATCGGCTGGGCAATGGTTTCCATCCCCTCGGCCACGACACCAAGCTGCCGGAAAAACGTGGTCAGCGCCCACATGATCCACCCGGTCATAGCATTGAGACGCAGGGTCAGCGCCGTAGCAGAGGCAACAACCCCGACCGAAGCCTGCCCCTGCATCCACAGCAGGATCGCCCAACCGACCACCCCAACGATCAGCAGGCCATTCAGCGTCACCAATGCGGCATCCATGATTGTATAGAGCCGCATCTCCGCCTGGAACGTCTTGCGCGTACGCTCAATCGCCTCTTTGGCATAGGTCAGTTCGGTATCGTGATGGGCGAACATCTTGACCGAATGAATGTTGGAATAGCTGTCAACAACCCGACCGGTCACCGTGGATCGGGCGTCGGAGGCGGCCTGGCTGGCTGGCCCGACGCGGCGCACTGTCCAGCGGATCAGCATCGCATAAAGCGCAAACCACACCAGCAGGGGCATCATCAGCCGCATGTCCGCCAACCACAGCAACAGAGCCGCGCCAGCCAGATAGGCCAATGCGAATGTGATCGCATCAAAGACCTGAAACACCACCTCACCAGCGGCAGGCGGTGTCTGCATGATCCGGTTTGCGATCCGCCCGGCAAAATCATTCTCAAACCAGCCAACGGATTGCCGCAATACATGCTTATGTGAACGCCAGCGGATCAAAGTCCCGAAGTTTGGAAGGATAGCGTTATTCAGCAACAGCACATCCAGTAGCTGCAGCAGCGGCCGAATGGTCAGGATAAATACAGCCAGCAGGATCAACTCTGTCCCGTGAGCCTGCCAGACATCGGCCGGTTCACCGGACAACAGGTCCACAACCCGTCCCATGTAATGGATCAGACCGATTTCAACGGCTGCGACGATGACCGACATAAACGCGGTGGCCGCGAAGACCTTTTTGAAGGGCTGCGAATAATCTTTCAGGAACGGCCACAGTCGCCGTGGCGGAGTGTCGGTTTCCGGGTAATCACAATAGGGGTCGATAAGGTTTTCGAAGAAACGAAACATGCGGGTGCTCCAATAATTGAGCATATGGAATAGTCATGCGAACAAAGGCCATCGCCGTGGCCCCTCCGACAGACGTCGGACAGGTCAGGCGTTAATTGCGCCAGATCCCGTGATACATGCGTATTCCTCCCGTCATAAGGTGGTGCCATATGGGTAGGAAAAAAATTCCACTCTGTCACCCCTTTTGACGCGGTGGGCGACGCACGACAATCAGCACGTGCGCTTCAGGCCAGTCCCAGCAGCTCTTTCCGCGTCAGGGCAAACCCGGATCTGATCCATTTATCACGCAAGGAGTTGAGCGCTGCGCCAAGAGCAGGCCCCTGGAGTTCAGGCATCAGATCCTGCGCCGACACGGGGAATACGGCGGACGCGCCAAGATTGATTTCAGTCTCTAAATCAGGCGAAATCGGCATCTCAAGCAGGGCAGATCGCAACAGGATCACGCTGCGGGCGATGGCCGCCCCATGATAATAGGCAAGGGCAGCCGGACTTTGGCTTCCTTCAACCTCTTTGCGAAGCAAGCGTATCTCGGCGGCCTGAGATTTGCTCAACCTCAGAACCTCGCCCGGAGCGCTACCGCCGAGCGCTGCAAGACGGCGAATGGGATCGGGGGCGGACCCCTCTTCCAGATGGATCAACGGTGCCAGGGCGCGATCATCGCTGCCCGGCAGAATCAATGCGAGCAATCCAATTTGCCGCATAATCGCAATCGCCGGCGCCGGATCGGGGGCTGCAAGAAGCTTCAGGATCTCACTCCCGACGCGCTCACGCGATAGGGTTGCGATGCCATCCAGGTTGCTCGCGATCGCCGACAGGGCGTCCGGATCAAACCCAGCATCCACATCTCCGTACCAGGCGTGGAATCTGAAATACCGAAGCGAGCGCAGATAGTCCTCGCGAATGCGGTGTTCGGCAATGCCGATGAACCGAACAATCCCCGCGCGCAGATCCGGAAGACCGTTCAGGGGATCAACCAGTTCCCCATCCGGGCGAGCGTAAAGCGCATTCATGGTAAAGTCGCGTCGCGCCGCATCCTCCTCGATACGATCCGCAAATGCGACGACAGCGCGACGACCGTCGGTAGCAACGTCACGACGAAAGGTGGTGATCTCATAGGGCGTACCGCGATGCACCAGTGTTACAGTGCCGTGATCGATACCTGTTGGTATGGCTTTGATGCCGGCCTTGTCGGCCAGTTCGATAACCTGTTGCGGCAGCGCGTTAGTGGACAGGTCGAGATCTGAAACCGGCGCGCCCAATAGCGCATTTCGCACACATCCGCCGACGAAATAGACCTCCGCACCGCCCTCGGTCAGCACCTCGCAGACGCGCTGGACAGCCGGATCATCGAGCCAGGGCGCGGTCAGATATCTCATGACTGCATCCGGTCGGCGAGGCCGCGCAGCATTCGCGCGGTTGCGCCCCAAATGTAATAGGGACCGTATGGAACAGCGAAGTAGTTCCGCCGCACCCCACGCCAGCGACGCGACTGGATCTGATAGCGAGACGGATCGCAGAGATGTGAGAGTGGGACACTGAAAACCTCGGCAACCTCGCCAGCTTCGGCCTTGATATCAAAGGTCTGATCAATCAGGGCCACCACCGGCGTCACCATGAACCCGGTCACAGTTTCATGCGCAGGTAGCTGACCGACAATTTGCGGAAGATCACGCGGCAGCCCGATCTCTTCCCATGCTTCACGCAGGGCGGCATCGGTCACGCTTGCATCACCTGCGTCCTGCTTCCCACCGGCAAATGCGATCTGGCCGGGATGATGTTTCAACGCCGATGAGCGTTTTGTCAGGATGACCTGCGGCACGCCCTCAGCGATGCTGATCGCCACCAGAACGCCTGCCGGTCGCAATTTACGATCAACAGGTAGAACGACGTCGGGGTTCAGATCAAAATCGGATGACCCTCCCCCCTCAGCGCCCAGCGCAGCGGTCAGCTTTTCTCGCAGATCAGGCACTATCGCCCTCTGCCTCATCCGTTTTATCGGCCTCAAACCCCAACGTCGCCGGATCAAGATCATAATGGGCGCCACAGAACTGGCAATCGGCTGTCACGCGGCCTTCGTCAGTGGTCATCGTTGCGATGTCCTTGGCGGAGTAGATCGACAGGCTTGCGCGTACCCGCTCGGTGGAACAGGTACATCCGAATTTGACTTGTTGGGCATCGTAAACCCGCGGTTGTTCCTCGTGAAACAATCGCAAGAGTAGATCTGTCGGCGTTACCGATGGGCCGATCAGCTCCATGTCTTCGACGGTCGCAAGCAGGTGCATCACACGGTTCCAGTTCTCGCCCTCTTCGCCGTTCACCAGATCTTCAGCCACCAGCGTATCACCAGAGCCGGCACCGTCAGCAACAAACGGCGACGCCTTTGGCATCTGCTGTAGCATAATCCCTCCGGCCCGCCAGTGCTCCGGCACACCAGGCTCGGCGGAACGGCCAAAGCTGAGCGAGAACCGCGTTGGCAGCTGCTCGGACTGGGCGAAATAGGCTTCGGCACAGGTGGCCAGCGATCCGCCCGCCAGAGGGGTGATCCCCTGATAGGGTTTCATCCCTTCACCCTGATCGACAAGAATCGCAAAATACCCTTCTCCCACCTGATCAAAGGGGGCGCCATCCGTCAGCCGTGTTTCATCATAGCTGGCATAGGCGCGGATACGGGCCGGCTCGCCTTCTGCCTGGGGGGCATAGTAGTCGGTCGCGATCATCCTCACCGCACCTTTGGACTGCACCTGCAAGGACAGTTTCCATTGCAATTTGACTGTCTGACCAATCAAAGCCGTCAGCAATGCCATCTCGGCCACCAGCGCCTCGACGACAGGTGGGTAATTATGCTGCTTCAGAATACCATCCAACACACCGTCCAGCCGCGCAACGCGGCCGCGCATGTCCGATACGTCAAGCTGGAAGGGCAGGACGGTATCGTCCCACGCGATTTTCGATACAAGTGTCATGGGGTTTCCTTACGCGCCGTGGATTGGCATATCGGGCCTATATAGGGTTTACACCATCAGAGTGAAGAGGTCAGCGCCGTGATCAGACGTTTTGGCGATACGCCGGATAAATCGAAAAGATACCGGCGCAGGCCCGGCGTCTACGCTCTCTTGCCGCGAAATGGCAAGCTTCTGGTGACCTGCCAGCAGGATCCAGGCCCGGATATTCAGCTGCCCGGAGGCGGCATAGATCCGGGCGAATCACCTATTCCTGCATTGCACCGCGAGGTGATGGAGGAGACCGGCTGGACCATTTCCTCCCCCCGCAAGCTGGGGGCATTCCGCCGGTTTGCCTATATGCCGGAGTATGATCTATGGGCTGAGAAACTCTGCCATATCTATATTGCGCGCCCGGCCCGGCAGATCTCAGACCCGAGCGAACCACTGCATGAAGCGCTCTGGATGCGAGCGGATGTCGCGCAAGAGATGCTCGGTAATGCCGGTGATCGCCACTTTGCCGGATATATCGCGCGATGGATGGGACAAAGCTAGAAATCGGCCGAAGATTGGCGAGCGACCCGGTGCAGGCTCAGCTTACGGGCCTTCATATTCGAATAGGGTGGCGGATACATCATCCTCCAAACCGTATTGCGACGACATCACCTGTGTCAGGTTCCAGTAGAGATCGTCGAGGAATTCCTGGCCGGTCTGATCCGAGTTGCACTTGCCGATCAGATCCACCAATCCCTCGGCCTCGAGCATCTCGCCATTCTCCAAACGCGCCTCAGTAAAACCGTCCGAATACAGCAGCAGCCTGTCGCCCTTCTCCATCACCACATCTTCTTGGGAATAGGTGATATCTGGCACCAGCCCCACAGGAACGCCGCCCTTCCCGATGAATTCTGTGCTGCCATCCTTGCGGATCAGCAATGGGTGCGGATGGCCGGCCTGCACCATCTTCAACACGCCGCTGCGCAGATCGACGATGCAATAGGCCATAGTAAAATACTCTTCGATCCCGGTGTCGGCGATCAGCCGGGCATTCAGCAGGCTTGCAACTTCTTCAGGTTGGCGAAGGGCGTAAAAGCGGTTGAATCGCTTCTCCATGCCGACGTTCTGATCGAAATAGGTCGACGACAAATAGCCGCCAAGTCGCGCCGTCATCATTGCGGACGTAATGCCATGACCGGAGACATCGACCGAGTAAAAGCCAATCCGATTCACCCCGGGTGAAAACATGCCAACCAGATCACCACCGATATGACCGCAGGGTTTCAAGAGCAGGCTGACAGTGGATGACCCGAATTTTCGCGACAGTTCTGGAACCAGCGATTCCTGAATTTTGCGCGCCTGAATCAGATCCTTGTCGATAGCATCATAGACCCGCTGCAATTCATCCAGCGTATCCGAGACGATCCGGTTCTTCTCTGAGAGTTCTCGCTGCATCCGCAGGATACGCTCACCCGCAGAGATTCTGGCGCGCAGCTCGTCCGAACTGACAGGTTTGGTCAGAAAATCATCCGCGCCGGCATCCAGCCCCTGCGCCACCTCGTTCTTTTCACTCTTGGAGGTCAGCAGGATGAAATAGCTGTAGTTATCCTGCGATTTGGCCCGGAACGCCCGGCAGAACTCCAGCCCATTCATTCCCGGCATCATCCAGTCGCTGAGGATTAGATCTGGCGGATCACTCTCGCAGATCTCCATCGCGACCTCGCCGCTTTCAGCTTCGACGACGTCGAATCCCCATTTCTTCAGTGATGCCACCAGGATTCGTCGCTGCAGACGGCTGTCATCGACCACCAGGACACGGCGGATCGAATTGGTCGTAACCTCTTGGTTTATTTCGATCGAACTGTCTGGCAACACCGAGTGAACCCCACAAAAAACGGCGCAAGATACCTTAAACGCAAGTCACTATCGCGCTCTTCGCTTAACAGGAAGTGAAGTTTGCGAAATATGGATCTAGCCTCGCGTTAAACGGTGATTTACGAGTTTATAAGTAAAGCAATCGTAAAATGCGATATCAAAACAAGGATTGCAAAGATGATTGATTGGTCACGCGCTAAGGAGCTGCACGAGGAAGTCGGCGCTGAGGACTTCTCTGAAGTTGTCGAGATCTTCCTCGAAGAGGTCGAAGGCGTCATCGAAAAGCTGAGATCTCCGGATCTGACCACCTTGGAACAGGACTTGCACTTCCTGAAAGGCAGCGCCCTCAATTTGGGCTTCTCTCAATTCTCCCGCCTCTGTCAGGAAGGCGAGCGCCGTTCGGCACAGGGCGAGGCAAAGGATGTGGACACAGCCACGATCATCGCCAGCTATGAGGCGTCAAAAGAAGAGTTCCTGCGCGACATGAGCAGCAAGCTCTGAGCCAGTACCTACTCAGATCACGAATTGCGCCAGGGTTTCATCGCTGGTGATGTCGGTATAGGCAAAGCCGGCAGCATCCAACCGGACGTAGAGATCAGCGAAATTCTCAGGTCGCTTGGTTTCTATACCAATCAAAACAGAACCGAAGTTGCGCGCTGATTTCTTCATATATTCGAACCGGGCGATATCATCCTCTGGCCCCAGAATACCCAGGAACTCCTTCAGTGCCCCGGGTCGCTGCGGCAAGCGCAAAAGGAAATACTTTTTCAATCCCATATAGCGCTGCGCTCGTTCCTTCACTTCTGGCAACCGCTCGAAGTCAAAGTTGCCGCCCGACGTGAGACAGACCACCGTCTTGCCACGGATCCAGGAGCGTACATCGCGCAAGGCTTCGATCGCCAGCGCGCCAGCCGGTTCCAGAACCACACCTTCGACGTTCAACATCTCAAGGATGGTCGTGCAGATCCGATCTTCGGCAATCGACAGGACGTCCGGCAGGGGCACATGTTTCAGCACCTCGAACGGCCGCTCACCGATGCGGCCAACTGCGGCGCCATCGACGAATGTGTCGACATGGTCCAGTGCTACCGGGTGTCCAGCAGTTAGCGCCGCCCTCAGACATGCGCCGCCAGAGGGTTCTGCAAAAAGACAATGCACCTTGTCGCCGAACCAGCGGGCCACGCCCGACGACATGCCACCACCGCCCACCGGCAGGATCACATGATCGGGAACGGCGCCCAGCTGAGCCTCGATTTCGACCGCGATGGAGCTCTGGCCTTCGATGACATCATCATCATCAAATGGTGACAGAAAATGCCCGCCTTCCGTTGCACACCAAGTCTGAGCTGCCGACAGTGTGTCGTCAAAATAGTCGCCAACCAGATGGATTTCGACGTTGTCGCCGCCAAACATGCGGGTCTTCTGGATCTTCTGCTGAGGGGTGGTCACCGGCATAAAGATCACCCCGCGCTTGTCCAGCTCGCGGCACATAAAGGCAACGCCCTGCGCATGATTTCCAGCTGACGCACAGACAAACAGCGACTGGTCCAGCTGCTTACGCATTGCATTAAACGCACCGCGGATCTTGTAGGACCGCACCGGGCTCAGATCTTCTCGTTTCAGGTAGATATCCGCATCGAACCGTTCCGACAGCAGCGTGCTGCGCTGCAGCGGCGTGGCAGGGAAAATCGCGCGCATGGCCTGTTCGGCGGCCCGGGCCTGGGTCTGAAAATCACTCATGCCACTTGAGTGACCCAACCCCGCCCCCATGACAAGGGGGCAGGATCAAAGCATACTGAAGAATACCGCAGATCAGATCGCACGTTTCTCGACGTAGTAGCCGTATAGTGTAGTGAGAGCACTGATATTCAATACTGCAAGTCCAACCGAAAATATCAGCTGCAGAACAATAGCAATCAACACGGCATCGGCCAGCAGATACAGGATCAGTTCGGACAGCAATTGCAGACCAAAAAGGCAAAGCGCGAGGACAAACAGCGTTCCAAAAGCTCCTACCGTCAACTCAAACGACTCACCTATCCCAAGTGGTTTGCCCAGCGCTGCCGCAGGTAGGATCAGAACAATCCGATACATGAAGACGGCAATCAATATGGCGATGACGAGCAGGAAAGCGAGGCCAACCATCCCCATTCCGCTAATCAGGGCAATGCCGATAAACATCACCACGCCGACTACAACGGTACCGATAGCGATCAGCTTGATCAGACCAATGATGTAGTTGCCGACCTCAGCTTTGTAGAAAGATGGCAGCCAGCCGTTGGGGTGTTCCTCCAACAAGACATAGCGATGCCAGACGACCGCGGTCCATGCCCCGATCACACCAACCACTATCCACATCCCTACAATGCGCCACAGAACTGCAAATAATTGCGGGCCCTCCCCCCTCTGCTCCTGCATCCAGCCGCCACCAAAAAGACCGCCAAGAAGCAAATAGGCAATCCCCATGGCAATCAGCGAGGGAACAAGGAAGATCTTCAGAAGCTGCGGCAAATTCCGCTGCACCATGCTTACCGAGTGTAGAAATAGCGTCCAGCCGATCATCTATTCAGACTCCAATACTGCTCAATCGTCGCACGCGACCAATATGCGGACACTCCGGTTCCGATATGGGGAAAACCTTGCTCTTCTGTCAAAAACCGGATAGGCCGCTGGCGTTCTGATCAAGAGGAAATCCCATGTCCGCGCCCAAGAAAGTTGTCCTCGCCTACTCCGGCGGCCTTGATACGTCAATCATTCTGAAATGGCTGCAGACCGAATACGGTTGTGAGGTTGTGACCTTCACCGCCGATCTCGGCCAGGGTGAGGAACTGGAACCTGCCCGCCAGAAGGCAGAGCTGCTGGGCATCAAACCAGAGAACATCTACATCGAAGACGTACGGGAAGAATTCGTGCGGGACTTCGTCTTCCCGATGTTCCGCGCCAATGCCGTCTATGAAGGCCTCTACCTGCTGGGCACCTCCATCGCGCGTCCGCTGATCTCCAAGCGTCTGGTCGAGATTGCCGAGGCAACCGGCGCCGATGCGGTTGCTCATGGCGCCACCGGCAAGGGCAACGATCAGGTCCGGTTCGAACTGGCAGCCTATGCGCTGAACCCTGATATCAAGGTGATCGCCCCCTGGCGCGAATGGGATCTGACCTCGCGCACCCGTCTGCTAGAATTCGCAGAGGCGCACCAGATCCCTGTGGCCAAGGACAAACGTGGCGAAGCCCCCTTCTCCGTGGATGCGAACCTTCTGCACACCTCCTCCGAAGGCAAGGTGCTGGAAGACCCCGCCGTGGCGGCGCCTGACTATGTCTATCAGCGCACCGTCCACCCGGAGGATGCTCCGAATGAAGCTGAATTCATCGAGATCGGCTTTGAAAAAGGTGACGCCGTCAGCATCAACGGCGAGGCAATGTCACCCGCGACCATTCTCACCAAACTGAACGAATACGGCGGCAAGCACGGCATCGGTCGTCTCGATCTGGTCGAAGGCCGGTTTGTTGGCATGAAATCCCGCGGCATCTATGAGACACCGGGCGGCACCATCCTCCTCGAAGCCCACCGCGGCATTGAGTCCATCACGATGGACCGGGGCGCAATGCACCTGAAAGACCAGCTAATGCCGCAATATGCCGAGCTGATCTACAATGGTTTCTGGTACTCGCCCGAGCGCGAAATGCTGCAAGCCGCCATCGACCGCAGCCAGGAACATGTCACCGGCACCGTACGTGTTAAACTGTACAAAGGTTCCGTATCCACCGTAGGCCGCTGGTCAGATCACTCGCTCTACTCCGAAGCACATGTCACCTTCGAGGAAGACGCAGGTGCCTATGATCAGAAGGACGCAGCGGGCTTCATCCAGCTCAACGCGCTGCGGCTGAAACTTCTCGCCGCTCGCGAGCGCCGGTTGAAGAAATGAGCGACCGCGTCGATATCGAAGATGATATAGACGACGATCTGACCGAAGAGATGGAGATGTTCGTCGAGGCGCAGGACACCGTTTGGAACGATGTCCGCGCCGAACTCTCCGCCGGTAAAAAGACGAGCCACTGGATGTGGTTCGTCTTTCCCCAGCTTGCTGACCTTGGCCAGTCCCATATGGCGCAGCTCTACGGGATCGAGGATCTGACGGAGGCCACCGCGTATCTGGCCCATCCGGTCCTGAACGCGCGGTTGACCGAGGCGAGCGAGCTGCTGCTCACCCACAAAGACCGCAGCGCCGCGTCCATCCTCGGCGAAACTGACGCCAGGAAACTCTGCTCATCAATGACGCTCTTTGCTGCCGTTCCTGGCGCACCAGATGTGTTTTCACAAGTATTAGAGACGTTTTTCGACGGAACCCCCTGCCCGGTCACCCGTAGCAGCCTGTCTTGAAAGCTGACGTAACCTCCCCTTTGGTCACCCTTGCCTGCTGACAGACGGATGCCTAACCCTTGGCGCAAAGATACCGAGGGGGAGACGATGGCACTTCAACCGCTGGCGGATGGTATCCGCGCCGGGCTGACCGGGAAAAACTTTGACGGTTCGTTGAAATTCGATTGCGGCGACGATGGCGTCATCGTTCTCGCAGATGGCGATGCCACGACAGAAAACCGTGACACCGACTGCACCATCCGCATCAGTACCGAAAACCTGAAGAAGCTGCTCACCGGAAAACTGAACCCGATGACTGGCGTGATGATGGGCAAACTGAAAATTTCAGGTGATATGGCTGTGGCAATGAAACTGGGCAAGCTGATCGGCTGATCACGACGCAGCCCTGCGGCCTGTCATCTTTCCAAAAATACTCCGGGGGTGAAGCGCCGCAGGCGCGAGGGGGCAGCGCCCCCCTGGTTCCCTTCCGTCAGATCTTTGTCGTTTGCAGCTGCTCGTAATAGGGCAATGCCGCTTGCAGAACCGGTTGCAGTTCATCCGGAACCTCGGGCAACGGTCCTTCTGGTCCTGCGAATTTCGTCGACTGCCAGACAGATCCATACCAATGTGCTGCCCAGATGCCGTCATCCTTGTGTCCGCCCATGGGCCATGACAGCATCTTCGGGGAAAACGGCATCTCGATCCTGTCACAGAGCCGTTCCAGCATCTGCGCGGGATCTCTGCGAATATCGTTGCTGTCCAGAACCACCGGACTCTGACCCCAACTCTGGACCAGATCGAGCAATTCCGCCTGCTGGCGAAACCCTATGTCATCCAACGTCGGATTTTCCCGTTTCTCCGCGTAGGAGGCAATGACCCGCGCCGGATGGCGGATCAGAAACACATTTGTGACCTCACGCATCCAGTCACGGGGTATGCCCTCGATCATATGCTGCGTCATGTGCTTCTGATAGAAAAACGGTTTTGCAGCCGGGACCGGCCCCAGCAACAAATCCACGACCGCTGCCGGCTCCTGTGGCTGGCTCTCCAGGATCTCGGCGCGCATTGGGTGCTCCAGTCCCGTTTTCGCCAGATACGCCGCATAAAAAGGTTCATCCACCACAGCACAATCGCCGCGATTGCCAAAGGCATACATCATCGCCGTCGACAGATTGCGCGGCCCTGACCACATCGCAATCCGCATCAGGCGCACTCCCGCGCGATGAGATCCTTGTAGAGCGAGCGGATCCGCTCGGTCACAGGCCCCATGGCACCCTCACCGATCTGGCGACCATCAATCTCGCCCACGGGCGTCTGCGCACCAAAGGTTCCGGTCAGGAAAGCCTCTTCCGCGCCGTAGGTATCCACCAGTGAATAGTTGCGCTCAAAGACAGGGATGTCGTTGGCGCGGCACAGGTCGATCACCTTCTGTCGGGTGATCCCGTTCATGCAGTAGTCACCGGTCGAGGTCCAAACTTCACCTTTGCGCACGATAAAGAAATTGCAGGCGTTCGTCGTGTTCACAAAGCCGTTCACGTCCAGCATCAGCCCTTCGTCGGCGCCCGCCTTCTCGGCTGCGATACAGGCCAAGATGCAGTTGAGCTTGGAATGCGAATTCAGCTTCGGATCCTGCGTCATCGGCAGTCCGCGCAGATGTGGCACGGTTGCCAGCCGGATCGGGCGCGGCAGGTGAGGGCGCGAATGCTCCATGATGATGGTGAAGGTCGGTCCCTGCTGCGACAGCGAGGGATGTTGAAAAGGCCGAGTTTTCACGCCGCGTGTCACCATCAGCCGCGCATGGGCATCTGTGGTCATACCATTGGCTTTCTGCGTGTCCAGCACGACCTGTTTGACCTGATCAGGGGACATGCCGATATCCAGATCAATCGCCTTTGCAGCCTCGAACAGGCGGTCCAGATGCTCATCCATGAAGGCCCAGGTCCCATCATAGAGGCGCAGCCCCTCCCAAACGCCGTCACCCAGCATGAAACCGCTGTCATAGACGCTGACCTTGGCGTCAGCTTTCGGAACAATCTCGCCGTTCAGATAGATCAGGATCTCTTCGTTGCGCTGATCTTCTTCCGCTTGGTGCGTACTCATTTTCTTGGTCATCTGCTCCTCCTGCGAGGCGCACGCTAGAAGCATTGGATCCCATTTCCAAGCGGTAACTTCCCGTCACCAAGCCGTGACAAACCATGTCATGTGATTGAGCCCGAAAGAGCCCCGAGCCACAGTAGAGCAACGATGGAGGCCATGATGCGTTCGACCAAATCCCTTAGACCAATCGTACTGACCTTGTTCATGGTGCTGGCCGTGGCCTTGAAAGGTCATCAGGCCCATGCCCAGAACGTCGAAACCCTGACCGTGGCGGGTGGCTGCTTCTGGTGCGTGGAAAGCGATTTTGAAAGCGTTCCAGGTGTTCTCTCGGCAGTATCCGGCTTCACGGGCGGCAGCGTGCCATCACCTACGTACAAACAGGTCACCGCCGGCGGCACCGGTCACTACGAAGCGGTTCAAATCCGGTTTGACCCCCAAAAAGTTACGCGCCATCAGTTGCTGTCCATGTTCCTGAGGTCAGTTGATCCGACAGATGCCGGTGGTCAGTTCTGCGACCGCGGCGACAGCTACAGAACGGCCATATTCGTCTCTGGATCAGATCAGAAATCTGCCGCAGAGGCTGCCAAGGCCAAGGCGCAAGCAGAACTCGGTCAGGCCATCGTCACACCGATCCTGCCTGCAACGGCATTCTATCCCGCCGATGCCTACCATCAGGATTATTACAAAGGGAACCGGCTGGTGCTCACGCGATTTGGTCCCAAACGTCAATCGGAGGCGTATAAGCGATATCGGCAGGCCTGTGGTCGCGATGCAAGGGTATTGCAGCTATGGGGGGCCGCAGCGCCTTTTGCCAAGCAGCACTAGGTGCGGCACCATGGATAACTGCACGAAAAAGGCGCGGTGGAACACGCGCCTTTTTCATATTGACTGATTGATGTCGTCAGAAACTTGCGTCTTGCACCTCTTTCAGGTCGGGGATCACATCGGCGGTGCCTTTGCGGGTGACCATCAATGCAGCTGCGCGACTGGCCTGCGCCAAGGCCTGCGCCATCGGCATGCCACGGTCCAATCCCGAGAGCACATACCCCGTGAAGGTATCCCCGGCACCCGTTGTGTCGACCGGAACAACCGAATGCGCTGCAACATCGTGGGTTTCACCACTCTCGCACGCATAATGGCGCGCGCCCTTGGCCCCCAGAGTCACGATAACATCTGACACGCCCAGCGCTTCGGGCGTCTTGCCGGTCGCTTCACGCAGCTGTTCAGCTTCGACCTCGTTCAGGAACAGATAGTCGAGATACGGCAGGACCGCCTGGACTGCCTCTGCATCAAAAGGCGCGGCGGCATAGGCAACCTTCAGGCCAAGATCGCGACCCATTCGTGCAGCCTCGGCCTGCATGTTGGTCTCGTTCTGCATCACCAATATGTCGCCCGCACTCGCCTCTGACAGCGCAGAGCCGACCTGATCTTCGCCGATCTGACGGTTGGCCCCGGGAAACAGGATAATCTGGTTCTCGCCCGACGGATCAACCGCGATGATTGCATGGCCGGTCGGCACCTCCAGCTGCGCAATATGGCGCGTGTCGACGCCATATTCCAACAACCGCGTGACGGCCCAGGCCCCGTCCGGTCCGACCGCGCCAAGATGGCAGACATGACTGCCTGCGCGCGCGGCGGCCACAGACATATTTGCTCCCTTTCCGCCCAGGAACTGCTCCAGCCCCTCCGCCGCAAGAGTTTCCCCCGCAGCTGGCATGTGAGGCAGCGCATAGATCATGTCGGCGTTGATTGAGCCCAAATTCCAGATCGCCATGAAATCACCCGATGTTGCAGGCAGCCAGAACCGCCATGTTCAGAATGTCGTTTGCAGTCGACGTGGTGGAGCAGATCTGGATCGGTTTATCAACACCGGACAGGATTGGACCAACAACTGTAGCGCCCCCCATTTCCTGCATCAACTTGACCGAGATCGACGCAGAGTGCCGCGCAGGCACGATCAGGATATTGGCCGGACCAGTGAGACGCTGGAACGGATATGCCTCCTGTGCCTTGGCGTTCAGCGCCACGTCGACCGTCATTTCGCCTTCGTACTCAAAATCAACGCCGCGCTTGTCCAGAACTGCCGGCGCGATGTGCATTTTCTCGGCCCGTTCGGAGACCGGATAGCCAAAGGTCGAGAAGCTCACAAACGCAACCCGTGGCTCCAGGCCCATATGACGGGCCACCCCGGCCGCATGTTCGGCGATATTGGCGAGATCATTCTCATCCGGCCATTCATGCACCAATGTATCACCGATCAGAACGATACGACCCTTGTGCAGCAGTGCGGTTACACCAGCCGATCCATTTGTCGCATCCGCATCAAACACATGATTGATCTGGTCCAGCACATGCGCCGACTTCCGCGTCGCCCCGGTGACCAAGCCGTCACCATGCCCGTGCGCAAGCATCAGGGCCGAGAACACATGGCGATCACGGCCAACCAGCCGGTGAACATCCTTACGGTCAAACCCCTTGCGATTCAGCCGCTCATAAAGAAAGTCCTTATAGGTTTCGAAATGCTGAGTATTGGCCGCGTTCACGATTTCCAACTCACGTACCGCATCCCCCAGCCCGGCTGTTTCCAGCTTGCTACGCACATCATCGGGGCGTCCAACAACCAGCGCCTTACCAAAGCCGGAGCGTTGATACATCACCGCCGCACGCAAGACGCGGGGATCGTCACCTTCGGCAAAGATCATCCGCGATTGCGCTGCGCGTGCACGCGCGTTCAATCCGCGAAGGATCGACTGAGTCGGATCCATCCGACCACGCAGGCCGTGCTCATAGGCATCCATATCTATGATCGGCCGACGCGCGACACCAGTGTCCATACCAGCCTTGGCAACTGCTGGCGGAATGCGATGGATCAAACGCGGATCAAAGGGAGTCGGGATGATGTAGTCACGGCCAAAGGACAGCGATTTCCCATAGGCCAGCGCCACCTCATCCGGCACATCCTCACGCGCAAGACCTGCCAGGGCATGGGCGCAGGCAATTTTCATCTCGTCGTTGATGGCGCGCGCATGAATATCCAGTGCGCCGCGGAACAGATATGGGAACCCCAGCACGTTGTTCACCTGATTGGGGTAGTCTGATCGGCCTGTGGCGACGATAGCATCAACGCGCACTTCATGGGCTTCTTCCGGTGTAATCTCCGGATCCGGGTTTGCCATCGCAAAAATCACCGGATTGTCGGCCATGGATTTTACCATGTCCTGTGTCACCGCCCCTTTGACAGAAACGCCAAGGAACACATCCGCGTCCTTCATGGCCTCTTCCAGGGAGCGCAGTTCCGTCTTGACGGCGTGGGCTGACTTCCACTGGTTCATACCTTCGGTGCGCCCCTGATAAATCACGCCCTTGGTATCACAGACGATACAGTTCTCATGCCGCGCGCCCATAGCTTTCAGGAGCTCGATACAGGCAATGCCGGCAGCTCCGGCACCATTGAGGACGATCTTCACATCCTCGATTTTCTTGCCAGAGATATGCAGTGCATTGATCAGGCCGGCCGCGCAGATCACAGCGGTACCGTGCTGATCATCATGGAAGACCGGGATATCCATCTCTTCCTTGAGCTTCTGCTCGATAATGAAACACTCCGGCGCCTTGATATCCTCAAGATTGATCCCGCCAAACGTCGGCCCCATCAGGCGCACCGCCTTGATGAACTCATCCGGATCCTCGGTGTCCAACTCGATGTCGATGGAATTCACATCTGCAAATCGTTTGAACAGGACCGACTTGCCCTCCATTACCGGTTTGGATCCAAGCGCACCCAGATTCCCCAAACCCAGCACCGCGGTCCCGTTGGAGATCACGGCCACAAGGTTGCCCTTGTTCGTATAATCATAAGCCGTCTCCGGGTTCGCCGCGATCGCCTCGCAGGGCACAGCTACACCGGGCGAGTAAGCCAGCGACAAATCGCGCTGCGTGGTCATCGGGACCGTTGCGTTGATCTCCCATTTTCCGGGTGTCGGTTCCAGATGGAAGGCAAGCGCCTCTTCGTTGGTAATCTTGGCTTTGGGCATTGGCTTTGGGTGTCCTCTCACTGTCCCAAGCGTCATAGCTCAGCACGCGCATCATCTCAACGAAGTTGCGTTTTCACCTTTCGTCGCAGTCGCCTGATTTGTAAGGTCGCGCCAACCAAATCCCCCATTTTACGGAGCCGAACTTTGTCCACAGTCACGCCGATGATGGCCCAATACCTCGACATCAAGGCGCAGTACCCGGATGCCCTCCTGTTCTACCGCATGGGTGATTTCTACGAGATGTTCTTCGACGATGCTGTAAACGCTGCCGAAGCGCTCGACATTGCGCTGACCAAACGCGGTAAACACGAAGGCGAGGATATCCCGATGTGCGGCGTGCCCGTCCATGCGGCGGAGGGATACCTGTTGACGCTGATCCGCAAAGGCTTTCGCGTGGCGGTCGGTGAACAGCTCGAAAGCCCCGCAGAGGCCAAGAAACGCGGGTCCAAATCCGTTGTGAAACGCGATGTGGTGCGACTGGTCACACCCGGCACCATCACCGAGGATTCCCTGCTGGAGGCGCGTCGTCATAACTTTCTGACCGCCTATTGCGAATTGCGCGACGTGGCGGCGCTTGCCTGGGCCGATATCTCGACGGGTGCATTTCACGTGATGCCAGTCGCGGCCGTACGACTATCGCCCGAACTGGCGCGTCTGGCCCCTTCCGAACTGATTGTGGCTGATGGCCCAGCGCTGGATCATCTGCGTCCCATAGCTGACGACCACCAGATCCCCGTGACCCCATTGGCCAAGTCCAGCTTCGACAGCAGCGCCGCTGAGAAACGTATCTGTGATCTGTTCAAGGTCTCGACGCTCGAGGCATACGGCACCTTCAGCCGCGCCGAGATTTCGGCGATGGGCGCGGTGATCGACTATCTTGATATCACCCAGAAGGGCAAATTGCCCCTCCTTCAGCCACCGGTACAGGAAGCCGAAGACCGCGTCGTGCAGATTGACGCCGCAACCCGCCGCAGCCTGGAACTCACCCGCTCGATGACCGGGGGGCGAAGCGGCTCGTTGCTTTCAGTGGTTGATCGTACGGTGACGCCCGCCGGTGGGCGTCTGCTCGAACAACGGCTGTCCAGCCCCTCCCGCAATCTCGATGTGATCAGAGCGCGGTTGGCGTCTCTGGACTTCATCGTCGAGCAAACGCAGCTGGCCCAATCTCTGAGGGCCACCCTGCGCAAGACACCTGATCTTGATCGGGCACTCTCCCGCCTTGCGCTTGAGCGTGGCGGCCCCCGAGACCTCGCCGCCGTACGCAATACGCTGATCCAGGCGGAGGCGATTTCCAATCTCTGCGCGACGATGGAGATGCCTGAGCTGTTGCAGCAGGCACTCGCTGGCCTGACCGGGTTTGATGATCTCCTCCCCCTCCTTGACGCAGCGCTGATCGCAGAACCGCCACTTTTGGCGCGCGACGGCGGTTTCATTGCCGAAGGCTACGACAGCGATCTGGACGAAGCCCGCACGCTGCGCGACGAAGGGCGGTCCGTCATTGCGGCCCTGCAAAAGAAATACTCGGACCACACCGGTATCACCTCGTTGAAGATCAAGCACAATAATGTGCTGGGCTACTTCATTGAAACCACGGCAACCCATGCCGAGAAAATGCTCTCTGCCCCATTGTCAGAGACATATATTCATCGCCAGACCACCGCCAATCAGGTGCGTTTCACCACTGTCGAACTCAGTGAGATCGAAACACGCATCCTGAACGCGGGCAACCTCGCCTTGGAAATAGAGAAACGGCTCTATACAAGGCTTTCCTGCGCTATTCTCGACCATGCCGCGAGATTGAATGCTGCCGCGCGCGGGTTGGCGGAACTGGATCTTGTTACAGCGCTTGCCGATCTGGCCCTAGGTGAGAACTGGCAACGACCATCGGTTGATAACTCCCGAGCCTTTGACATCACCGGTGGACGGCACCCAGTTGTGGAACAGGCCCTGCGCCAGCAGGGTGGGACTTCATTTGTGGCAAATGACTGTGCACTCACGGCCAACGGTGGTGCCGCGATCTGGTTGCTGACCGGCCCGAATATGGCCGGCAAATCAACCTTTCTGCGCCAGAATGCCTTGATCGCCATACTCGCGCAAATCGGCAGCTATGTACCCGCCGACAGCGCTCATATCGGGCTGATCAGCCAATTGTTCAGCCGTGTCGGTGCCTCAGACGATCTCGCACGGGGCCGGTCAACCTTTATGGTGGAAATGGTCGAAACCGCAGCAATCCTCAATCAGGCGGATGACCGGGCGCTGGTGATCCTCGATGAAATCGGACGCGGCACCGCAACCTATGACGGCCTCTCGATTGCCTGGGCAACACTGGAACACCTGCATGAGGTCAACCGAGCCCGGGCGCTGTTTGCCACCCATTATCACGAGCTGACCCAGCTCGCTGGCAAATTGCCTGGCGTCGAGAATGCCACGGTTTCAGTCAAGGAATGGGAAGGCGATGTGATCTTCCTTCACGAGGTGAAGAAAGGCGCAGCAGATCGCTCCTACGGGGTACAGGTGGCCCAGCTCGCAGGGCTCCCGGCAAGCGTTGTCACCCGGGCGCGCGATGTGCTCGACATGCTGGAGGAAGGCAGCCGCAGTGGCGCCGGCAAAATTCAGATCGACGATTTGCCGCTGTTTGCAGCCGCCCCGCCTCCGCAACCGAAAGCTCCGGCAGGCCCGTCACAATTGGAACAGCTCCTGGGCGACATCCACCCTGACGATCTCTCACCAAGAGAGGCGCTGGAGGCACTCTACCGCCTGAAGGAGGCCGCGAGCTGACATAGAAAAGCGGCCAGCTTGGATCACCAAGGGCCGCTTGTCATCTTTCTAAAAATACTCGCGCCGCAGGCACGGGCCATAGGCCCGCCTACGACCGCCGGTATCAACCTGCCGGTGTCGAAGACACGCCAACCTGCGCGGGGCGCAGAAGACGGTCGTGCAGCATGAACCCCTCGGCAGATACCTGAATGATATCGCCGGCTTTGGTTCCCGGAACCGGAGCTTCGAACATGGCTTCATGCACCTGCGGGTCGAATCTATCGCCCACTTCCGGCGCGATGACCTGCATACCATGTTTTTCAAACACGCCGAGCAGCGCCCGCATGGTGAGTTCGACGCCTTCGATCAGCGCTGCAGAAACTTCACGCTGCTCATCGGTCGCCGCTTCAATCGCGCGTTTCATGTTATCGTATACCGGCAGCATGTCACGTGCCAGTTTGGACCCACCGTATTGCTCAGCTTCGCGACGCGCCTTGTCGCCGCGCTTGCGGGCGTTTTCCGCATCCGCCAGCGCGCGCATGAAACGGTCTTTCAGTTCATCCCGTTCGGCACGCAGGCTGTCCAATTCCAGTGCAGCATCATCATATTCTTCAGTCTGCGCAGAGAGCTCTTCCGCTTCGGCTTCTGTGATGTCGTCCAAAAAATCGTCGTTCTTGGGCTCTGCCATATTTCACCTCTAAGTCCGGTCGGAAAGAAGCTTCCCGACCAGTTGCGCCGTATAGTCCACAATCGGCACGATCCGGCCGTAATTCAGGCGGGTCGGGCCAATGACACCCACCGCACCAATGATCTTTCGATCCGCGTTCATATAGGGAGACACCACCAAAGAGGAACCCGAAAGTGAAAAAAGTTTGTTCTCCGAACCGATAAAAATGCGCACACCTTCGCCATCCTCGGTCAGCTGGAGAAACTCCTCGATATCGCGCTTCCGTTCGAGGTCATCAAACAGGTTTCGGATCCGGTCCAGCTCCTCAGCCGCCCCCCCTTCCGACAGCAGATTCGCCCGGCCGCGCACAATCAGTCGCGCCGTATCGCTGCCCTCATCCTCCCAGGCCGCCAGACCGCTTTCGATCATTTCACGGGCCAGAACGTCGATCTGCTGCTGACGGGCCTTGATCTCTTCCTGTATCGCACCGCGCACATCGCCCAATGTGCGCCCTTCGATCAAAGCGTTCAGAAAATTTGCCGCCTCCCGCATCGAACTTGGCGTTTGCCCCGGCGGTGGCGTGAACAGACGATTTTCCACGTGGCCGTCTGAGAACACCAGCACGACCAGAGCGCGATCATGGGCCAGGGTGACGAATTCGATGTGCCGGATCTCTGCCTCGTGCTTGGGCGTCAGCACTAGAGATGCTCCCCGTGTCACGCCTGACAGCGCGGAGCCGACACGATCCAACATACCTGCAAGACCTGCGGACCCGGTCCCGGAATTCGTACCCATGGTTTCATCAATTTTTTGACGATCCTGATTATTGAGATCACCGACCTCCAACAGACCATCAACAAACATCCGCAAACCGACCTGTGTTGGCACCCGCCCGGCACTGGTGTGCGGACTGTTCAGCAACCCCAGATGCTCCAGATCCTGCATCACGTTACGCACCGTGGCGGCGCTTACCTTCTCGTTCAGGGAGCGCGTCAGGGTACGGCTGCCAACCGGATCTCCCGTCTCAAGATAGGATTCCACGACAGCGCGGAACACGTCCCGCGACCGGTCGTTCATATCCTTCAGAATGTCACTACTGCTGTTCATCGCACTCTATGTGTGGTCGCTGCCGTTTCTGCGCAAGGCTTCGCCCGCCCCTACCCTTGTCATTAAAGAGCGCAGCATCAAAAGGTCAATCATGCTTGCATCGTCAACCCTGCGGGCGCTATCCCGATTGGTAAGCAAACAAAGGATGACCCATGCGACCCTCTGGACGAGACTTGAACCAAATGCGCGCCGTTTCCATCGAAACAGGCTTCACCAAACACGCCGAAGGGTCCTGCCTGATCAAAATGGGCGACACCCATGTGCTGTGTACCGCAACCATCGAGGACCGCGTTCCGCCCTTTATCAAAGGCACCGGGTTGGGCTGGGTCACCGCAGAATATGGGATGCTGCCCCGTGCCACGAACACCCGTATGCGCCGTGAAGCCGCAATGGGGAAACAGGGTGGCCGCACTGTCGAAATCCAGCGCCTCATCGGTCGTGCCCTGCGCGCAGGTGTTGACCGAGTCGCGCTTGGCGAACGGCAGATCAGCATCGACTGCGATGTCCTCCAGGCAGACGGCGGCACGCGCTGTGCGTCGATCACCGGTGGTTGGGTGGCATTGCGGCTTGCAGTTAACAAGCTGATGAAGACAGGTGAGGTCAAGATAGACCCGCTTGTTGATCCCGTCGCGGCCGTTTCCTGCGGTATCTATGCAGGCCAACCTGTCCTGGATCTCGACTACCCGGAGGATTCCGAAGCCGGCGTCGATGGCAATTTCATCATGACTGGATCGGGCCAGTTGATCGAAGTCCAGATGTCCGCCGAAGGATCCATGTTCAGCCGTGAGCAATTGAACACCCTGATGGATTTGGCGACCAAAGGCACCGCTGAACTGGCCGAGATGCAAAAGGCAGCCTGCGCATGACACGCAAGTTTGCCGGCGACCGCCTGCTTGTCGCCACACACAACAAAGGCAAGCTGGAGGAGATGAAGCATCTCCTCCAGCCGTTTGGCGTCACGGTAATTGGTGCCGACGAAATGGACCTGCCCGAGCCGGCCGAGACAGAAGATACCTTTGTCGGAAATGCGCGGATCAAGGCCCATGCCGCCGCAAAGGCGACCGGCCTACCCGCCCTGTCCGATGACTCGGGTATCACCATTGATGCGCTCGACGGCGCCCCCGGAGTGTATACTGCCGACTGGGCAGAAACCGGTGACGGACGCGATTTCATGATGGCAATGACGCGTGCCCATAATGAACTGGAAGCGAAACAAGCCCCCCACCCGCGGCTCGCCCAATTCCGCTGCACTTTGGTTCTGGCCTGGCCAGATGGTCATGATGAGGTCTTTGAAGGTGTGATGCCCGGACAACTCGTCTGGCCCATTCGGGGCAAGGACGGCTTTGGCTACGATCCAATGTTCCAACCTGATGGTCATGATCAGACCTGCGCCGAAATGGATCGCTGGGCCAAGAACAAGATCAGCCACCGCGGCCAGGCCGTTGCCAAATTCGTCGAGGCTTGTTTCGGTGGATGATTGGCGCAACGGGGGTTTTGGGCTTTATATCCACTGGCCGTTCTGCCAGGCCAAATGCCCCTACTGCGATTTCAACAGCCATGTCACGGCGCAGATTGATCAAACCAGATGGGCCGCCGCCTATCGCGCAGAGATGCTGCGCGCTGCTCCAGAGCTTTCTGGTCGTGTCTTGAACACTATCTTCTTCGGAGGCGGTACGCCGTCGCTGATGCATCCGGATACTGTCGCCTCCATCATCGAAACGGCGCGTGAAATATGGCCTTTTTCCAATGACATAGAGATATCGCTTGAAGCAAATCCGACCTCGGTCGAAGCCGGTCGCTTTGCTGGTTACCGAGATGCCGGCGTCAATCGGATTTCTATGGGTATTCAGGCACTTAACGACGATGACCTACGCCGCTTGGGGCGTTTGCACAACGTCGCCGAGGCGCAGAAGGCGTTTGATGTGGCTCGAAACTGCTTTGACCGAGTCAGTTTCGATCTGATCTATGCCCGACAGGGCCAAACACTCACCGACTGGCGACAGGAGCTTGATCAGGCCTTGTCGATGGCCATTGATCATCTTTCTCTCTACCAGCTGACAATTGAGGAAGGTACCGCCTTTGGGGATCGCTATGCCAAGGGCAAGCTGCGGGATCTTCCCAGTGATGACAACGCAGCAGAGATGTATCTAGCGACACAAGAAATCTGCGACAATCATGGCTTACCCGCTTATGAAATCTCCAATCATGCACGACCCGGTGCGGAGTCCCGACACAATCTGATCTATTGGCGGTATGGTGATTACCTTGGTATTGGTCCGGGCGCCCATGGACGCCTCACCATTGGAGGTCAGCGATATGCTACTGAAACCTATCTTCAACCCGGTGCCTGGCTCAATGCCGCCGAACGCACAACCGGTGAGACCAGCCGCACGCAATTGACATCAGAAGAGTCTAGCGCCGAATACATGATGATGGGCATGCGGCTTGTCGAGGGGCTAGATAGTGATCGCTTTCAGGAAATCTCCGGCCGATCACTTCCTGCTGAACGTATCTCAGACTTGGCAGATATCGGTATGATCGAGATTTCGGGCAACCGTCTGCGGGCAACCGATTCCGGTCGTGCAGTCTTGAATGCGGTCCTCCGCGAACTGTTGGTGGAGTGATCGAATGAGGGTTCTATACGCCACGCTCGGAATGCTCTGTGTTGGCCTGGCGCTACTGGGTGTTGCCCTCCCACTTCTGCCGACAGTCCCCTTCCTTCTTCTTGCAAGCTTCTTCTTTGCCAACTCCTCCGAACGCCTGCATGACTGGATCATCAGTCACCGCTTATTCGGCCCTATGATTCAGGACTGGCACGAAAGAGGAGCGATTCGCCCGGCCGCAAAAAAAGCGGCAACCCTATCGGTTGCCGCCGTTTTCAGCCTATCCATTCTACTGTCTGCCCCTTCACATGTCCTGATCATCCAGGCCATTGTCCTAAGTGCAGTGATGGTCTTTATTTGGACGCGCCCTAACGGCTGAGACGTCCGCAAAGATCATCCAACTCATCCAGAGACGCGTAGCTGATAGATACAACCCCGCTCTCGCCACCAGCACGATGGTCAATCGACACCTTCATACGCAAGGCAGCTGATAGATCAGCTTCCAACGCACGGGTATCGGCATCCTTCTCTGCAGACTTCTTCGCCGAGCGAGAGGTCGCAGCCTGAAGACCCGCTGCATCCTTCTTCACCAGAGCCTCAGTTGCGCGAACCGACAGACCACCCTTGACGATTTTCTTGGCGAGCTCTGACGCGTTGTCTGAGGTGATCAGAGCACGGGCATGACCAGCCGACAGGCGGCGCTCCTGAACCAAGGTCTGAACATCATCTGGCAAATGCAACAGCCGGACGAGATTTGCAATGTGACTACGGCTCTTCCCCAATGCCTCGGCCATTTTCTCCTGGGTATGGCCAAACTTATCCATAAGCTGTTTATAGCTCTGCGCCTCTTCCATCGCGTTCAGGTCGGACCGCTGAATGTTTTCGATAATGGCGACTTCCATCATCTCGACATCCGAGTAATCCCGAATAATAACCGGGACCTCGTGCAGCTGAGCGCCTTGCGCGGCACGCCAACGACGTTCGCCGGCAACAATCTCGTATTGACCGCCTGGGCGCGGGCGCACGATCAGCGGCTGCAGTACGCCCTTTTCCCTGATTGACGCCGTCAGATCGTCCAAATCCTCCTGCAGGAACTGGCGACGCGGCTGATCCGGGTTCGCGATTACTTTTTCGATCGGCACCATGACTTCGGTACTTCTGACTGCCTGTTTCTCTGTGCTAACAGGTTCCGGGTTCACATCCGCCATTAGAGCTGACAAGCCTCTTCCCAATCCTCTGGGTTTGTTTTTCTTTTCTGACATTACTGCGCCTCCAGCTGTGGTCAGGCTGCGAGTTTCTGATGTCTCGCAATCAGTTCTTCTGCAAGGGCGCGATACGCATTCGCCCCAAGCGAGTTTGTGTCGTAGTTCAGCACCGGCAGCGCATAAGACGGCGCCTCACTGACACGTACGTTACGAGGGATCTTCGTTTCGAATACCAACTCCCCCAAATGACCGCGAGCATCTTGCTCAACCTGCTGAGACAGATTATTCCGGCGATCAAACATGGTAAGGACAATCCCCTCAATACGAAGATTGGGATTGGCGGTTTGACGCACCTCACGGATGGTCAACATCAGCTGAGAGACCCCTTCCAGCGCAAAGAACTCACTCTGCAAAGGAACGAGAACCGAATCCGAAGCCACCATAGCATTAACCGTCAATAGGTTCAGCGATGGCGGGCAATCGATCAGGATATAATCCCAGTCGTATTCATCCATTGCCGGCTGACGAAGTGCATCGTGCAGCAGGAAGCTGCGCTTCTCATTGGTGAAAAGCTCGATATCAGCCGAACTCAGATCGACGGTAGCAGGAATAATGCAAAGATCTTCGATCTCAGTCTCTCGAATGACATCGCTCAATGCGACATCATCAACGAGAAGATCATATGTCGTATGGGTTCGGTCGGCTGCTTCGATACCTAAACCTGTAGACGCGTTTCCTTGCGGATCAAGATCGACCACCAAAACCCTGTAGCCGGTTTCTACCAAGGCCGCCGCCAAGTTGATTGCTGTCGTGGTTTTGCCAACTCCGCCCTTTTGGTTGGCGACTGCAATAATACGAGGCCCAGCCGGCCGGGACAAATCAGACACGCGTCACTCCCCTGATTTCTAGTATAACCGCCTCGGGTTCAGTCCAACTACTAGTAGATTTCAGGTCGAATTGCCATTGGCTCCTCGCGTTATCCACTTCTTTTTTCCATTGCACTCCTTTGGAAAGCAAGGCAATTCCACCGGGATGAAGATGATGTTCGGCAAAACCAAGAAGATTCGTCAGATCAGCCAGAGCGCGGGCAGACATGACATCGGCGCCGATTGATGGAACCTTTTCAATTCTCTCAGAAACCACTTTTGCCGTCGCTCCGCATTCCCTAATAGCCGTGCGTAGAAAGGCGCATTTCCTTTGATCGCTTTCAATCAGCGTGATCGAACAATCAGGCGCCCGCTCTGCTGCAATGATCGCCACAACCACCCCAGGAAAGCCGCCGCCGCTGCCGATATCGACCCAAGTCTTCGGAAACTCAGTCAGCTCACAAATCTGGATAGAGTCGACGATATGCCGGTCCCAAACACTGTCCAGAGTGGATTTTGCAACAAGATTGATCTTGGGAGACCACTTTTTTACCAAACTTTCATAATGTTTAAGGCGATCATATGTTTCACGTGAAACATATGACTTTCCAATTTGCATTTCAGTCATCTCAGGCGGTCCTACCCTGGGTCACAGTGCTGCCACGCCGGAGCCTGGCAAGGATCAAAGCAAGCGCAGCTGGTGTCATGCCATCCACTCGACCAGCTTGCGCGAGGGTTTCAGGCCGTGATCGCTCCAATTTTCCGCGTAACTCGTTCGAAAGCCCTTCGAAATCATAGGTAAAATCAGCGGGAATAAGATATCCTTCGTCGCGCTTCATCGCCTCGATCTCGCGCTTCTGACGGAGGATATAATTCGCATAGAGAGCGTCCCGCTCGATCTGTCGGCGAATAGGCTCCTCGCACTGCTCCAACTCGGGAAGCAAGCGCAGGATATCTTCAAAAACGACATTCGGGAACGCCAACACATCCGTGGCAGTCCGCCGGTTCCCGTCCTGGTTCACAGTTACGCCCGCCTCGTTGATTTCCTTTGGCGTGAATTGTCGGCTATCCATCACATCCCGCGCAGCCTCAAGCTTCTCCATTTTTTTGGAGAAGGCAGCGTGACGGCGTTCTCCCACGCAGCCCAACTCGATGCCAATACCTGTCAGCCGTTGATCAGCATTATCGGCGCGAAGTGAAAGGCGAAACTCAGCCCGCGATGTGAACATGCGATAAGGCTCAGTTACGCCATTGGTTGTCAGATCATCGATCATCACGCCTATATAGCTTTCAGAGCGACTGAATGTGACCGGATTGTTTCCTTTGGCATAGCGCGCCGCGTTCAGACCAGCCACCAACCCTTGAGCTGCAGCTTCCTCATAACCCGTCGTGCCATTGATCTGGCCGGCTAGATACAAGCCTTGATGCGATTTCAGCGCTAGATCCAACCCAAGCGCGCGAGGATCGACATAGTCATACTCAATTGCATATCCTGGCTGGAGTATTTCGGTTTTTTCCAATCCGACTATCGAGCGCACGTAGCGCTCTTGGACATCCACCGGCAGGCTCGTTGAGATGCCGTTTGGATAAACGGTATGATCATCCGCACCTTCCGGCTCAAGAAAGATCTGATGGCTTGTCTTATCGGCAAAGCGCACAATTTTATCTTCGATGGATGGGCAATATCTGGGCCCTACCCCTTCAATATGCCCACCATACATCGCAGATCTGGCAAGATTATCCCGGATGATATCATGTGTTTTTTCATTGGTGTGTGTGATCCCACACACCACTTGAGGCGCTGAAATTGACTTACTCAGGAAGCTGAACAGAGTGGGATCTTCATCTCCAGGCTGGCCTTCAAGTCTATCCCAAGCGATTGTCCGACCATCCAGTCGCGGCGGAGTGCCGGTTTTCAATCTTCCCAGGCGAAGATCAAAACTGTCCAGCCGCTCTGCAAGCCGCACTGAGGGCTTATCCCCCATACGGCCGCCGGGCCTGGAGACGTCCCCGATATGAATGACGCCTCTTAAAAACGTACCTGAAGTCAGGATCACGGCCTGGCTGAATATTTCACTATCATCGGCGAGACGCACACCCTGAATGCGGTCACCGGTCATAAGAAAGTCGATAACTTCACCGATGACGATATCCAGATTGGACTGATCCTGAGTTTCGGCGAGCATTTGCAGGCGGTAGATTTTACGATCGGATTGCGCTCTCGGCCCCTGAACCGCAGGGCCTTTACGTCTATTCAGCAGTCGAAACTGGATACCGGCCTTATCTGCAACACGCCCCATGACGCCATCAAGGGCGTCTATCTCTCGGACAAGATGCCCCTTCCCCAATCCGCCAATGGCGGGATTACAGGACATCACACCGATGCCCTCCTTGGTCAGGGTCACGAGTGCGGTCCTCACACCCATGCGGGCTGCTGCATGTGCAGCCTCCGTGCCGGCATGACCACCGCCAACAACAATCACATCATAATCTGGATGTTTCACGTGAAACACTCCTCATTTCCCCAAGCAGAAACTTGAGAATATTTCGTCCAGTAGGTTCTCAACACCGACCCGTCCCACAAGCATCTCCAAAGCACGGATAGCAGACCGGATATCCTCCGCTGCGACATCATAGTATTCAGGTCCACCGGCTAAGATCATCTGTGCCGAGTTTAGACGATCAGATGCGGTTCGCATCGCTTCCTTGTGACGCGCACGCGTTGCAATACCAGCTTTTCCGGCCCTGTTCTGTAGGATATCGGTGATAGCCACTATCAAAGCCTCGACGCCCTGTCCGGTTTTTCCAGATATAGCCAGCACATCCTGATGTTCTTCGGCCAGGTCGGCTTTTGGAACCACCACAATATCGTCAGGCTCGATGTCGATATCAATAGCAGCAGGATCGTCGGTCAGAAATACGCGAAGGTCTGCTTCTTGAGCGCGCTTCTTTGCAAGTTTGATACCGATCCCTTCAACATGGTCGTCAGTCTCCCGCAAGCCGGCGGTGTCGAGTAGCGTCACAGGGAGACCCGCCAGATCCATCCGGACCTCGATCACATCACGCGTCGTACCCGCGTATTCAGAAGTAATAGCCGCCTCACGGCCGGCGAGCGCATTGAGCAAAGTCGATTTTCCGACATTCGGCGCGCCGACAATAGCAACTTCGAATCCATTCCGAATACGTTCAGCAATTTGAACACCTGAAATCTGCGGCTGCAAATCAGCAGCTACGCCGGCGAGCAGCCCCGCAACCTCGGCGGTTACATCGACAGGGACATCTTCATCAGCGAAATCAATAGTCACTTCAATAAGTGAGGCTGCGCGAATGAGATCCTTGCGCCACCGCTCGGCCAGGTCTGCCAAGCCGCCGGCGAGAACGGCTTGCGCCTGGACACGCTGAGCATCCGTCTCAGCCTCGATAAGATCCGCCAGCGCTTCAACTTGAGAAAGGTCAAGCTTACCATTTTCGAGCGCACGCCGAGTGAATTCGCCCGGATCCGCAAGGCGCACATCATCGAACCTACCCAGAAGCTCAAGCATCGCGGTTACAACAGCTGTACTTCCATGAACCTGGAATTCAACCGTATCCTCACCGGTAAAGCTGTTGGGGCCGGCAAATGTCAGGATCAATGCCTCATCAATCCGAGCGCCAGCCTGATCGGAAATCACCCGCAGACTACGCCCAGGACACGGCAAAGCACCGCCACTGATAACAGAAGCGGTGTTGATCGCCTGAGGACCTGACAATCGAATAACCGAAACGCCGGCCTTCCCCTGAGCGGAGGCCAGCGCAAAGATCGTGTCCATCGGAACCTTCCTTTCGTGCCGGCCCGGGTATTAGGTGTTCATTGAGTCGAAGAATTCAGAATTTGTCTTTGTTTGCTTCAACTTAGACAACAGAAACTCGATTGCGTCAGTGGTCCCCATCGGGTTGAGGATACGGCGAAGGACAAATGTCTTGGCCAGGTCACCCTTATCAACGAGGAGGTCTTCTTTCCGAGTACCCGACTTGAGAATATCAATTGCCGGGAAGACGCGTTTGTCCGCAATCTTACGATCAAGGACGATTTCCGAGTTACCGGTACCTTTGAACTCTTCAAAGATCACCTCGTCCATACGGCTGCCGGTGTCAATCAATGCGGTGGCGATGATGGTAAGCGAACCGCCTTCTTCGATATTCCGCGCCGCACCAAAGAATCGTTTCGGGCGCTGCAGGGCGTTTGCATCGACACCACCGGTCAGAACCTTACCAGACGATGGTACCACAGTGTTAAAGGCCCTACCAAGTCTTGTGATGGAGTCCAGAAGAATAACTACATCTCGTTTATGCTCAACAAGACGCTTCGCTTTCTCAATCACCATCTCAGATACGGCAACATGCCGGGTCGCTGGTTCGTCGAAGGTTGAGGAGACAACCTCACCTTTCACCGACCGCTGCATATCTGTGACTTCTTCCGGACGTTCGTCGATCAGCAGAACGATCAGGTAACACTCAGGATGATTTTTCGCGATGGAATGCGCGATGTTCTGCAGGATCACCGTTTTACCGGTCCGCGGCGGTGCCACGATAAGAGAACGCTGACCTTTACCGATCGGCGAAACCAGATCGATCACACGGGCAGACCGGTCCTTGATGGTTGGGTCTTCGATCTCCATCTTCAGCCGTTCATCGGGATAAAGCGGCGTCAGGTTGTCGAACGCAATCTTATGACGGGCCTTTTCAGGCTCCTCGAAGTTGATCTTGGTGACATTGGTCAGCGCAAAATAACGCTCTGTCTCCAACGGTGCCTTGATTTGCCCCTCCACGGTATCACCGGTGCGCAGCGAATACTGGCGGATCATTTCAGGGGAGACATAAATGTCGTCCGGACCCGGCAAGTAGTTTGCCTCAGGCGAGCGCAGGAACCCAAAACCGTCCTGCAGCACTTCCAGCACGCCATCGCCGCCGATGTCCCAGCCTTCATCTGCGCGTTCACGCAGGATCTGGAACATCATCTCGCCCTTGCGCATCGTGGAGGCGTTTTCGATCTCAAGCTCTTCAGCCATAGACAGAAGATCCTTGGGGCTTTTTGCCTTCAGATCGGAAAGGTTCAGGGATTGAACGGTCATATATATACGGCCTTTATTCTCCCACTGTTAACTGGGGAGCGGTGTCATAGGTATAAGGAAGACACGAGTGCCCGGACGGGCCCGTTAAGGCGCATACATAAGGGGTGTTGCCGTTTGAGTCAAACCCCCGCTCAGAACTTGAAAACGACTGATATGACGATGACCACCATCAGCAGTGTCGGGACCTCATTCATCATTCTATAGCTGCGACCGGTTCGGGTGTTCTGCCCGTTTGCGAAGTCCCGGTGACGGAACAACAGCCAGTGATGGAACCAGGTCATCCCCAGAACGCTCAGGCCCTTGCTCCAGGGCCAGATAGCGCTCCAGTCCACCAACCCCGGCGTAAACACCATTACGAGGCCTGCTGCCCAGCTGACGTACATGGCGGGCCGCATGATGATACGAAGCAGCTTCTCCTCCATCATGACAAAGATCGGAAGGCTCTCTGGCACCTTCTCTGCCTGTTCCACGTGATAGACAAAAAGACGCGGTAGATAGAAGAGACCAGCCATCCAGCTGATCACGGCCATGATGTGCAGCGATTTGGCGTAGGGGTAAATTTCAAACAGTAGATCGCTCAGATCCATGGTCGGCCTCTCGGTTCCCTCTCTCCCCTTAAAATATAAGTATTTTAAAAGGATGATGTTTTAGTAGTGCACCTGAAATACGGTGGATAACTGACTCATCCACTGGCTTATCCCTGCTCTGGATAACTTACCAGCTTTACCCCCAGCGACATGATGACTCTTGCCGGCAGGCCATAAAAACACCAGGAATACTGTGCCGGTAAGCTAAGTTTGAAGTGGGGATAAGCTTGGGGTGAAATCGGAGCAACTGAGATATCCACGATTTGGAAGTTATCCCTATCCTCTCAGGGCGAATCTGCCGGCAAGCAAATGGGGATTTTGAGGTTCTCCACGGCTTGCGAAATGGCCGAAATTTCATACAAACCGTCCAAGGCCCATCACACTCTTGCCCACGGGGTTTTCCACATGTCTACCCACATCGTTCTGGCCTCTGGGTCACAAATTCGCGCCCAGCTCCTGCGACAGGCCGGCGTTCCTTTCGAGGTTGCCGCCGCCCGCATCGACGAGGAGGCCATCAAATCCGCGCTCCTGGCCGAGGAGGCCAAGCCGCGGGACATCGCCGATACGCTGGCAGAAGCGAAGGCGCGCAAAGTCAGTGCCAAGTATCCCGGGGCCCTTGTATTGGGCTGTGATCAGGTGCTCGAGTTTGATGGAAAATTGTTATCAAAACCAAAAGATTCGGATGAAGCTTTTGCGCAGCTGAAAATAATGCGGGGTCAGCGACATATGTTACTGTCCGCTGCGGTCATCTACCGCGATGGTCAACCGATGTGGCGGCATGTTGGGCAGGTGCGATTGCGGATGCGGTCCAGCTCGGATGCCTATCTTCGCGGTTATGTGGCGCGTAACTGGGACAGTATCCGCCATGCTGTTGGCGGATATAAACTTGAGGAAGAAGGGGTGCGGTTGTTCAGCACGATCGAAGGGGACTACTTCAATGTTCTTGGGTTACCCCTCCTCGAGCTGCTCAACTATTTGGCCCTGCAGGGAGTGATAGAACAATGAGCGACGCACGCATCCCTCTGGCTGGTGTGATTGGCAATCCAGTGGCGCATTCGCGGTCGCCACTGGTCCATGGCCATTGGCTTAGAACGCATGGCATTGCCGGTCACTATGTTCCGCTGCATGTTGAAGCCGATCAGCTGGAAACTGTTGTGCGCAGCCTGCCGATGATGGGATTTGTTGGGGCCAACGTCACAATTCCTCATAAAGAGAAAATCATGGATATCGCCGATCAGGTGACGGATCGTGCGACATTGATCGGCGCGGCCAATACGTTGATCTTCCGACCCGATGGGTCAATCCTGGCAGATAATACAGACGGATACGGCTTCATTACCAATCTGCATCAATCCGCTCCTGACTGGGATCCAGCATCAGGTCCGGCGGTCGTCTTTGGCGCTGGCGGCGCCAGCCGTGCCGTGATTGCCTCCCTGTTGGAAGCTGGCGTCCCCGAGATCCTGCTCAGCAATCGAACGCGGGAGCGGGCAGACCAGTTTCGCAGTGAGTTCGGATCGCGGATCCAGGTGGTGGATTGGGTGCAGGTTGGCAACGTCGTCGAACAGGCCGCGCTGCTCGTGAATACGACCTCACTGGGAATGATTGGAAAGCCGCGCCTGCGGGTGCCGCTGGATGGCCTGCGCCCCGGCACGGTTGTGACCGATCTGGTCTATACTCCGCTGAAGACGGAAATGCTGCAATGGGCTGAGGATATCGGCTGTACCACGGTAGATGGTTTGGGGATGCTGTTGCATCAGGCTGTACCAGGGTTCGAACGGTGGTTTGGCAAACGACCGGAGGTCGATGAAGCCACACGTGAGGCCGCGTTGGCATGAGCTTTGCACTGGGGCTAACCGGATCCATCGGAATGGGAAAGAGCGCAACCGCGCAGACCTTTGCCGATGAAGGATGTGCGGTCTGGGATGCCGACGCAGCCGTTCATCGCCTATACGATGCAGATGGAGCTGCTGTTGCGCCGATTGGCGCGCTGTTCCCGACGGCCATCGCCGGCGGACGGGTCGACCGGGCACGTCTGCGTGAGATCATCGCCGGCGATGCAAGCGCCCTGCCCCGCATCGAAGCAATCGTGCATCCGCTTGTCGCCGCTGACCGCGAGGCTTTCAGAGCATCGTCGTCGCATGATGTTCTGGTCTTCGATATTCCCCTGCTGTTTGAAACCGGGGGTGACGCAGGTATGGATGCGGTGGCCTGCGTGTGGATCGACGCTGAGACGCAGCGCAGCCGGGTCATGGAGCGCGGCACAATGTCGGTTGAGCAATTTGAACAGATCCTTCAGAAACAAATGCCGATAGAGGAAAAGAAAGCGCGGTCGGATTTTCTGATCCAGACCGATACGCCCGACCATGCGCGCGATCAGGTGCGCGCCATCCTCGCCCAGATCAGAAAGCAGGTTGCAGATGCGTGAAATCGTCCTTGATACCGAGACAACAGGATTTGATCCGTTTTCTGGCGACCGCATCGTCGAGATCGGTGCGGTTGAGTTGCTCAATCACATGCCAACGGGCGAAACCTTTCATGTCTATATCAACCCCGAACGTTCCATGCCGCAGGACGCGTTCAAGGTGCACGGCATCGGGCCGGATCTTCTTGAACCGCCACAACAACCCGGCCCCGGTGCGGTGACATTGCGCGACAAACCGGTATTTTCGAAAGTCGGGCAGAAATTTCTGGATTTCGTGCGGGATTCCAAGATGGTCATCCACAACGCCGCATTCGACATGAAATTCCTGAACGCAGAGCTGGACTGGATGGGCCTGCCAAAACTGCCGATGGATCAGGCAATCGACACGCTTGCCATAGCGCGCAAGCGCTTTCCCGGGTCGCCGGCGACACTGGATGCGCTCTGCCGTCGGTTCAATATCGACAACAGCAATCGTACGTTGCATGGCGCGCTGCTCGACTCCGAGATTCTGGCAGATGTCTATCTTGAACTGATTGGTGGTCGGCAGCCCGATTTCGGCCTTTCAGCATCAAGCGATAAGGCGCGTAGCGGGACTGTGATAACAGAGGACTGGCGCCCTACGGCAAGGCCGACACCCCTGCCCGCACGACTTACCGCAGAAGAACAGGAGGCGCATGACGCGTTTGTTGCGAAGATGGGTGACGGAGCACTGTGGAACAGCTCCGGCAGCTGACCCCCCGCGCCCGCGCGACTGCCAGCCAAAAAACGCCGCGGTTTCCCAGCGGCGTTTTTTGTCAGCGGGCCAAGGGCGCCGCTGTATAATGCTTACTGCGGTTTGTCGGCGGCAGCTGCGTCGGCCTGACGACGTGCCAACTCGTTGCGATAGATCGCGACGAAGTCGATATTGTCGAGGTTCAGCGGCGGGAAACCACCGTCGCGGGTCACGTCAGAGACGATGCGGCGCAGAAACGGGAACAACATGCGGGGGCATTCGATCAGCAGGAACGGATGCAGCTGGTCTTCCGGCACGCCGACAATGTTGAAGATGCCGACATATTCCAGTTCCAGAACGAACAGGACAGCATTGCCCTCCTTGTCCTTGGATTCGATGTTCAGCTTGGTCATGACTTCATACTGATTTTCGGCCTGACGCTTCTTTGCATCAAGCGCAACCTGTACGCTCACATCGGGCTTAGCGTCGGCGCCGACGCCTTTTTGCGCCATGACGTTTTCAAACGACATATCGCGGATGAATTGACCCAGGATATTCATCTGGACTTGCGGCTGCTGCACGCCTTCTGTTGCGCCGTTTTCGGCCATGAAGCTACTCCTAAACTATGTTTCGCCTGTGCTTAGCAGCTTGGCGCACGTATCTCAACGGGGTGTCACGCGAGCCGCTTACCTCTTGTCATCGACCCAACCGGATGGGCCATTGCGCGGTCTATCCCGAGTGACGTCCTCGTAGTCGCCGTCAATGATATCGCCGGGCCTACCGGAGGGGTGGCTACCAGGGTAATTGCGCCCCTGCATGCTCCCAGGACCCATTTGGAACCGTGCAACCGTCACTTTTGAACGCAGGTACCGGTAGACGGCCATACGGATCTGCGGGACAAGCAATGCAAAGCCGACTGCATCAGTGAAAAATCCAGGTGTCAGCAACAGCGCGCCGGCAACGAGGATCATCGCACCATGCGCGAGAGGTTCCGTGGGGTCATTCAACCGTTCAAAAGACGTGCGCAATTGGCCCAATGCCAGCCTACCCTGCGTTCGCACCAGCCAGGTTCCCAAAACCGCTGTCAGGACCACAATGGCCAGCGTGGGCCACAGGCCAATCGCGCCACCGACCTGAATAAAAAGTGCGATTTCGATGATCGGAACCATCAGGAAGGCCAGAAAAAGATACATGCGGGGTTTCCTCAGAACTTGCGCGGGACGGTGGACTTGCGCCGACCCGTCACCTACATAAGGTTGGAACGCTTTAGTTTCAAACGAAGCATGAACATCTACCGTAGAGGTTGTTATGGAGTCGCCCGTGATTCAGCTGTTGGTTTTGGCCGGTATTGCCGTGTTTTTGATCCTGCGCCTGAAGAGCGTTCTTGGCACCCGTGAAGGGTTCGAAAAGCCGGCCCTGCCTCAATCAGATCGCCAGAGCCGCCGTCCCGAGCTCGAGGTAATCGAAGGTGGGCCGGACCATGACATCATTGACTATGTCCCTGAGGATAGTTCGCAGGCCAAAGACCTTGCCGCAATGAAGAAAGCTGAACCGTCCTTTGAGGTACGGGATTTTGTGCAGGGCGCTCGCGGAGCCTACGAGATGATCCTGATGGCGTTTGAACGAGGGGATCTGGACGAAATCGAACCGTTCCTCGCGCCCGCTGTCTTTGAGAGCTTTGTCACCGCTGTTTCGCACCGCGAAGATCAGGGGCTGACCATCGAGGCGGAATTTGTCGGCGTGCGTGAAACGACCTTGACCGATACCAGCTTTGATCCGGCTACAGGCAATGCAGAAATCACCATGAGGTTTGTCGCGGAACTGACCTCCGTCGTGCGGGACCGTGGCGGTGATATCGTCGAGGGCGATCCCAAGGCCCTGAAACGCCAGAAGGACACCTGGGTCTTTGGCCGCACCATGGGCAGTGCGGATCCGAACTGGCATCTGGTCGCCACGGACGCATGATGCACGGGCTCCGGCGGGCACTCTGTGCGCTGGCCCTTGGGGCTGGCGCATATTTGTTCCCGCAGGGCGGGCAGGCAGAAACGACCTATACAATGTTATCCTTTGCTCAGTTAGAAGGCTGGGCGAAGGACGATCATGAGGAGGCGCTCGGCGCCTTCCTGCAGACCTGCCGGGATCTGGACGATCCGGATTGGCGCGCGCTTTGTGCGCTTGCGCGTGAACAGGATCCGCAATCTGCGCGCGGGTTCTTTCAGCTGCTTTTTCGCCCTGTCCTGATCGAGGATGGCACGCCGGCGTTGTTTACCGGTTACTTCGAACCTGAGCTGTCAGGCGCGCGCAGGCCCAGCTCCCGGTATCGGTATCCGGTCTACCGGCAGCCGCCGGAGGCGCGCAACTCCAGCCAATGGCTGACACGGCGCGAACTTCTGACAAGCGGCATCATGGAAGGGCGCGGGCTGGAGATCGCCTGGGTCGATGATCCGGTCGAGCTGTTTTTTCTTCAAATCCAAGGATCCGGCCGAATTCGCCTGTCGGATGGCTCCTCGATCCGGGTTGGCTATGGCGGCGCCAATGGTCATGAATATCGATCCATTGGCACCGAATTGGTTCGCCGTGGGATTTATAATATCCATCAGGTCAGCGCTGCGGTGATCAAACGCTGGGTGCGGCGCAATCCGCTCGCCGGCGAGGATTTGCTGATGCACAACCCCTCCTATGTGTTCTTCCGTGAGGTGAGCCGTATTCCAGCCTCTGCCGGCCCGCTGGGCGCGATGAACCGGTCGGTGACCACATTGCGCAGCCTGGCTGTTGATCCGAAATATACGCCACTGGGTGCACCGGTCTGGCTGGAAAAGGATGGTGCTAAACCTATGCGGCGCTTGATGATTGCGCAGGACACCGGCTCCGCCATAAAGGGCGCGCAGCGGGCCGATGTGTTCTTTGGCAGCGGGGATGAGGCGGGGATCGAAGCTGGCAAGCTACGCGATCCCGGTCGCATGGTGGTGCTGCTTCCGATCCAGCGAGCCTATGCGCTATTGCCGGGGGATTTCTGATGAGCCGCCGCAAACTGACCTCCGAAGAAATAGACCTCTGGCACCGGGTGGCGCGTCAGGCCGAGCGGCTGCACCCTAAAACACGTACTGCGCCAGCCACCGCTCCCCTGCCCAAGCCCAGGCCGAGCAAATCGCCTCTGCCACCGCAGGAGAGGTTCACGCCAGAGCTGTTTGAACTGGGTTCCAAAGCCACATCCCAGCCGACCAGACATGATCTGAAGCCCAGTGTGACAAGGGGGCTGATTTCTGCGCCGATGCAGATGGATGGCAAAGCCTACCGCAAGATGAAACGTGGCAAGCTGAAACCGGAGGGGAAGCTGGACTTGCATGGAATGCGGGTCGATGCAGCCCACCCTGCGCTGGTTCGGTTTGTCCTGTCAGCCCATTCTGCGGGCAAGCGGCTGGTTCTGGTGATCACCGGAAAAGGCAAAGATCGAGATGAACCCGGACCGATGCCTGTTCCGCGTGGCGTCCTGCGTCATCAGGTACCGCAGTGGCTGTCACTGCCGCCACTGTCGCAGGTCGTACTTCAGGTGACCCCGGCCCATGTCAGCCATGGTGGTGGCGGTGCCTATTACATCTATCTTCGGCGACATCGCTGATTGGTGGACTGCCTCAGCGATCTTCACCGCGATACACATTGGCCTGATAGTTTTCCGAAAGCGTGATTTCGACCGCGTTGTCTTCCTTTTCGACAACCAAACGACCGGGGAACAGCCGCTGAATCGACACGGCGTCACGGTCAAAGGCTGCTGCGGTCTGGCGGGCTGAATTCAAGATCGACAGCACTGCCGGCGAGGTCGCGGCTACGAAATGCCCGGATTCCGCCGTATCGGCATAGGCGGTGGTGTCGACCACTTCGATCGGCAACTCAGAGACATCGTCCAGTGATTTCAGATTGCCAAGCCGACCGCGGTTATGTGTTCCGCGCAGTCGCTGCGACAGGTTCAATACGTTATCCTTGCGCGAAACCATGACGACGAAGGGCTGTGGAACCGGGTCAATGCGGCGCATCTGACTGCGGAAAACCTCAACGTCAAGATCCGGGGACATCAGGATCACCGCGCCGAGGTT